>CAZRIL010000003.1:0-96955 GCA_964600115.1 uncultured Chthoniobacter sp. | reverse complement strand
CGCGGCGATGATGCCGACTGCTTCGCCGAGCTTGATCATGTTGCCGGTGGAAAGATTCCGGCCGTAGCACTTCGCGCAGATTCCGCGCTTGGCCTCGCAGGTGAGAGCCGAGCGGATCTTGAGCTGCTCGTGCCCGATCTTCTCCAGGGCGGCTGCAGTTTCTTCGTCGATGAGCTGGTTCGACTTGAGGATGGTCGTGCTGGTCACCGGATCCTTGACGGTCTCGCAGCTTGCGCGGCCGATGATGCGGGTGGAGAGGCTGACAACCTCTTCGTCCCCCTCATAGATCGGACGGACAGCAATTCCATTCGCGGTGTGGCAGTCCTCGATAGTGATGATCACGTCCTGAGCGGCATCCACGAGCTTGCGGGTGAGATAGCCGGAGTCCGCGGTCTTGAGCGCGGTGTCCGCGAGGCCCTTGCGGGCGCCGTGGGTCGAGATGAAATATTCCAGCACCGAGAGACCTTCGCGGAAATTCGCGGTGATCGGCTGCTCGATGATCTCGCCGGATGGCTTGGCCATGAGGCCGCGCATTCCTGCAAGCTGCTTGATTTGGGTGCGGTTTCCACGTGCGCCGGAATCCACCATCATGAACACGGGGTTCATCTCGCGGCGGCCGTCGTTGTGATCGAGCGTGCGGAAGAGCGCGTTGGCGACCTCTTCACCTGTGTGGGTCCAGATATCCTGCACCTTGTTCTTGCGCTCGCCGTCGGTGATAATTCCGCGGAGGTATTGTTTCTGAACCTCGGCAACCTCGCGATAGGCCTTCTCGAGGAGCTGAATTTTCTCCGGCGGGATGATCATGTCGGTGATACCGATGGAAATTCCCGCCTTGGTGGCTTCGCGGAATCCGAGTTCCTTCAGAAGGTCCAGGGTCTCGACGGTTTTCTGCTGTCCGGCGATCTTATAGCAGCGCCAGATGACATCCGAGAGCTGCTTCTTGCCGCAAACCTTGTTGTAGAATCCCAGGTCCGCAGGCCAAATCTGGTTGAAGACAACCCTGCCTGCGGTGGTCTCAAGGATTTTTTTCGTCGGATCGCCATAGATGGTCGTGCGATCGAAGTCCGGATTTTTAAACCGGATTCTTGTGTGGGTCCGGACAGATCCCTCAGAGATGGCGAGTTCGACCTCATCGGCGTTCGCAAACAGCGGCATGCGCTTATCCTTGTTCGCATCTTCGCCGCGGGGCTTCTGCGTGAGGTAGTAGCATCCGAGCGGAATATCCTGGGATGGGTTCGTGATCGGCTTGCCGCTGGATGGCGAAAAGATGTTGTTCGTCGCCAGCATGAGCATGCGGGCTTCCATCTGGGCCTCGACCGAGAGCGGGACGTGAACGGCCATCTGATCGCCGTCGAAGTCCGCGTTGTAGGCGGTACAGACGAGCGGATGGATCCGGATCGCCTCGCCTTCGATGAGGAGAGGCTCGAATGCCTGGATCGAAAGACGGTGAAGCGTCGGGGCGCGGTTCAGGAGAACCGGGTGGCCTTTTGTGACCTCCTCAAGGATGTCCCAGACTTCAGGAGTCTGGCGCTCGATGAGCTTCTTCGCGCTGCGGACGGTGTGGACGTGGCCTTGCTCTTTGAGGCGGCGGATGATGAAAGGCTCGAAAAGGACGAGCGCCATTTTCTTCGGCAACCCGCACTGGTTGAGCTTGAGTTCCGGCCCGATGACGATGACCGAGCGGCCGGAGTAATCGACGCGCTTGCCCAGAAGGTTCTGACGGAAGCGGCCGCCCTTGCCCTTGAGCATGTCGCTGAGGGATTTGAGCGGGCGGTTGGCAGCCCCGGTGACGGCGCGGCCGTGACGGCCGTTGTCGAAGAGCGCATCCACGGATTCCTGGAGCATCCGCTTTTCATTGCGGATGATGACCTCCGGGGTCTTGAGTTGGAGAAGCGTGCGAAGCCGGTTGTTCCGGTTGATCACGCGGCGATACAGATCGTTGAGATCGGATGTCGCGAAACGTCCGCCTTCGAGAGGCACGAGCGGGCGGAGATCCGGAGGAATGACCGGCAGCACATTGAGGATCATCCATTCCGGACGGGTCCTCGAGGTGGCGAAGCCCTGCACCAGCTTGAGGCGCTTGGCGAGCTTCTTGCGAAGCTGCTTGCTGCGGGTCGAGACCATGGCTACCTCGATCTCGTCATTCAGTTTGGCAAGATCGGTCTGCTCGAGGAGCTTTCTGATCGCCTCGGCACCCATGCCGGCCGTGAAGGAATCTCCATACTGGTCCTCGGCCTCCCGGTATTCGGCTTCGGTCAGGAGCTGGCACCGCTGGAGCGGCGTGCTGCCCGGATCGGTCACGATGTAATCCTCGTAATAGATGACGCGCTCGAGCTGGCGGGATGTCATGTCGAGCATCAGGCCGATGCGCGAAGGCATACACTTGTAGAACCAGATGTGCGAGACCGGGACAGCCAGATCGATGTGCCCCATGCGCTCGCGGCGGACGCGTGACAGGGTGACCTCGACGCCGCAGCGATCGCAGATCACGCCCTTGTGCTTGATGCGTTTGTATTTTCCGCACGAGCATTCCCAATCGCGGGTCGGACCGAAAATGCGCTCGCAGAAGAGGCCGCCCTTCTCGGGTTTGAATGTGCGGTAGTTGATGGTCTCGGGGTTCTTGACCTCCCCCTTGCTCCAACTGCGCATGGCGTCTGGCGAGGAGACAGTGATTGCCACCTCATCAAATCCGACCGGTTTCTGTTCTCCAAATGCTTCGCGGAAATTAACCTCTTTCATGGAATCGATTCTTTATTCAGTTGCGGTGGATTAGGCGGCGGACTCTCCGAGAGCGGGGTTTTTCCCGCCGACTCGAACATCAAGACCGAGGCCCTGCATTTCTTTGATGAGGACGTTGAACGACTCGGGCGTTCCGGCTTCGAGGGAATTGTCACCCTTGACAATGCTCTCGTAGATCCGGGTGCGACCGGCGACATCGTCGGACTTGACGGTGAGGAGCTCCTGGAGCGTGTAGGCGGCCCCGTAGGCTTCGAGCGCCCAGACCTCCATCTCTCCGAAACGCTGGCCGCCGTATTGGGCCTTGCCGCCGAGCGGTTGCTGGGTGACGAGGCTGTAAGGTCCGACGGCACGGGCGTGGATCTTGTCCGCGACAAGGTGCCCGAGCTTCAGCATGTAGATGTAGCCGACGACGACCTGCTGGTCGAAGGCTTCACCGGTGCGGCCGTCATAGACGGTGGATTTGCCGTTCTCGTTGGTCCATGTGAACCCTTCCTTGGTTCTCGCCTCCTTGAGGAATTCGCGGATTTTGGTTTCCGGAATGCCGTCGAAGACAGGCGTGGCGACCTTGAAGCCGAGGGCTTTTGCAGCGACGCCGAGGTGGGTTTCGAGCACTTGACCGACGTTCATGCGGCTTGGCACGCCGAGCGGGTTGAGCACGATGTCGACAGGGGTTCCATCTGCCAGGAACGGCATGTCCTCCTCGGGAACAATCTTGGCGACGACGCCCTTGTTTCCGTGGCGGCCGGCCATCTTGTCACCGACGCTGAGCTTGCGTTTGCTGGCGATGTAGACCTTGACCTGCTTGATGATGCCGGGATCGACATCGTCCCCGCTTTCGATGCGGCCGAGGTTCTGGTCGCGCTCATTGTCGAGGTCGACAAACTTGTGTTCGAACTGGCCGATGATCTCGTTGATCTTGTTCCGGATCGGGCTCGGATCGATCTCGACGTGATTGTAAACAGCCGCGAGCTTGCGCAGGAGCTGCTTCGTGATCTTGCGGTTCGCCGGGATGATGATTTCGCCGGTCTGCGCGTTGACCACATCAAGAGGGATCTTCTCGTTGAGCAGAATATTCGAGAGCGAAGCGGTGAGCTGCTCGTGCAGGTCGTCTTTGCGCTTCTTGTAGTCCTCGAGGATCATCTTCTGCTGGCGCTTCGATTCCGCAGGGGTCATCTTTGTGCGCGTGACTTCCTTCTTCGCGGAGACCTTGACGTCCATGACGATGCCGTAGGTTCCGGATGGAACCGTGAGCGAGGTGTCTTTGACATCGGCGGCTTTTTCACCGAAAATCGCGCGGAGGAGGCGCTCTTCGGGAGCCAGCTCGGTCTCGCTCTTCGGGGTGATTTTTCCAACAAGAATATCGCCTGGCTTGACTTCGGCACCGATGCGGATGACGCCGTCAGCTCCGAGGTTCTGCAGGGATTCCTCGCTGACGTTGGGGATATCGCGTGTGATTTCCTCAGGTCCGAGCTTTGTATCACGGGCACCGATTTCGAACTCATCGATGTGAATCGATGTGTAGATGTCCTCCTTGACAACCCGCTCGGAGATAAGGATCGCGTCCTCGAAGTTGTATCCATTCCACGGCATGAACGCCACGAGGACATTTCTTCCAAGGGCGAGCTCGCCCTTCTCGGTGTTCGGCCCGTCGGCGATGACCTCGCCCTTCTTGATGGACTGGCCTTTGTGGACGATGGCCTTCTGGTTGATACAGGTGCTCGCGTTCGACCGCATGAACTTGCGCAGCTCATAGACGAGAACGCCGTTTTCCGGATCGTTCTTGATCTTTTTCTTCCCCTCGGGAAGCTGTCCGTCCTTTGTGATGACGATGTGAGTCGCCGTAACAGACGCAACCTTTCCGGAGGCTTCCGCACAAACAACAGCGCGCGAATCGCGTGCCACGCGTCCCTCGAGACCAGTTCCGACCAGCGGGGCTTCGGAAACCAGCAAAGGAACACCCTGGCGCTGCATGTTCGATCCCATGAGAGCGCGGTTGGCGTCATCATGTTCCAGGAACGGAATCAACCCTGCAGCAACGGAAACGAGCTGCTTGGGTGAAACGTCCATATATTGGATCTGCGCAGGCTCCACTTCGACGAAATCCCCCCGGTAACGGGCGGATACCTTCTCGCCTGTCAACTTGCTGTGGCTGTCGACAACGGAATTCGCCTGGGCGATGTAGAAATTCTCGTCGCGGTCGCCGCTGAGATATTCGACCTCGTCGGTCACCCGGGCATTGCTCACCTTGCGGTATGGGGTTTCGATGAAACCGAACTCATTGATCCGTGCGAACGTGCTGAGCGAGCTGATGAGACCGATGTTCGGACCTTCAGGCGTCTCGATCGGGCAGATGCGGCCGTAGTGCGAAGGATGAACGTCGCGCACTTCGAATCCGGCACGGTCGCGGCTGAGGCCTCCTGGCCCAAGGGCGGAAAGCCGGCGCTTGTGGGTAAGCTCCGAAAGCGGATTCGTCTGATCCATGAACTGGCTGAGCTGGCTGCGTCCGAAAAAGTCCCGGACGACCGCGCTCAACGATTTTGGATTGATCAGCTTCTGCGGCGTGATCTGGTCGACGTTGGCATCGAACAAGGTCATCCGCTCGCGGACGAGGCGCTCGGTGCGGGCCAGTCCGACGCGGCACTGGTTGGCAAGAAGTTCCCCGACAGTGCGGACGCGGCGGCTTCCGAGATGATCGATATCGTCGGTCATCCCTTCGCCCCCACGCAGCTGGACGAGATACTTCATCGCGGCGATAAAGTCTTCCTTGGTGAGAATCCTCTCGTCCTCGTTGACCTTGAGGCCGAGCTTCTGGTTGATTTTGTGCCGGCCGACACGGCCGAGATCGTAGCGCTTGGAGTCGAAGAACAGGCGCTTGAGCATTCCGCGGGCATTCTGCACGGTCGGCGGGTCGCCGGGGCGCAGCTTGCGGTAAATATCCTTCAGGGCCTCATCCTCGTCGTGGGCGGGATCCTTCTTGAGGGATTTGATGATCGTGTCATCGTCCTTCGTGTCAACCACCTTGACTGTCTTGTGGCCGAGTCCGATGAGCTGGCGGACGGTGGCGGCGTTCAGCGGCTCGAAAGCGCGGGCAACGGTGATTTCCCCGTCCCGGATGTCAGCGATCAGAACTTTCGTGCTGATCTCATCCTCTTCGAGCTTCTCGCTGAGCTTGAGGTCCTGGATGGTGTAGAACAACTTGATGATGTCCTCATCGGAAGGATGACCGAGAGCGCGGAGGAACGTGGTTGCGAGGAATTTCCGGCGGCGCTTGCGGCGGTCGAGGTAAACGTAGAGGAGATCGCTCGTGTCAAACTGGACTTCAATCCAGGAACCGCGATCAGGAATAATCCGGAATCCGTGGAGGATTTTTCCGTTCGTGTGGATCGAGGTCTCAAAACAAATGCCCGGAGACCGGTGGAGCTGGGAGACAACGACGCGCTCAGCGCCGTTGATGACAAATGTCCCCTGCGGGGTCATCAGGGGCAGTTCGCCCATGTAAACTTTCTCTTCCTTTGTGCAGCGCTCGTCTTTGTAGCGGAAAGTGACGTAAAGCGGGGCGCTGAAGGTCTGGCCCTCGCGCTGGGAGTCCAGAGCCGAAAGCTTGGGATCCCCCAATTCGTAGCTTACAAAATCGAGAGAGGACTTGTCCTCGAATCCGAAGATCGGAAAGAACTCCCGGAAAACCGCCTGAAGGCCGATATTCCGGCGCTTGGCCACCTGGGTGTCCTTCTGGAAAAACTCGTTATACGAGTTGATCTGGAGCTCAATGAGATTTGGCGGCTCGATGGCCTCCTGCAATTTGCCGAAATGGATACGTTCAGACATGGTGGATTCGAGTGGCTTTTCCGGTGAATTGTTGGCGTGCCAACCAGCGTTTATCGGATCAGAAATCCGGTCAAAATGTCGGAATGCAAAACATCCGTGCAGGCAGGCAGGGATTCCCCCACCCGTCTGTTGACGGATTGTTGATTACTCGGGCAGATTTGATCGGATAACAGAACCTTGGCTTCCAGCGGAGGTAAGAATTTAAAGGGATCCGCAGAGAGATCAAGACTTTTTTTCGAGATCTCTCTGCGGGGTTGATGAGCGGGGTTACTTGATTTCGACTTTGGCGCCGGCGGCTTCGATCTTTTTCTTGATCTCTTCCGCTTCTTCCTTGGTCACACCCTCTTTGAGGGATTTGGGAGCGCTCTCGACGAGGGCTTTGGCTTCGGCGAGGCCGAGACCGGCCACGGCGGCGCGAACCTCTTTGATGACGGCGATTTTGTTTCCGCCGGCTTCGACGAGGATGACGTCAAACGCGGTCTTTTCCTCAACCGGTGCGGCTGCGGCTCCGGCGGCGCCTGCTGCGGCTACTGCGACCGGTGCTGCGGCGCTGACGCCCCATTTTTCTTCGAGTTGTTTAACCAGTCCGGCGATCTCCAGAACGGTGAGTCCGCTGAGCTGGTCTACGAGTGCTTGTGTGTCTGCCATTTTATTTTTTTCTTTGTGGTGTCGTCGCGCCCGGAAGCCTCAGGGCATTTGAGCCAGACAGCCGTCTGACCGACGAGGAACCGGTTTTGGTTTTTTGTTGTTTGTCCGGTGCGGCTTCGAAAACACCGGGCAAAATTGTCAGGCCGCCCCTCCTGCCGCGTCGGCTTTCGCCTGGAGGACACGGGCCAGGCATGCGCCGGGCTCGTTGAGGATACGGACAAGCTGTGTGGCCGGGGTCTGCAGGAGGCCGAGGAGCTTGGCCTGCAGGACTTCCTTGCTCGGAAGGTCGGCGAGTTCGGCGACCTGTCCGGAATTCAACGGGGCATTGTCGAGAACGCCTCCGCGCACGACGGGCTTCTGGAATTCGGCGTGGAAGGTCTTGAGGATCTTCGCCGCGGCGCAGATGTCGGACTCGCCGGTGACCATGGCGGTCTGGCCGGTGAGCGAACCTTCGAGCTCCGGCATTTTGAGATCCTGCGCGGCAATTTTCAAAAAGGTATTGCGCACGACGCTGAGGCGGGCTCCAGCGCCGGTGAGGCGGGTGCGGAGTTCTTCGAAATGCGGGACCTTCATTCCGGTGTAGTCGACCACCAGCAAATACGGCGAGGCTTTCAGTTTTTCGCGGACATCCGCGACGATCAGAGTTTTCTCGGGTCTCATGGGATTTAGTTTTTCAGGTAGGGAGACGGGTCGACCGACACGCCCGGGGTCATGGTGGCACTGAGAGTGATCGTTTCGACGAATGAGCCCTTGGCCGTGGCGGGGCGGGCCTTTACAACGGCATCGATAACGGCGGCGCCGTTCTCAAGGAGGGCCTGATCGTCAAAAGAGAATTTACCGACCGGAACAGCGACATTGCCGTTTTTGTCGAGCTTGAATTCCACGCGGCCGGCCTTGACTTCCTTGACGGCCTTGGCGGTGTCGTCGGTCACGGTCCCGGTTTTGGGATTCGGCATCAGGCCGCGGGGCCCTAGGACTTTGCCGAGCTTCCGGACTTCCGCCATTGCCGATGGGGTGGCGATTGCGACGTCGAAATCGGAGAACCCTCCGGTCACCTTTTTGATGAGATCCTCGAATCCGACGAATTCCGCGCCGGCTTCTTTGGCGATCTCGGCAGCATGCCCGGTGGCGAAGACAAGAACCCGGACATTTTTTCCGCTGCCGTTTGGCAGCGGGCAGGTGCCGCGGACCATCTGGTCGCTCTGCTTGGGATCGACGCCCAGCTTGAACGAGAGAGTAACAGTCTGGTCGAACTTTGTCGGGGGAAGCGTCTTGAGAGTCTTGACCGCCTCCAGAAGTTGGTATTTTTTGCTGCCGTCGACTTTTTCAGCGGCGGCCCGGTAACGTTTGCTTCGTTTTTTTTGCATGGTATTTTTGCAGTGCGAGCGACCGGATGAGGTCTCCTGCGTTGGTGGTTCTTCCGACGGGATGTCGGGAGCCGGTTAAATTAACGGACGAAACCGGCATGTCAAAGAAAAAATAGAAATTATTTGACAGGGAGACAGGTCAACCTATGCTCTTCGTCCCGCAGGAGGCTGAAAACCGGCTTCCCCGATACCATTTTCATGAACGCACAACTCCTCGAAGACGCCGCCAAAGTCATCACTGAACCCCAGGTTCTCATCAATGCGGTCTCCCGGCGGGTCCGCCAGCTCACGGCGGGAAGCCGTCCGATGGTCGAAGCAGAATTCCGCATGGGATTGGCTGACATCGCTTTGCTGGAGATCGCCAAGGGGAAGCTCGCGGTCGCTCCCAAGTCCGCAGCGTAACTATCGCCCGGGAAGCTCCCGGGATCCCATGGCCGCAGAGATCACGACAAACCGGAAGGCACTCCGGGATTATCATATTCTGGAGCGTTTTGAAGCCGGGGTGGAACTGAAGGGAACCGAGGTCAAGTCCATCCGGTTGGGCCTGGTTTCGCTGCAAGGGGCATTCGCGCGGTTGAACGGAAGAGACCTCTGCCTTTACGAGGCAAGCATCCAGCCTTACGAGCGGGCCAGCCACGAGCAGCACGAGTCAAAACGTGTCCGCCGGCTCCTCCTTCACCGATCAGAGATCGACACGCTCGTTGGCGAAATCGAGCGATCCGGACGGACCGTCGTCGCGCTTTCGATGTATTGGAAACAAGGTCGGGTCAAAATCGAACTTGGCCTCGGCAAGGGCAAGGACGCCGGAGACAAGCGATCGGACTTGAAGAAGCGCGTGGCCACACGCGAGATGGATCGCGCGGTGGCGGATTTCCAGCGCAGGAAGTAAAACGGATCTTTTCGTGTGGGTTTGGATTGATTTCATTGCCCGGACCATTCATATGATTGTGGTTCTTCGCATGCGTATTTCCCTGTTTTCCCTCCTTGCCCAAGCCGGATGTCTGGTTTTCACCGTGACATTATTTGCTCAAGCTCCGGCCCCGCCTCCCGCCCCGCCGGCAGGGCCACCGAAAAACATGATTGGAAATCCCGGCTTCGAGACGGGATTCCGTCGCGACAACATCTGGGACGGGGTCGACTCCACCGGCTCCCTCGCAGGCGAACGGGGCGCTCTACCGATCCTGACGACAAGTGGAACGATTGCGGATACCAGCATGCCGGTATCGGTCTCGGTCGCAGACTTGAACGGCGATGGACAGATGGACATTGCGGCAATGGATGTGCTGGGATACATGCGCGTCTTTTTCAACGCAGGCACAAAAACCGAACCGAAGTTCACGGTGGGCGAGATGTCGAACCTCTTTCTCTCCCGGATCAACCCGACGATCGATCCCACGCTGCAGGGGCTGAAAGATGAGAATGCACGGCAGGGTCAGAGAATCCACCTCGCGGATCTCACCCGTTCCGGGAAAAAAGATCTCGTTATTGGAAACTACCTCGGTGAGATCATGCTCATCCCCAATTCCGGCTCAGGCGCCAGGCCGGATTACCGCCAGCCATCCAACCTCGCCTCTGTGATCATTCCCACAATGAAGGACTCGCTGAAGAAATGGGGCAATGTGTTTGCGCCAGCGGTCTGGGACTGGAACAAGGATGGCAAAGACGACCTTCTCGTCGGAGAAGGTTCCTACTCCGCGAACAGCATTCATCTGCTCTTGAACCAAGGTTCGGGGGGCAGGCCCGTGTTCGAGGAGAGCTATCGCAGCGTCCTCGCATATGGCATGGGCCTTGAACAGCTCACCCCCTGCATTGTCGACTACAACGGCGATGGCAACCAGGACCTTCTCGTCACAGAGCGGACGGGAAAAGTGGCGATCTACCTGCATCCCGGCAAGCAGTGGAAAGCAGGGGAAACTATTCCCTTCGACTCCTTCCTTCCAATCGGGGGAGTCAAGCCCGCTACAGCGGGGAAGGACCCGATGGATGCCGCCAAAATCTCGACCGGCCTGCTTTCGGTTGGTGGCATTGCCACGATTGCCGCCGCAGACATGAATGGAGATGGCCTTTTCGATCTCATCTTCGGAAAGAGCAACGGAAAAATCGCGATGTCCCTGAACACGGGAAGCAAGACGGAACCAAAATTCGCAATACCGGTGGAACTCAAAGGCGATGCCGGAACTCCGGCGTTCAATTCTCCCTCCGGCTGGGAATGCAACTTTGGTCTGGACCGGGGGAATTTTTACGGATTTTTCTCGGTGGTCAAAGAATCCGACGATCCCGAAGCCAAGCCGGCCGAGGGGCTCGCCTGCCTGAAGGCCGGCTATGCCCCCAGCCCAAACACCATCATGCCAGTGCCCACACAATACAGTCCGGCAGCCGGCGCTGGGTGGAAGAAACGCAACTGGTATGAGGGATACGAGATCAGGACGGACGCTCCAGCGAACTGTTTCGTCACCAGCCAATCCGGACGCAGCCCGCTTAAAACAGGAACCACCTATGTCTTCTCGATGAAGGTCAAGGGCAGCAAAGTCAACGATGCCTCCGTCGCCATCTTTTACCATGGCTACAAAAAGCTGAGCGAAGCAAAAATTGAACGTGGTGACCGGGGAACTGCAAAGGTAACAAAGAACGAAGCCCAGGAATGGAAGGTTGAGGTCATTCCATTCACGGCCGGTTCGGGATGGACGGAGGTGAAAAAGGAATTCACACCAAAATTCGAGGACAAAAATCTCATCGAGGCGCTCACGCACGTCACAGGCTGGTCGACATCGATCCTTTTCACCTTGAGCCCGGGCCAGAACGGCGGAACTCTTTACATCGACGACGTCAAGGTGATCGAGAAATAGCCCTCATTCCGGAGGGATTGCCAGACGATGAAATATGATGCCATCATCGTCGGGGGCGGGGCGGCAGGACTTTTTTGCGCGATCACAGCCGGACAGCGGGGACGCAGAGTGCTCGTCCTCGATCACAACGGGAGCGTAGGAGAAAAAATAAAAATCTCAGGAGGGGGAAGGTGCAATTTCACCAACATCCACGCCGGGCCGGAGAATTACCTTTCGGGAAATCCGGCCTTCTGCCGGTCCGCACTCGCCGGCTTTTCACCATGGGACTTCATCGCCCTTTTGGAAAAGCATGGCATCGCATACCACGAAAAAAAGCTGGGGCAGCAGTTCTGCGACGGATCCTCGCGGGAGATCATTTCGATGATGCTGCGCGAGTGTGCGGATGCCCGGGTTGAGATCCGCTCCGGCTGCCGCGTGGATGAGGTCCGGCAGGGATTTTTCCTCCAGACCAGCAGGGGCGCCCTTGAGTGCGATGCGCTCGTCATTGCGACAGGAGGCCTCTCATTTCCCAAGCTCGGCGCAAGCGATTTCGGCTACCGGATCGCCAGGCAGTTCGGAATGGGCGTCACCGCGCTGCGCCCGGGACTTGTGCCCTTGACCCTGCGGGATCCGGAACTCCGCGTCTTCGGACCGGTCAGCGGGGCGGCGCTCCCTGTGCGGGTGAAGACATCGGGCACTGCTTTTGAAGAGGCGCTTCTGGTCACCCACCGCGGCTTCAGCGGGCCGGCCATCCTGCAAATATCATCCTACTGGAACAGTGGGGATGCGCCGGCTTTTGACCTTCTGCCGGGAAAGACATTCTCCTTCCGTCCTGGAAGCACGAGTGCACAGGCTCTTCTTTCCGAGTTCTGGCCACGGCGGTTCGCTGATGCCTGGTGTTCGCTGCACGCTCCGCAAAAGCCCCTGCCGCACTGGTCCGACAGGGAACGGCGGGAATTCCTGCAACTCGTCCACAACTGGCCGGTGGCATTTTCGGGCACCGAAGGTTACGCAAAAGCGGAGGTCACACTGGGAGGAGTCGATACGTCCGGGCTGTCATCAAAAACCATGGAATCCCGGTCTGTGCGCGGGCTTTACTTTATCGGGGAGGTTGTCGATGTCACCGGGTGGCTGGGCGGCTACAACTTCCAGTGGGCATGGGCGAGCGCGTATGCGGCTGGGCGGGCAATCTGAATAATTTCCTGGAACAGGGGCACCCAGCCCCGGCCGTTCACTGGGGCCTTGGAGGAGCCTCGGACTCGCGGAATGTGATCCTCGCCTTACTCAGATCATACGGAGAAAGCTCCACTGTCACCCGGTCTCCGGGAACAATCCGGATGAAATTTTTCCGCATCTTTCCCGAGATGTGCGAGAGCACAACATGACCATTCGGGAGCTTCACGCGGAACATGGTTCCGGGCAGCACATCCACCACGACCCCCTCGCTTGTGACACAGTCATCTTTTGGCATGCGGAGCCCTTGCTAGCAAACTTACGGCTGGAAATCAACCCATCGCACAAGAGAAGCGAGATTTTGTCGGGAATCGGCATGCCAGGTCATCGGGGTATCCTGCATGCGTCCCATCGCGCAGATCCGGGAAAATCCGGCCCGTAAAAATCGCAATGCATTCTCAGGGGTGGCCGGCCAGATGGCAAGACCTCCAAAATGGGCGGCAATTTTCCCAATGCAGGAAGGAAAATCCAGAGGCAGCGGCTTGACGAAGACGAACCTGTGCAGCGGCGAAACCGGAAATTCATCAGTGCTCTCGAGCACCACTGTCCATCCATCCCCTTTCCATAATTTGATGGTGCTGTCGAGCGAGGCTCGGAACTCCCAGTCCGCCCGGGCGTTGGCAATCTCCGCCATGACAGCGGTGGGCAGGGTGGGCGCAGGATGCGAGATTCTGAAATTTTCCATCTCGAGGGCGAGGCCTGCAGCATATTTGACGGCATCGCCCTGCACATAAATGACGTGTGGGGACAGGCAGCCCAATTGCTCGAAAAGCGACACATCACGGGCTGCGAGCGAGCAGGATTTCAGATCCGGATCGGCCAGAACGACGCCCAGGCTGAGCTTGTGGCCATGGCTTTGGAATGGAACACCGGGGGGGCATTTAGCGCGCAGTTCCGCGACGGTTGCATCGCTGCCGAACACCACCCAGGCCCCGGCACGCTCCATCCAACCGGCCTCGATCTGCTGTGAACACTCGAGCTTGCCAGCCAGCACGGGCGGAAGCAGCTCCGAAAATTCCCCGATCTTTCCGAGACCGCAGGAGGGAAACTTCACGAGATTGTGGGATCCAAGAAGAAGCCCGCGCAAAATTGTTTGAAAGGCTGCATGCGGGGTGTTTCCGCTGAGAATATGCAGGATGGTCTCCGGAGCGATCGCCATCGAGAGATGGGAGCCATACAACTGGAAGCCATCGAGAATACCTTCGTGCCCGAGCTCCAATCTTACGCACTCCAGAAGCTCCCTCGCCGTCGGCGGACACAGCTCAGGGAAGTGCGAAGCAGCCCTGGCAAGAACCTCCGCACGTTCAGCGGTGCTCATGTGAGAAGCTCATCCGCCATGAGTGAACACCCGCGTGGAAGAGCGGAGGGATCGCGGCCGATCAACTCGAAATCCGTGCCCCGCCTGATCGCCAGATCCCGGGTTTGAATCGCGCAGACAGAGCCAAGGTTCGCCACATCAAACAGCCGGAGGACCCCGGTTCCCCCCTCATTCACCTCGCTGCCGGTGGACGGGTCGACAACAAGACCTCTTGCCCAGGGCGGCGAAAGATGGGGTCTGCCAAGACCGCTTGTATAAAACTGGGAACTCAGTTCGGTCATTCCGTATTCATTCCACACGAGTTTCGGCGGGAGCCCAAGCCGCTCCTGGAAAAGCCTGTAGAGCTCGCTCTTCGGCATCCCGCGCTCTGTGCCCTTGTAGCCGCCTGTCTCCACTGCAACGCTGCCGGCAGGAAGGACAATCTTCCGTTCCCCCATCCACTCAAAGAAGTCGAGGAAGGCGAGCGCGGTTCCAAAGATGACCGATCTGGGCGCTGTCTTAAGTGCGTGCAAGAGCTCCTCCCTTTTGTTGAAAAAGAACCGGTCCCGCAAGCCGATCCATGATGCCATCTGGCTCAGCGAGGAATGGCGAGCCTCACTCGCGTGCGGGACGATGGCAATAAGCGGGCCCGGCGGGAGGCCCGCCCAGATCCACCCCCGCGTCGAAGCCTGCAGATACAGGGAAAGCGAGCAGAAGTGATGCCTCCCGGGACGACCGCCGGTTGTTCCGCTCGTCTCAAAAGTCCGGCAGGTTAATTCTTCGGGAAAGGACCTGAGATCGGCGGATTTGAAGGCCGATACCGGGACGGCCGGAATGTCCTGCCAGCGGGCGGGAGCGGGAAAACCCTGGCAAAATCCGCTGTAAACCGGGTTGTTCTCCCGCTGAAAGCGGTAAACTTTCAGGATCCAGTCCTCGAACCCCGATCCGCCTGTCGCCATCCAGCGGCTGATACCCGCTTCCAGGACGGCATAGTTATTGCTTAGAGGCTGCATGTTGCGGATTGTCTGTTACGGAATTGTCACAAAGGGCTTTTGGTAAATATAGCCAAAAGTGTCTCTCTACTGGTGTTCTTTGTGAAATACTCCGCGTTCATCAACTGGATTCTGGCGGTATCAGCTTTCCTGGTCGCCCGCGGCAGCATGACACAGGCGGCCATCCAACCTCAAGGGTTGACCGCACAGGAATACTTCGACAGTGCCGGGCGCCTTTACCTCGATGGCAAATACTCCGAGGCCGCGGACATGTATACAAAGTTCCTGACCGATTTCGGCCAGTCCAAGGAAGCGGCGGAAGCGATCCGGAACATGCGTTACCGCCACGCCATGTGCCACGTTCACATGAAAAAATTCGGCGGGGCGATCGAGGCGATTCAAATCGCGCTCGCCCAGCATCCGCCATTCCAAACATCTGAACTCCAGGAACTTCAGTTCTGGCTCGGAGTCGCCAACCTGGAGGACAAGAACTACACGGAAGCCCGCGAAGCCTTGGAAAAATTTCTGACTCTTTTCCCGCCGGGGGCAGAAAAAAACCCCGCCTACATCCAGCAATACCCTTCTGCGATCAAGATTCCAGAAGCAAAAATCCTGATCGGTTCCGCCTGGCTCCTCGATGAGAAATACAAGGAGGCAGCGGCATACTACGAGGGCATCAAGGCAGCCATGATTCCCGAAAACCGCTCCCGGGCGGTCATCCTGCAGCTCTATTCACTTCTGGAGGACAACCAGAACGAAGCCGCCATGAAGGTCATCGAGGAGGAATTCCCGCGCATGGACGCCCTCATCCAGCTCATCACCTTCCAGAGCCTGACCCTGGAGCTCGGAAACCGTTGGCTGGAAGCTGGAGAATACCGCAAAGCTATTCAATGCCTCCAGCGGGTCTGGACATCGGACCGCCTCCTCAAGCACCAGCAGACGCGACTCGAGGATCTCCAGCGCAGACTCCAGGCTGCCGAAGCGGCTCCAAAGGGTGATCTTTACACGAAATTTCTGCTCGCCCAGCTGATCCAGAAAGTGACCCGGGAGATTGAGAACTTTCAAAAAATCGAGAGCTTCGATGCCGCGCTGCGTATGCGTCTTGCGACCGCCTATCAAGCCATGCAGCGCTATCGCGAATCCGCCTTGATTCTCGAGGACATGCTCGACCGGATGCCTGCCGGAAAAATTGTCGAGCGGGCATCAGTCAACCTCGTGCAGGCATGGTTCGAAATCGAGCGTTGGCCGAAGGTTCTCGAAGCCTCGAAGGCCTTCGCCGCCAAGTTCCCCGAGTCCCAAAGCCTCCCCATGGTCGAATACCTTTCCGGGATCGCCGCGCAGAAAGCTCTGAACTTCGACGAGTCGGTCGCCATATTTGACAGGATCCAGAACGGGGATTCGGATTTTGCGCCCAGGGCGCTGTTTATGAAGGGATTCACACTTCTTCTTGCCGAAAGGAACAAGGAGGCTATCGAGACATTCGAGAGGTTCGGGAAGAAATACCCGTCCCACGAGATGGCCGAAGCCGCCGCATACTGGCGGGGCATGGGGTACTCGCTGGACAAGCAGTTCGAAAACTCGCGCTCCGCGATGGACGACTATCTCCGGAAATACAAGGACGGCCAATACGCGGGGAATGCGGCGTTCCGCAAAGCCTACTGCGCCCAACAACTCGAGGATTACAAGACCAGCACCAAAGAGCTCCGCGCATTCATGCGGGCGTATCCGGGGCACGAGGAAGGCAGCGAGGCCCGCATCCTGCTCGGCGATGCCCTGATGAACGATGGTGAAATGGAGGAAGGAATTGCCGCTCTGAAGGGAATTCCGAAATCGGACACAAGGTTCCACGAAGAAGGGGTTTTCAAAACCGGAAAAGCGCTGAAGCTCATGGAGGAATACGACCGCTACCTCGACAAGATGCAGGACTTCAAGAAGGAGAACCCCCGGAGCCCGCGCGTGGCTGAAGCCATCTTCAATATCGGTTGGGTCTACCGGCAGCAGGAAAAACCGGATAAAGCCCGGGACATCTATTGGGATGCCATCAAGGAATACGGGGATGACCCTTCGATCAGTTCTGTTGAAGATCTCTTCCCGGCACTCTCGAGGCTCTACAAAGGGGACCAGGGCCCTGCGCAATATCAGGCTCTCCTGCGGGACCTTCAGGAGGATGCGGAAAAATCCGGTAACAAAACGCTCGCTATGCGGGCGCTGTGGGCCAGGGCCTCAGCCATCAAAAAATCCGATCCGGAGTCCTCGCGCAAACTCCTCTGTGAAGCGGCGAAATATGCAGATGTCCAGACGACGAACCCGCTTCTGCTGGCCGACTTTGCCGAAGCCTTGCTGGCGGCGGGTGAGGAAAAAGCCGGGGAACAGATGTCGATCGATCTCGTGAAATGGAATCCCCGCGCTCCCCAGAAGGACCGGGCCCTTGCAAATCTCGGCTTCCTCGAAATGAAGCGCGGTCACGAGCGCGCGGCGCTCGACAAGTTCGATCGCTTTGAAAAGGAAACCCTTGGCTCGCTGGTGTTCGGCCGCGTGATGCTGGCCAAGGCGGAAATCCTCCAGAAACGCGGAGACAAGGAGAAAGCGCTCGCCGCGCTGGAGGCCGTCCTGGCGAACAAATTCTCCAGCGGGAGCGAAAAAGCGGAGGCGCTTTACCGGTCGGGTGAAATCCATATGGCGGGAGGAAAACCCGAGCTCGCCGTGCCTTACTTCCAGCGCATCTACGTCATGCATGGACGCTGGGGCGAGTGGGTCGCCAAAGCTTACCTCCGGAGTGGCGAAGCCTTTGAGAAGTTGAAGGACACTCCCAGCGCGCGCAAAACCTACCAGGAGCTCACTGGCAAGGAGGATCTTGCCTCCTTCCCGGAAACAAAGCTCGCTAAAGACCGCCTGGACTCGCTCGGCGGTCCGCTCAAGGAGGAGCCTCAAGGATGAAGCGCTTACTCTTTCTCCTTCTCCTGCCGCTGCCGCTCCTTCCTGCGCAGGATGTGCTGTTCTTGAAGAACGGGGATAAGCGGGTCGGCCGCTTGTCTGGTTTGGACAACCTCCTTTTCCGGCTCCAGGTTCCCCTGCCCCCGCCCCCCGGAACCCCCGCCGGTGCCCCGCAGGTTTTTGCATCGGTTTCCGTCCCGCGAGCGGATGTGGACTACGTGGAATTCGCACCGGATCCTGTCCTGGAGGTTCTTCTAAAATCCGCCACCGTCCGGCAGATTCCGGAAATTGAAACCCGCTGGAATCAGGCTCAGCCGTGGCTCCCGGTTCCCCGCTCCCCTGCGGCACGGATTGCAAACCTGCTCGGCGACCTCCTGATCCGGTCTGATCAGCCCGGTCAGGCCCAGCGTGCGCTTGAGCTCTACAAAAGGGTCGAATCGGGCGCCTGGGATCCGGCAGACAAGCTCTCCGCGCAACAGGGGCGCCTCCGCGCAATGGTGGCCACCGGAAATGCAAAGGATGCCATCAAGGAGGCGATGGAGCTTTCCACGCTCACGGAAAATCCCGTAATCCTTATCGAGGCGAAATTCATCCTCGCCACCGCCGCGGACGCCTCGCTCCGCAAGCTTCTGGATGACAATCCCCGCTGGGAGGAGGATCTCAATGTGATTCCGGAACGCCACCGCCTCTACAACGAAGCGCTGGATTTTTACCTCTACCCGAGCCTGTTCGCAGGCTCGGAATCCGAAGCCGCCGCCCGCGGGCTATGGGGCGCGGCCGGGATCTACATCCTTGTGGGCGAAAGCCAGAAAGCCCTTGAATGTGCCCGGGATGTCACTGCCCTCTATCCGGCCACAAAACCCGCCGGCCCGGCCAGGCAATTCATGGCCTCCCTCACCGAAGCCCAGCGCGCGATCGATCCGGAAAAGGAAGCGCGCGCCGAACAGATGCCTGCGCCGGAAAAGGCCGGCAAACCGGCAAAATCAGACGATGAACCGACAAAGAAAAAATCCAATGAAACCAAAAAACCAAAAAAATCCTGACTCCGCCCTGCGATGCCTGCGCGGATCCTGTCCGTGGCTTGTCATCCTTGTGGCCGTGGCGGCAGCGTTCCTGCCTTCCACCGCAAGCGCGATGGGCGTCGCGAGCAGCAAAAGCCTTCTGGATCTCTATCGTGACGGCGGGCCGATCATGCATCTCATCGCTCTCTGCTCCGTCTCGGTGATGGCGCTGGGTGCCTACTGTGTGGTCATGTTCCGGAAAGGGAAGCTCATGCCGCCGAATGTGGTCGCCCACCTCAACAACCTCATGAGCCAGCGCGACCTTCAGTCAGCATATGATTTTTGCAGCGCAAACCCCTGCCTTCTCACGCAGGTGCTCGCCGGCGCCCTCACCAAGGCGAATTTTGAGAGGGATATGTTCAACAAGGCCGCAATGGAAAATTCCGTCGCGGACGATTGTTTCCGCGCGGAAACAAAAATGATGGTCATCGTGAACTACCTGAACACCTTTGCCGTCCTCGCCCCGATGATCGGGCTCCTCGGCACGGTCGCGGGCATGATCACGAGCTTCAGCGCCCTGACGGCAGGGAAGGCGGAGGCCACTGACCTTGCCAAGGGTATCGGTGAGGCCTTGATCGCCACCGGCGGCGGACTCCTCCTGGCGATTCCCTCGATGTTCCTCTACTTCTTTTTCCGCGGAATGCTCACCACGAACATGGCGGACGTCCACAAAGCGCTCTCCCACATCCTGGATCTCTTCACAGGAGAAGCGCACGGATCGCCTCCCGCCGCTCAGCAGCAGGTTTTCCTGGACCCGGCTCTGAACGCGTCCGCCGAATAGCAGATATGTCCGCTTCCCGCAGACGCATGCGCAGGGTTCATCACGATGAGGTCGGGCTACAGATTGCCCCGATGATCGACGTGACGCTCCTCCTGCTCTTCTTTTTCATGCTGGCAGGAAAGATTACCAAAGGAGAGAAGCTCCTGGATATCCGGGTTCCGATAGCCGCGACCGGAAAGGTGCCCGTGGATGAGGGCTCGCGCGACGTGGTCAACATCGATGAGAACGGCCAACTCTTCAGCGGCAGCAAGCCCATGACGACGAAGGAACTGACCGCTCACCTCAAGCAGCGTTTCAAGGACTACCCTCCCCTCAAACTCTACATCCGTGCGGATTCCGCAACGCCGGGAAAAAAGATCAAAGAGGTCATGGCAATCGCGAGCGAGTCCGGCGCGATCGAGGTCATATTCGGAGTGCTCCAGAAATGAAACGGACCGAACATCCGCAGATTGAATTGCAGATCGCGCCGATGATCGACGTCTGCTTCCTCCTCCTGTTCTTCTACATCCTCACTTCAAAGCCGGTGAAACCCGAGGCAGATATGAGCATGACGCTGCCGGGAACTGTCGCCCAGGAGGAATCGCTGGACATCCCGGACGAGCAGCGGATCACGATCCAGGATAACGGACAGATCGTCCTAAACGATCTCGCTCTGGACAAACCCGATGACAGGAAATTGCCGGCACTCCTTGCAACTTTGAAACGCTTCAAGGAATCGTCGGAAGCAAACAAAAGCCAGGCGCTCATTACCCTGGATGTCTCGGACGGAGCATTGCACCAGCGGGTGGTGGACGTATTGAATGCATGTGCCCAGGCCAACATCCAGGGCGTCACATTCGCCGGGGCGACGGGGGAGGAAGAATGACGGCCGCGATTCCGGAGAATCCGCCGGCGCAGAGAAAACGAATCCGCCGGATCGTCATCACCGTGATTCTCGTCAGCATCGGCATCCACCTGGCGGCGGGCATCGTCGCGGGGGTGGTCATTGTCGCCAGATATCTCGCTGAGCCGCCGGCCGAGTTCAAAGCAACCCGCGACATCCGGCTCCCGGCAAAACAGCGCGAGCACAAGATGAATATGGCCTCGTTCGACGGCATGGCCCCGAAGCCCAGCTTCAACGACAAGATGCAAAGCATCCGGCCGACCGCATTTTCACTGCCGGAGATGCCGAAGATGGATATGGACCAGATGCTGCCCCTGGACCCGAGCGAGATTGTTTCCGATCAGGCAACAAGCCTTGTCGGCAGCGGCGGTCTCGGAAATGGCATTGGCACCGGCGGCTCCGGTGGCGGGGGGTTTGGCGGCGGAACCGGCATGACCTTTTTTGGAATCCAGTCCACCGGCAAACGCATCCTTCTGATCTTTGATGTTTCCGGAAGTGTGGTGAACAAGGCTGCAGCCGCAGGCATCCCCCTCTCCAAAATCCAGGAGGAAACATCCGACCTGATCAGCAAGCTCCCGATCAGCGCCCGGTTCGGCATCATCCAGTTCACCCAGAATTACAAGCCGTTCAACAAAGAACTCGTGCCTGCCACGGATCAAAACCGGGCTGCCGCACTGGACTGGATCAAAACCGAATGGGTGGAAAGCGGAACGATGGGCGCTTCAAGCAAAGTGGCCAGCAATCCGCGGGGCTTTGTCGGCGTATTGGAACTAGCCGCCAAAATGCAGCCGGATATCATCTTCCTGATCTCGGATGCCAGCTTCCAATGGAAACCCTCCGGCAATATTGAAACGATCCCCTGGAAGGAAATCGAAAAGCTGACAAAGGGCCCTCTCCAGGGCCCCGAGGGCTGCAAGATCCACTTCATCGGGTTTGAAATGAAGCCCGACGACAAGCGGGAGTTCGGCGGGATCATCCGGCAGACGGGCGGAAAAATCCGCGAGATCAAATAGGGGCCGCCTGAAAGCGCCGTGAGTGAGAGATTCGAACCTTTCAATAAATCAAGTATCAAGAAGGTCGAACAGTGGGCCTTACATTTCCGCAGCAACCGGGCTGTAAAATCCAAATCAAAGGTGCGCGCAGCCGCCGTGTCGCTCTCAAACATCAGTGTTCCCATTTATGAGCGCACAGACATCAAGACCGGGCGACCCCAATGGCTCGTGCTCCAGAATCCGCGCCTGGTGTATTTCTCATTCGCAAACTTCACATGATGGGCGACAACACAATCGCATCATGTGTCAATTTGCAGATTGCGGGATGAGCCGGTAGGAAGCGATTTTCTTGGGGCCGAGTACAAGATGGAACTGCTTTCCTGAGATGCGTGGAACCGCAGCCTCTGCGAGGGGTTCCTCATTCAGGTTTACGGGCGCCACCCTGCGCAGGGGGAGGAAAAACTCGACGGACGCCTTCACGGGTTTGGGCGAAGGATTGAAGACCCGAAGGATCAAACCTCTTCCGTCCTCCGCCTTTTTCAAGCTGCTCATGGCAAGGCGGGGCGTGCTGAATTTCAGAATGTCGAGATCGGACGGCAGCGAGCCGAAACTCCGGTGCGTCTGGACCGGGACAACCGGACAATTGAAGCCGTCCGCGAGCGCTCCGCAGCCATCCTCCCAGGATCCCGTGTGCGGATGGATGGCGTAATGAAATTTGCTCAACCCGGGCACCTGGGTGAGCCCCTGCTCAGCGCGCTGCTCCTTGCGTCCGTAGATCGTGACGATCTGGCTGGTGTAGGAGCGGATCAGGTTCAGGGCGATGCTATTCTCCGCATCGCCGAGCGCCTCGTATCCCTTGACGCTGTCGCTGATGAGGCATAGCCCGGCCTTTCCATCGGAAATGTCAACAAACCGGAGGAAGGGATCCTCCCCGTTGACCAGGCTGGGGTCTTCGTTCTTTTTGTTCGGCTTGATGCGCCTCTCGACGACATCAAACGCCGACTCGGCAAAAACCCGCTGCGTTTTCAAGCCGGTGGGGAAGACAACCTGCACCAGATGGTCGGTCGACGGATTTTCGATTTCGGTCTCGATGTCGAGAAGCGCGGAGCCTCTTGTCATCGTGACGATGGAGCGGATCCGCATGGGGACAAGATTCTCCGAGCTTTCCGCATCGTCGTAGTATCCCTCCATGTTGTAGTTCCGCTTGTTGAGCCCCTCGGGGATCATGAAGTTGTGGGAGATCTCGAACTTCGCCTCGAGATGGTCGTTGTGGAGAAGGCGGATCCCGGCCTTCGTTCCCCTGGTGGCATACCGGCGGTTACGGTCGGGAACGAACCGGACCCACGGGTCCCCGTTGTCACCCGTATCCGTGAAATGATGAAGCCCGCGGAATGTCCGGGCGCTCGCCTTGTCGTGCACGTCAAGGCTTCCGTCGGCATTGATGCGGACGCGGAGAAACTCGTTTTCCATCCGGTTTTTTCCGGCGAGCGGACGGGATTTGGCGCGGCGCGAGGAGCGGGCCTTCCTGACCAGATATGTCTTATACCCCAATCCGCCGATTTCCACGTCGAGGCGGATCCGGACAAGCTCGCCGTGGACATAGAGGGTGGTATCGGTCAGATCCCGGAAAATGCGGTCCGCCATCTCTCCGCGGCCAAGGATGCTGAACTCCACGTTCTTGCCGGTGGATTTTTCCACCACTTCAAATTCGCCGATCCCGAGTTGCCCGGGCAGGTGCAGCCAGACCGGGACGCTTTCCTTGCGCGGTGACGGGCAGGGGTTGAACATCACGAGCGCAATCTCGCCGTCGCCGACCCCGCGGTTATCGATCTGCGTGACGATATGCTTCAAGGACATGGTCAGGACGCCCTTGGAAATATTGATCGCCTGATCGAGCCGGTTGAGCATGTCCACTTCGATCTGATCGACCCCGCAACCTGCGATGGTATCGTGCGGGTGGCACTTGAGGAGGTGCTTCCAGGCGGAGTCCAGAAACTCCACCGGATACCGAAGCCCCAGCAGGTCGGCAACTGCCGCCGCCGGTTCGGCATTTCTGGTGAGGAGGTTTTCCGCCAGCGCGTTCCTCGACTTCTGTCGCGGACGCGCGGACGCCAGATAGAAGTGGGTGCTCTTGACCTCGGATTTTCCCTTGCCTCCAAACCCCGGTAGAAACCTCCTCATTTCTCCCTCGTGGGTATTGAGCCTGAGGTCACGTGCCGCACGTTTCAGCTCGCGCGAGAATGCATCAAGGTTGGAGTAAACGATGCTGCAGCCGGGCGGATTTCCCCGCTTGTATTTGTCGACGGCCAGCAATCCCTTCAGCGAGGGAAAGCACGTGTCCATACCGTTCATTCCCAGCACGAGGCCGCCGGGAAATGCACCCGCCTCGTCTTTCAGGAATCCCTCGACGGCACCGGCGATCGCACCTTGCCGGATGTGATATCGGCCGTCGGCAACAAACCCGTGTTCGTATTTGTGGCCGTCGTCGCCGAACATAAACGGCACCTCGTCCCCGCAGTATGTCAGCTCCCGGTCCCACGGCACAGGCTCACGGGCCTTGGTGACCGGCCGGAACACCTTGTCGAAAAAATTGGTGCGGTGGTATTTGATGCAGCGCACCGTCGTCCCATCGGCCCCTTTCCAGTTGTAGTAAACATCGTCGATCGTGTCTGCCCCCCTGTAGAAAAACGCGCTGTCGATCCCGAAGCCGGAGTAGATCTGGGGAAGCTGGGAAACCTGCCCCCATCCGAACGGGGTGTATCCGAACTTGGAGACGTTGCCGAACGATCCAGCCACACGGTGACCGACGAGAAGGTTTCTCACGATCGACTCGCCGGCGAGGTAAAAGCAGTCCGGAGCCGTATACCAAGGGCCGGCCCAGAGCCGCCGGGCTGCAATGTGCTTTGTCAGGATATCCCGCCTGTCCGGGAAGATCTCCAGAAAGTCATCCAGCGGAACGGCCTGGGAATCGAGGACGAACTGAAAATCGGGAATCTTGCGGAACGCTTCGAGCAGGTCCTCAAAGAATTTGACCGTGAGAATGCGCGTGAGTTGCGCGTCGTATGTCCACTCCCGGTCGATATGGTTATTCGCGACTAGAAACAGTTTGGTTTTCATAAATTGTTATCCTTTCAGGAAGATGAGAATTTCTTCGAAGCGCTCGCAATACCTGCAGCAGAGAGCGCGGGTGCCCCCGGAGATGATATTGCCTCCGCCGATGCCGACCGTCGGATATCCCGCCAGACGGATGGAGCAGACTCCTGCGGCGCTATCCTCGATACCGACGACCCGGTTTCTGTCGGCAAATCCGATTCCCAATCCGACGCGGCACGCCTCGGCATAAAGCCAGGGGTGGGGTTTCGGGGAAAGTTCTCCCAGAGTCCCGACTTCTCCCTTTCTCAGCGGGAATCCTGCGGTAATGATGCTGTCGTAAAAATCGCGGGGATCCCCCATTCCCAAGGTGTCAAACGCCGACAGAATCTCCGGATACGCCTTTTCATACAGGCCCGAGGTAACAAGCCCCAACTTGACGCTCATGGACTTCAGTTCCATCAGAAATTCCTTAATCCCCGGCACCGGCTGGAATGCGTTCTTTCGCCCGCGGCCCTTCATGATCTCCTCCATCTCGTGGTGGGTGTGGCGGAAATAGATCCCCCGCGCCTCCTCCACAGAACGGTCGGGACAATACTTGCCGATGCAGTATTGAAGATGCTCGGAAACACTGTGGCCAGAAACGTGCGGCAGATCGGATTCCTCGAGCTCAAAGCGCGGGTTATCCAGCAGGCTCGCGGTCGTTTTCTCGATGATCCAAATCCAGAACTCCTCGCTCCGAACTGTCGTACCGTCCAAATCCATCAGCACCGCCTTCACAGGCCGCTCCAACTTCACAGTATGCACGGGATAATACGCCGGATACCCCATGGACGAATTCACGAGTGCCAGGGAGTGCTCCGAGAATGCAACGAACTCGACCTTCCCGTCGCCGGTCGCCCGGATCGCCCTCACCCCCTCATGGCCGATCCGGAATAATCCATCCGAGGAAACATCCAAACTCCGCAAACCTGCCGATTCAGAAATATCCCCCAAACCAGGAATCGCGACAGGCGAACTCACGAAACTTCCTCCGCCGATTCTGTTCGGTTTTGGCTCAAATTATTTAGGGGCAGCTGCGCCAGGTCGCGGTGCCTTTCTGTATGTAGGAAGTGAAGCCGGGCTTTGGTCGGGAAGTTACTCATTGGAAAGGCTGGTAAGGATCGGCATCAGGTCACGTCCGTCCGGAAAGGTGAGGCAGGAAGGCCCTCGGTGTTTATGAGATTTGACGGAGGGTTTTGTGCCCATGCGTAGCGGACGGCAACCGGGCAGGCGACGTGTTTGCTGCGGACGAGCACGCTCGCGCCGTCGATTGTTGCCTCGGCATGAACAAACCGGCCGTCAGGCCCGGCGATCGCAAATGTGCGGAGAGGCTGTCCGTCGGAAGATTTGAGCCCGTTTTCCGCGTGGAAAAAATGCATGCGGATCGCGTCACCTTCGACGCGGTGTCCGGCAGGCAGCGGGCCCGAGCTCTTCCCCTGCCTGGAGTAAACGCGCTCCAGTGCGGCAAGGGCGAGGCGGCGGCCAACTTCGTATTTGTTTCTCGGATGAACATCATTGGCTTCCCCGATGTCGATCGCGACCGCCATCGCCGTATTCGGAACCTGCAACGCCAGCAACTGGGCCTCGCGCAGTTCTGCCCACGGACTGATCTCGACCGGTTCCACCTGTGTTTCGTTGTAGTTTGCGAGCTGGACGAAAAGGAATGGGAGATCAGGTTTTCCGAATGCGGTCCGCCAGTCACTGATCATGAGCGGGAACAAGTCCCTGTAATCAGAGGCTTTGGCCGCGTTCGACTCGCCCTGATACCAGATGACTCCCCGGATGGCGGTAGAGACCAGAGGCCTGATCATATTCTCGAACAGGATACAAGGCGTGTTCGGGTTGTTATGGCCATACGGCATCGGGGGGAGGACCACAGCGCCGAAATTGTGCTCCACAGTAAACCGCCAGTTCCCGTGCAGTCTCAGCGGTGGATCCCCGCCGGGGTCGGCGGGAGCAATCCCCATGACATCTGACGGGCCAATGAGCCCGCCATCCGTCATGTAAGAATACACCCGGGTTGCGATGACATTTTTGCCGGGCTTCACCAGGCTGGCGGGGATCCTGTATTCCCGCGGGGTGCGCCAGGCATCCGGCGTCTCCCATCCCAGGCCGCCGACCGGCACGTTGTTGAAATAGGTGGTGTCGTGCTTGTCGCAAGCCCCTAGCCTGAGGAGGAGGTCCCTCCCCTCCCAAGCCGGCGGAATTTCAACCGCCCGTCGGAACCAGAAAACCCCGTTGTAAGGATGCCCGCAGCTCTGCCATTTTGCCGGCAGGTCCATCGTCCCCCAGCTGGAATCATCAAAATCCGGAGCCGCCCAGCCTTTGTCGTGAGCGGCATTTCCCGGGTCAGCCGGGACCCGGCGTTTCTCCCATGCGGCGGGATCTCTGGAATACTCGAGCCATTCCTCGCGCTGCGCAGGATCTGCGGGCCCGAGTTCCGCCTCCTCGATCGAGTCCTTGCCCGAAGGGTTCGCGGCCAGCGCCGCGCGTCTGGTCCAGGCTTCGATGCGCGTGCCTCCCCAGGACGCATGGATAAGGCCCACCGGAATTCCGAGCTCAGCCTGGAGGAATTTTCCGAAGTGGTAGGCGACGGCGGAAAATGAGCCCGACGTGGCGGGCCCGCACGGCTGCCAGGCGGCATCCAAAGCAGCGGACGGGCTCAGGTCCGCACGGTTGGGAATTGGCAGAAACCTCAGCCGGGGATGCACGGACGCCGCGATCTCCGCCTCCGCCTGCAGGCTGTCGCGGAGGTTCCACCACATATTCGACTGCCCGGACGCCAGCCAGACATCGCCGACGAGCACGTCTGAAAACGAGATCGACGATCCATCTATTTCTGACTGGACCAGCAACGTGGCCGGCTCCACGCAGGCCGGAAGCGGGTCGAGCGTGAGTTGCCAGCAACCGTCTGCACCGCAAGTGGCGGTCTTGACCTGGCTGGCAAAGCTTACGGTGATCGTGTCTCCGGGAGCCGACGTGCCGCAAATGCGCAGCGGCTCGTCGCGCTGCAGGACCATGTGGTCGGAGAAGAGTCCTTCGACCCCGAGCGGGGTGCGCCCGGGCTCAGTTGGACTCATATTTCAAGTCCGAAACAAATAGCGTGCCCGCCGGCTCTTTGTCTCCTCCCTTGGGGACACCGAACCAGATGCTTTTCACGGGATAATCGATCGTCTTGTTCGCGTCTCCTCCCCATGACTCCACGCCCTGGGCTCTGATGTCCACCCGGATGTCCTCCCACTCACCCGGCGTGGTATACCGCTTTTTGAACTGAAAGCACTCGCCCGAGGCATCGGTAACTCGGACGATAACCACCCCGGCCTGGGCATCCTTGACCGAAAATTGCACAGCACCGAATTCTTCGGCGGTTGACATCTTCAAGCCTGCCGACACGTAGCTTCCACCACCGGAAAAATCATACTTGATCGCGCAGGCATTCCGCTTGTCCTCTTCGACGAGCGAGAAGGAACCTACGGCACCGGGATACTCCGGACCATTCGTGAAGGCCCACTTGGAACTGTCCGAAAATGCCTCCTCCTGCGCGCGAACGCCGCCAGCAGAAGCCGCCAACAAGAACAGCAGGGCAAGATAGATTTTCCTCAGGGTTCTCATTCTCTTTTTCGTTGTTAATCCCCCAGAATCAAGCCGTCGATCGCGCACATGGCATTGTGTTGGACGTTGACGGACAGGCTCATTTATAGAAGTAATCTTATTTGCTCTTTGCCGGTCAATGTCAACCAAGATCAGGGAAGAAGCAGCAGCGACAAAGCATGAAAAATGGCATAATGGCACAGAAACCGGATGGCGGATCACGGAAAGTGAAGCGGGACTTGATCGGGATCGACATCGGGGGGACAAAGACCGCGATTTCGGTATGGGGCGAGGGAGGCGTGCCCGAGGAATTGAGAAGATTTCCCACAGGCGGCCCTGATGAACTACTCCGAAACCTAAAAACCGCGCTCCCCCGCCGTTTGAAAGCCCCGGTATTCGGGGTGGCCTGCGGCGGTCCGCTCGATGCGGCGGGCGGGAGGATTCTTTCGCCCCCGAACCTGCCTGGCTGGGACGACGTGCCGCTGGTCACGATGCTGGAGGCCGGGTTTGGCGGAAGGGCATTTCTGATGAATGATGCAAACGCGAACGCCGTGGCCGAGTGGAAATTCGGCGCGGGCCGCGGCACGGAGTCCATGGTCTTTTTGACGGCGGGAACCGGGATGGGGGCGGGGATCATTGCCGGAGGACAGCTTTTATCGGGAGCGAACGGGAACGCCGGCGAGGTCGGCCACGTGCGGTTGGCGGGGGCCGGGCCGGTCGGATTCGGGAAGGCTGGGTCATTCGAAGGATTTTGCAGCGGAGGAGGAATCCGGCAGCTCGTCCGGTATTTGCCAAAGCGCGAAAAACCGCCGCGCGCCGCTGATTGGGCGGCAAGGCATCCCGGCGCACAGGATGTGATTCTTGCCGCCAAAAGTGGCGACAAAACCGCCCGGGCCGTCCTCCGGGTCTCGGGCGAAAAGCTGGGGGCCGCGCTGGCGGTCCTCGTCGATATCCTCAACCCGGAGAAGATTGTTCTGGGCACACTGTATCGCGTGGCGCGCGCATTCCTCGAGCCATCGATGCGCCGGACGCTCGAACGCGAGGCGCTACCCGGCTCGCTGGCCGCATGCCGGATTGTTCCCGCAAAGCTGGGAAAAAACCTGGGGAATTACGGTGCCATCTGCGCCGCACTTTATAAAGCCAATGAATGGGATTGACTCGAAAAACGAACTGAAACATCGCCTGGCCCACCGCCCCGAACTGGACGGCTGCCTGGAGAAAATCCACGAGGCCACCGAGGTTCTCTCCGCGTGCTTTTCAAGCTCAGGCCACGCTTTTCTCGCGGGCAACGGGGGAAGCGCCGCCGATGCCGAGCACTGGGCCGGAGAGCTCCTCAAAGGATTCTACCTGCCGCGCCCTCTTTGCGAGAGCGATCTCTCGCGTCTCCCCGCAAACCTCGGCCCGAAGCTCCAAGGCGGGCTGCCCGCCATCCCGCTCACCAGCTTCCCGATTCTGCGCACGGCCGTGCTCAACGACCAGGGGCCGGACATGGATTTCGCCCAGCTTCTCTGGGCGCTCGGTCGCCCGGGCGATGTCTTCGTCGGGATCAGCACCTCGGGGAACGCCAAAAACATCCTCCTCGCCGCAGAGGCCGCCCGCGCGAAATCCATCCGCGTCATCGGGCTCACCGGCTCAGGTGGCGGCGGCCTGAAATCTGTGGCGGATGTCTGGATCGGCGTCCCCGAACAGAAGACGCATCTCATCCAGGAACTGCACCTCGCGGTTTACCACGCAATCTCGCTGGTCCTTGAGGACCGCTTCTTTTCCCATGGAGCCGGGCCGGCTCCGGCCCGATAAGGCGAAAACCGCACGCTGTCCCGCCAGCCAACCGCCGAAGGAGACAAGCGCGTCCCCACTCCATGGCTCACTGCTTACACAGCGTCTTTCCCGTGTGCCAGGTGCCGCGGATCAGAAGCTCGGTGGCCGACTGGGGAAGCCCGAACTGGCGGGTTTGGACTTTGGCGACCACCTGCTCCACCATGGTCGCGCCGTGATGCCGCTGACGTTCGGGTATTCCGTCGGCCCGATCGATATTGAAATAGTCCGGCGAGAGATGCCCTGGGCCGTGCTGCACGATGTCACGGTGGGCTCTGATTTTGTCTTTGTCTCCGAACATCCGCAAATAATCGAGTGGGTGCACGAGGCCCGCCAGATCCGGGGGCGATACACGCTCACCGGCGAAGACGTGATGACCGGGAGGCAGTTCGACGACGTCATCGCGCAATGCTGCTACTGCGTGGACATCCACGAACCGAACACCGACGGCACCACCTGCGTGGATATCGGAGGGCCGGGGCATTACGATATCCCGTGGCACTGCCTCGTGCCCATGGCCGGACCAACGAACCTGGTCGTCGGCGGGCGCTGCATCTCCGCCACCCACGAGGCCATGAGCTCGTTCCGGGTGTCCCCGTCCGCCATGGCCATCGGCGAAGCCGCAGGAGTGACCGCAGCCCTCGCGGCTCAAAACGGGATCCCCATCGCCGATGTCTCCCCGCTGGACGTGCAGCACCGCCTCCGCGCGACCGGCGGAATTTTGAGCTGAGCTCGAAACAGCTCTAGCCAACCCCATCGGACAGACTTGCCCATAGGGCTACAGCGAGTGCCCCGCGGGTTTGGCTCAATTCTTTCGGCGCCTTGACTCCGGCCATTGAGGACCATCGTTCAATTTCTCCGGCTGTGACCGGCTCATCCGGGTGGGCCTCCCAATCTGGAAACAAACCGCGCAGGCCAAGCATCTGAAAAGCAGCAAACGCCGGGTGACCGGGTGCCAGATCTTTGAAGTAGAAAAGCACTGCTCCGTCTTGGAGCAATTGGTTTTGCAGTTCGGCGGTGCTCACCGAGCGGAGAGGTGTGGAACGCTCGATGGCTAACGAGGCCGCCAGACCTGCCGCCTCGCCGAGGGCCATCCAGCACGGTTCCATTCTCAACGTGGAAAATCCCACGTGCGTGGCAGATGCCGCCACCGGCACCAGCAAGCCCTCGACCTCGCGCGGAACGATCACGCGATACGGCACGGTGTAAGGAGCGGTCCTCATGCTGAAAAATCCCTCCAGATGCCCCCTCCCCTCCTCGCGCTTGCGCACCGCGTGGGAGTCCAGGGCGTAATGGCTCGACGTGATGCTGTCGGCATGAACGGGCGGACGGCCGCCGTCCTTCGGCAGCGCATCGTGCGCGGTGAACAGATACTCTCCCGACATCCTGCGCCCCTCCCGGACATAGACCTGCCGCGGGAAATGGCCGTTGTCCTGGTATTCGTCGCGCGACAGCCCCCACTCGGAGCACAGGTTCCGGAATGCTTCGGGCAGTTCGGGCTCGTTCTGGCAGAACCAGAGCAGGCCGAGAATGTATTCCCGGAGGCGGACGGCAAACCGGTCGCGCCACTCCCAGCCCGCCGAGGCCCATGGCCAGTTCTCTTCCGGCAGATCCGTCGAGATAAAAGCCTTGTGCTGGTTGTTGGCATCGGACTTTCCATTCGGCACCGGCACGATGTTGACCACCTTTCCGATGCCATCCCAAAACCACTCGTGATGCTCGCAGCCCGGCTTCTGGGTGTGGCGGTCGAGTTTCACGTCATCGATCAGGGAGAGATACTCGCCCCGGTTATAGGTGGCAGGCTTCGCGATCGGCACGCGGTTTTCCGGGACCCTGGTCAACGGCAACCGGTAGTTGAACGACTGCAGGGCATTGTCTCCCCAGCCGGTGGAGGCGGGATCAACCTCCCCGTTCCACTGCTTGTAAATGTGGCCGGCCATCGGCTCGCCGAACTCCCGCTGGTCCTCGCGGCCGATGCGGAAGGGAACCCCGGCTGCAGCGGCCAGATCCCCTTCGTAAGTGGCATCGATAAACACCTCCCCGCACACTTGCTCCCGAGCCCCGGACTCCAGATTCAGCACCCAAACGCCAGTCACACGGCTCCCCTCCTTGATCACGTTCGAGGGGTGCGCATCGAATTGCCGCATCTTCAGCACCCGGATCTCCGGATGCTCGCACAGAAACGATTCCAGAACCGACTCCGCCACGGAGGGCTCGAAATGATAGCCGTCTGAACAATCCTCCACCTGCGGGGATCCCGGGCCATATGTTGTAATATAGTGAGCTTTCACACGCCCGGTGAATCCGGTGAAGAAGCCGCCTGTCGCACCGCGCGTCGCAATGTCGGTCGCCCCCAGCCCGTTGGCCACCAACCCTCCAATATGATTGCTTCTCTCGAGAAGAACCACGCTCCGTCCGCGCCGGGCTGCGGCGACCGCCGCAGCAATCCCTCCTGGAGTTCCTCCGACAACCACCACATCCGACTGATATGTTTCTTTTTTCATTGTTTCAAAATTTTATCCCCATCGTTGAAAGAGGAAAGGCATCCACAGGTCACAGACTGCATAAAATCGAATCGCGCTCATTCAAGCGCCACCGGCCATTTTCCAGACCCTGCCGGCAGGCAGCGGGATTTCCTTCTCCCATTCGCCCAAGGCGGCGCGCAGGTTTGATTCCACCGTCAAAAGCGCCGGATCTCCCAGTCTGTTGTGCTCTTCATAGGGATCCGTGCCAAGGTCAAAAAGCAGATCCCCGAAGCTGCGGAAATCGCCGGAATCTCCGGGCGCGGGCTGGTGCCAGACGCCGAGTTTATAACGGCCATCGATGACCGTGGACTGCACGGCATTTTCGGAAACAATCCAGTTTCTGCCTGTGGGTTTCCCGTGGCACAGGGCCGGAGCCAGCGAACGGCCTGCCAGCGGCTTGGCGCCCCCGCAGCGTTTCAGGCCGCAGAGGTCGAGCAAGGTGGGATAAATATCCACAAGCTCGGTCAAGCCGCCGCAGACATTATTATCCAGAATTCGTCCATCCCACCGGATAACCAGAGGAACCCGGAGCGTATCCTCGAAGACGTTGTGACCCACCGAGCATTTCTCGACCATTCCGTGCGCACCGACAAAATCGCCATGGTCGGACACGTAAATGATGATGGTGTTCTCCAGTTGCCCGCTCTCCTCCAAGGCCCTCAGTATTTCGCCAATGTGATCGTCGATCTCCTCCACGAGCGCGTAATAGGCGGCCAGGGTGTCCCGGTAAATCTGCTCATCTGCACGGGCGAGATCCAAACGCCAGATCCGGTTTGAGCCCAGAAACTGCTCTTGGAATACAGGCGGCAGCTCCACCGCCGGCTGACGAAGCGTAGGCGGCATGCACAGGCCGTCCCCGGCATTCCTGCCAAGCCCCCAATGGCTGCGATCAAAACGCCTGAAGTAGGAGGGTAGCGGGGTGTAGGGCTGATGGGGGCGGTAAAATGAGGCCCAACAAAAGAATGGCTTTTCCGCGTCCGCCTGCCCGCGGAGAAACTCTACCGTGCGGCGTCTGGTCCACGCCTCCATGGTCATTTGCTCCGGCAGTTCCGACTCCCGCACCGACATCAGAGCGAAGGGGATTTTCTGCGACTGTGCCGGGGTCCCCTCCGCACCGCTGCCCCACTCCGCAGCCCAGTCCCTGTCGAAGGCCGCTCCAAGCCCCTGCGCATGGAGCCACTGGACGTAGTTGTCGTCGGGCGACTCCTTCACAAGGTGGCTCGCCTGAATCCCCCAACCCGCATCACATCCCTGATGGAGGTGGCGCTTCCCGAATGCCGCTGTCAAGTAGCCATTAGCCAGAAAAACTGATTGCAGCGATTCGACGTGCTCCATGGCCTCGCTCCGGTCTGAGTTCGCGTAGCAGCCCAGCGTCCGCGGATAGTATCCGGAAAACAGCGAGCACCGGGAAGGCGCACAAACGCCGTTCTGGCAATAGGCGCGGCTGAAGCGCGTTCCGGCAGCCGCCAACCCGTCCAGGTTTGGCGTCCGCACATCCGGATGCGCCTCGCAGCCAAGCACAGAGGCTTTGTGCTGGTCGGAGAACAGAAACAGAACATTCGGTTTGTCGGTCCTCATAGCCACACGGTCAGATCGTCTGCGGCATCAACGCTCCGTGAGTAAGCGGTGTTAAGCCAGTTCATCAGCGCGTCCCGCAGGGTTGGGCAGATGGCACATCTTCGAGATAAACTCCATCGGCTCTCAGTGTGTTTTGGAGGTTGGATATATCGACCTGCACCATATCCCCGCCGGCCTGAAGAGCGAGAGCCGCGGCGGTTCCGACCCCCTGCCCCATCACCATCCCGTGGGTCTGGACGCGCACGGAGGAATGCGCCTCGTGCGTCGATGAGGAACAGCGTCCCACGACCGCGAGGTTCGGGATTTTGTTGTTGAGGCACATGCCGAGCGGGATGTGGTAGTTCGACCCCGCCTTCATGTAGTTTTCCTGATCGAAGTAGGTCGTGTAGCCGGAGCCCTTCGGGTCGTGGATATCGATCATCCAGCACCCGTGACCGATCGCGTCGGAATGTTTTTCCGCCCCCATGATCATTTGCCTGGTCAGCGTCTTCAGGCCGCGGACGCGACGCGATTCCCGCAGCCCCAGGCTGAAACCGGTCTGCCCGATGATCGCATTCTCGAAGCCCGGCATCTCCTTGCGCCAGAGGTGGAGGTAGGCGACCAGGCGTTCGCGGGACAGCGCGGTCAGCTTTGTGAGTTCCTCCTCGATGAGCGGGTTGCCATGCACCGGCAGCATGTTCCAAAAGCGGTATCGTCCGTCGGTCACATTGCGCAGGTAGTGCAGGGCATTCCCCTCGCTGAACGGCGGAAACAAACCGGCGTCCCGGAGCTCCTTCATGTGCGCATGGACCCGTTCGGGATAGCCTTTGCCCGCCGCCTCGAGAGCCGCCGCGCGGTTCAATCCATCCAGAACAAAGATCATCGTCATCCCCTGGACCAGGTTGTCCTCACTGCGCCCGTAATCAAAGGGCAGGCCCGCCTTTGCAGCCACGTCGCCGTCACCGGTCGCATCGATCACGATGCGCCCAAGAAAAGCGCGGCGCCCGCTCTTGGTATCTGACAATACTCCACGAATGCGCCCGTCCTCGATAATCGGCTCGCCCGCGGGGATATTGCAGAAAACCCGCACCCCGGCCTCGGCCAGCATCCGATACCACACGATGCGTATCCCCTCCGGCTCGAACCAGTGGGTCTCACACGCTTTTGGAAACTCAGGCACGCGGACAATCCAACTGAGCTCCTCGGCCTCGAGACGCTTGACTGACTCTTCCACCAGACCGTCGATGACCACCTTCTCGCGGTCGCTGCGGTGCCAGCCATTGACGAGACCGTTGCTGGACATGCCGCCGACACTCGGCCAGCGTTCCAGCAGGACGACAGACATTCCGTGCCGTGCCGCGGAAACCGCCGCGGCCACACCGGAACACCCGCCGCCGCAGACAAGGACATCGGCCTTGGCCATCACCTCGACCTGCGATGCTGGGACTGACACTTCGATTGCCTTCATTTTGTTTGTGTTCATTTGGTAAAGTTATTTGAGAGCTCCCGGCACCTACTTGGGCAACTTGGTCACGGTCATGCTCTGGATCAGGTATTTTCCGGGGTTCAGGCGGAAGTCGAATGCCCACGAGCTCACAAATTGCGGGTCGTCGATCCTCCATGTCAGGGTGTGCCATTTTGAATTGTCCGGCACTTCGAGGGGCTCGGCCTTTTTGTAGCCGCTGGTGGACTCATACTCCAGGACGAGCTTTGCGGGGTCGTTCTTCTCGTTGAGGCGAACGACGGCCGAGATCTCGATCGGCATCGTCGTGTAGGAGAGAAAGTTCGGGTCCACCATGAACACGTTGCCCCCCGGAACATTCCCAGCCCGCGCGTTGCCGCCGTAAGCGACGACATCCGCTGCGATGGTTTCCGCCGACTGCGTGTGCAGGCCGTTCTCCACATTTTTCTCCCCCATCGTCACGGATACGGATTTCGCATTCGTGTAGTCACCGCCCCACGTGAAGGGTTTGTTTTTATTGCTCTTCGCCTGGGCAACCAGCTTGTCAGGAACCCCGGTCACGAGAATTGGCGCCACGGTGAGCGAATACTTCGAGGCTTGGGTGACCGTGCCGGTCGGTGGATCGATGATCTCTACAGATTGGCCGAACTCCACGTCGTCCGGAGCAACGGTCGCAGCCCAGGTTGCCATGACGGTTCCTTTGGCACCCTGAAAGACAAATGCGTAGTGCTTGTCATTGAGCAGGAGCCAGCCCAGATAGACGGGATGGCGGCCCAGCTGCTGGATGAGCTGCGCCATCGCCTTGTAGGCCGGGCGCGGTATGCCGGCAGCATCAATTAAACCGAGGGGTCCGCTGTCGCCATCCATGCCTTCAAACCATTGGATGCAGGCGATGCCCTGAGCGATCCCCATGACGTAGGTCTTCACCGCTGCCTGGGCCTGCTTGTCGACCCCGCGCTTCGAATCGAATCCGATCTCGGTGAAAATAATCGGGACGTTGACCTTGGCGGGATCCTGGGCCGCGAGCATTTTGCGCACTTTCGAGGCAATGGTCAGAAAGATCGGTTCCGTGCCCGGATGGGCGATGACCGTGCCCAGGATTTCATAGGGGTGAAGGGTGATGTAGTCGTAGTGCCCCTTTGCCCCGGCCTTGAGCGCGGCATCCAGGTAGTAGAGGTAGGCAGACTTCGCGGCCAGACCGACCATGGCATCCGGGTTCGCCGCTTTTGCGGCATCATACGATGCAACCACCAGCTTGGCGTAGTCGGAGGGCGGCGCGTTGCGTGTTCCATTAGGCGGCTCGTTCCAGACCTCGAAATATTTAACCCTCCCCTTCGTGTGTTCGACGATGTGAGAAACGTAGTTCGACCACTCGGGAAGAGTGTTCACCGGAATTCCGCTGGTCTCCTTCGTGTTCCACTTCGGATTGCCCATTAGGAGAACGCCGGAGCTGACATTCAGCGAGGCCAGAAATGCGAGTTTCTCATCCGTCGCATCCCATTTCCATTGGCCCGGCTCCGGTTCGACGCCGCTCCAGCCGCCGCCGAAGCTGCGCAGGTCCCGGATCCCGATCTCCGCCATCTGCGGGACCCACTTCGTCAGGTCCCGCGATCGCAGCGCGCTCGAGCCGACACCGAACGGGCTCAGCCCGGGGTCGGGCGCTTCGGCCGATGCGGTTCCAGCGCTCATTAAGAGCGCAAAAGCCAGCACCAGACACCAGGGGGCGCGGGCTGTTAGGATCTCCGAAAGGAGCTTAATTCTTGAGGTGTTATTCATAATATTTTTTGTTCTTTGGTGCTAATCTTGGAAACTGCGTTTACGAAACTACAGGAACCGACGTTTTCAGCTTAAGGTTCATGATTTCGGCGTGACCCAGAGCTGCCATTGTGCCTGGGCGAACGTGGATGAGGCATCGCCCCACATCACGTCACCGCCCATGCGTGAGCGGAAGCGCGTGGCGGGATCCAGCTTGGCCGGATCGTTTTTGTCGCGCACGTAGCAGCGCAGGTAAAGATCCTGCGTATCCAGCCCTTCGGCCTTCGTTCCCTTCGCGCTGGCGAGCGGGGCGGTGCCGGTGATCTCGGAATACGGTTTCCACATTTTTCCATCCATGCTGTATTCGATTCCGGCCACGGCGTTGGCGGGGTTGAAATTGGCTTCGCCGCACGAGAGGCGGAAGCTTTGGATCGGCTTGGTGAAATGGAACTTCAGAGTCAGCGATGCCGCAGACGAAGATTTTTCGACGAAAAAGCTCGCCGGGACTCCCGGCTTCGAGGTTTCGACCACTCCTCCTTTGATATCGTAATACCAGCCGCGCTCGTCGCCGTAGGGAAGCCAGATGCGGGTCTCTGCGCCGTCCTTCTTCTGCGAGAGCCCGTAGGCGTAGCCGTTGACCTTGACCTTGTCCCAGCTGCGCTCGACGAGCGCATCGGGATCGATCTCGATCGTGTTTCCGGTCATCTTCACCGAAGCGGGCCGGGGAGCATCCGCCACCGGCAGCACGACAGGCGCTACTCCCGGCTTGCGCAGGTGGGCGGTATCCGTCACTCCCGGCCACTCGTCCGTGCGGAACGGCGAGGCGGGATAGCCTTCTTTGTTGTAAAGGTTGCAGCCCGCCGGGTTCGCCGCCCACGCGTAACGCACGGCGGCTGGAGCGGCAACCTTCGGGCTGGAGACCACGACGGTATCGCCTTCAATCACAGCGTCCGCCCACACGAAGGCCTTGTCCTCTCCCGCGATGGCAAACTGCTTGAGCGGCGCGCCTCCCTTGGCCTCCAGGCCGCCGCCAACCGAAGTGAATTTCACCCGGATCTTGCCGTCCTCGACTTTCATCGACTGATACAGAGGGCCTTCATCGACCTGCTTCTTGCCATAGGTCCTCGACATGGCGAGGCCGGCGAGCCGGCGTCCGACCTCCTGTTTGTTTTTCGGATGGACGTTCGTTTCCTCGCCGATATCGACCGCGACCGCCATGCCCGTGTTCGGAAGCTTCAACGCCATGACCTGCGCCTCACGCAACTCCGAATACGGTTCCTGGATCGGATTGGCAGGAGGCTTTCCGACGTTTGCGATCTGCACAAAATAGAACGGCAGTTCATCCCCCCAGGCCTTGCGCCAGTCGTTGATGAGGAGCGGGAACAGCTTCCGGTATTGCCAGGCCCGGCCGGAATTCGACTCGCCCTGATACCAAATCACCCCGCGGATGGTCAGCGGCGTGAGCGGCGCAATCCTGCCGTTAAACAACCCCGTCGGCAGGTGCATGTCCCACCCTTTTGGATCGATCACCCTCTCTTTGAGCGCGTCCACAACCGGCTGGAGCACAGGCTCGGAGTTCAAGGCCTCGCGGCTGATCCAGCTCTCCGCCACGGTGGCGCCGTTCGCCGACAGGATGAGGCCCACCGGACGGTCCAACGCCTTGCGCAGATCCCGGCCGAAGAAATAGGCGGTGGCCGAAAAGCCGGCGGCGGTCTGCGGCGTTGACTCGACCCACTTGCCCGATGTGTCTTCGTCAGGAACAGCCGGCGCATGAAATTCCGTGGTGAAAAAGCGGAGCTTCGGGTCGGCCGACTTCGCGATCTCCGCGGCGGCATTGGCGGCCTCGGAAACGGTGACAAACATGTTCGATTGCCCCGAGCAAACCCAAATCTCGCCAGGCAGGATATTCTTGACCGTCAGGCTCTCTGTGCCGGAGGTCACGCTCATTTCCAGCGGTGAGGTTTCCCGTACCGGATCCAGTAAGACCTTCCATTTGCCGTCGGCACCCGCCGTGGCCGATTTCTTCTGCCCCGCGATGCTCACGGTGACGCTCGCCCCGGGCTTCGCCCACCCCCAAATGCGGGCGGGCTTGTCCTGCTGGAGGATCATGTTGTCGCTCAGGATGCCCGGCAGACGCAGGGACTGCGGGGCGCCGGCCTGGGCGCTCGCGGCTCCGAATGTGAGGACCATGCCGAGGGCGGCAAGGAGTGAGGAGGCGGTTACGTATGTTGTCATTGTTTTGATCATGTCTGCGAAAATCGGATGCTTTCTCTCTTGGAGCCAGGTTCAGGGCGCCATTGCAGGGGCGCCCGCCTTTTTGACCCGCACTTCCTTGATGAGGAAGTCGCCGGGGGCACCGCCGGCATCGGTGCGGAAGTTCCATCCCCATCCGCCGACGAAGTTGGCGTCGCTGATTTTCCAGGTGTGTTCCGACCACTGGTCGCCTTCCGGGACCGCCCAGCGATCCGGCACGCCTTTGTATCCGCTCATGGATTCGTAAGTCAGACTGAACCCGGTGGGTTTGTCAGGCACGGCGCGCTTGGCCACGACGGTGATCTCGACATCCTTGGTCCCGAACGGCGCGAAGACCGGGTCGACGCGGAAGTAGGCATAGAACCCCTCCCCGCCCTTCGCCACATTGCTGCTGCGGAAAGAATGATCCAGCATGTTTATCACCTTGGTGGTTTCCGGCCGGACCTGCGAGACTCCCTTGTCGGTGTTCGTCGCGCCGAGCTGGCAAGAGACCTCGTTGGTCGAGGCGAAATCCCCTCCCCACGGAAACGGCTTCGCGGCATTGCTCTTCGCCTGACTCAGCAGCGCGGCCGGAACTCCGGTGATGAAGACCGGCGATTTGGTGAGGATCAGGTCCTGTCCGGCCGGGAGCGCCAATCCTTTGCCCGCAATATCCAGCACCTTGACCTCCGCATCAAATTTGATCTTCCGGTCCTGGCCTTTCGGGGCCCACGCGACGAGGACTTCATTTTCTTTCCGTTGGAAGACAAACCCGAACCCGCCACCCGCCAGATCGAGCCAGCCGAGGTATTTCGGCTCGTCGCCGAGCACCCCGGTCATAACCTTGAGGGAATCGTAGCACGGGCGCGGGGTCCAGTCGGCGCGGAGGATACCGTGATCGGTCCCCTTGCCATAAGCAGGCCCGCGGGCCTCAAACCAGCAAACCTTGTCGAAACCGGCGGCGATGGACAGGATGAATCCCTTCACCAGGATCTCCGCCTGCAGGGCATCCTTGGCAGGATCCGGTGTCACTGAAGACTGGAATCCCGTCTCAGTGATCCAAAGCGGCATGTCCGGGTTCTGCTTGTTGTCCTTGAGCATTTTCCGGATGCTTGCAGTCAGGCTCAGATACCCCTGCTCGTTTCCGTCCGCCAGCGCCCCGAGGTTTTCATACGGGTGCACGCAGACATAATCGAAGTGGTCCGCCGCACCCGCCTTGATCGCAGCATCAAAAAATCCGAGGTCGAAGTTCGCGCAGCTGATGCCGATCATGCTCGTAGGATCGGCCTTCTTTGCAGACAGGAAGGCTTCCTTCACCAGCTCCGCATATGTCAGCGGTTTGTTCTGCGCCTCGCCGAAGCTCCCGTTGAATTCGTTATACACCTCCCAATACTTGATGTCCTTCTGATACCGGGTCACCAGCGCGCTCACGTAGTCCCGCCAATACTGCATGTCCTTGATCGGAAACCTCCGCGTCCCCCCGTTTGCCGAAGCCCATTTGGTGAGGAAACAAAACACCCCGGATACCTTGATGTGGTTCGCCTTGGAATTGGCCACCAGATCGTCCGCCTGCTTCCAGTTGAACTCTCCCTGCTTCGGTTCGATCGACTGCCATTCCGGAAAATACCGCATCCACCGGACGCCTGCCTGGTCGAGCAGGGGATTGAACTTCGGATACTCGCCCGACCACTCGGCGCCGGATGCGATCCCCCACGGGCTCTTGTCATCGCGCGGATCGGCATCTACAGCGCGGGCGGACAACCCGCCGACGGCGAGCAGGCTGGAGGCGAGCAGCGATGTGAGCCTGGAGCGGTGTGCAAACCGCAAGTTGCGGCCAAGGCTTGTAAACGATAGAGTGCAGGGTAACGCGTATTTGGGATTCATTTGGATGGGTTGGGCAGATTTTGAGATTAAGTGATACTAACTTCTTTATAGTAGCCGCGTTCGAGGCGATGCTGATTCGTGAATTCTGGATTCCGTCAAGATTAGCGATGTGCCTTGGGAGTTGATGTAGCGATCCAAAGATCCAACTCCTCCTGTATGCGGGGCGGCATCACCATGGGGTCGTCTTTGGGGCGAGGGAAGAACTTGAGCGTGTAAAGCGCCGTCTCGTCATCCATTTTGAGTGGCAGGAGAGTCTGCGGATCGACCCAGGCTTTAAAACGAGCCGAGATAGCCGGTGCCTCGACCGTTGCGGGTTCGACGACCACCGTGGCTTCATATTGGACCGGCCCGACATCCTTGGTTTTTACGCGCGCCTTATCACTGATCCAGGAAAGGGATTCCTCAGTCAGGAACAACAACCTGGGGCACACCGGGTTGATGAGATCTCCCCGAAGAAGAATGACTTGATTGTCTGCCAGATTATGTTCCCAGAGGGCCAGTGACTTGTCCCGGGTCCACCAGAGCTCCGAAGTTTTCCCATCCGACCAGAGAATGCTGTCGCGCCGGATCTTTCCCGCAACGGTGATGGTGATCTTTTTCTGAAGAGGACGGATGCGCTCGCCGGAATCGGTCTGGCCCGCCATGGGCGCATTGTGCCACTGCAGGTCAACGACGCAGACGAAATCCCCCTCCGGGAGGGCCACGAGCGGGTTGGCAGCACCGGCCACGCGAGAGAGCAGGATGAGAAGGAGAACGGCGAACCGGAATGACGGGTTATTTGTCATTGGCTTCGATCTCCTTGTGTAACACTTTCCCGCTATACCGGTCGATGGCCACAAACATCCAACAACGTCGTTCTCCGGTAACCTGAAAATCGCGCAAGCTCGATGCATTCGGAGACAGGAGCCCGGACTGCACCACCACATCCACCATCAAGTTCCATGTCCTGGTCTCGGCGATGTTTGCCAGCGCTCGCATGGGTGATTCCGCGGACGGCTTGTTGGCCCATTCGGCCTGGGCTGCGACGGAGGTATTGAAGGCTTGTGCCCCTGTCGAACCGCTGACTATCGGGCCCAGAACGGATGCCAACTCGGAGCGATTGCCACGGACGTCCACGGAACCGGTCAGCAAACCGGCCAGGGTCTGGGCCTCGGCATCGAGGATCTTCGCGCTGAGATGCGGGTTTTTCGAAGTGCCGGAAAGCAGGGCTTTGAGCACGTCCGGGGACGAGCTTCCCGGATTGAGCCGTCCGGCAGCGACCTCGGGAGCGTCGCTCAGCGAGAAGATATCCAGCAATGCCGCATCACCGCTGGTGGGAGACCAGAGGTCGAGAGTTTTAAACGGCTGGTCCCTGTAGGCATAACCCAGTTCCCCGACCGAACGGAACGGGCGGTTGAGTATCACCGACCGCCTGCGCAGGGCGCTGCCGGTGCCCGGCGTGGTGATCGAACTTCCCGGACTGACCGAAGCATTGCCGACATAGAGGGGGCTGCCATCGCCGGAAGCCATATTCTGGCGGTAACCGTCACCGTAGCGCGCGACTCCGTCCGGATCCAAGTAGTAGGTTTTCTGTCCACCTGACAAAGCGAATAACGGATTATTGTGAGCCCACAGACCAGGGCGAATGCCATCACTGGAAGCATTCCCGGGTAGTTCAGGAGTATAGTCAGGAGTGTAACTGAATATCCCGGGAATGTAGGGAGCCCCAAAGTCGCCCCGTCCTCCGGCTCCAGACCCGTCCGAAGACGGGAATGCGTTGTTGCCATAGTTGGCAGTGGTTCTGTGCCTGTTCTGTTTGCCATACCAGGCCGTGTAGCAGGAAAACCGGTCGGTCCGGGGGTCCATACGGATTGGTCCCCATCCTTGTCCCGTGTTTGTTCCTGTGGCCCGCCCCTGGTCGTTCGCCCGGAAATATTTCCCGTTTTCGTTGGAGCTTTGTGACATGCGGGCCATGAAACAGTAAGGGTGGTAGCTCCCGTCAGGCCCCAGATACTGGAGGGAAAAATACGCGCAGCGGGAGGCGTCCGGCAAAAGGACCGCATCCATGATCCAGTTCGTGGCATCGGCGTCGTAGCCGGTATCCGTCACCGTGGAAAAGCCCACGAAGGGATTTGCCTGGGCAAGAGTGCCAGAGCCGTCCACCACCAGATTATCCCACTTGCTGCTGTCGTAGTAGTTTGTCGGAGGCGTGTTGGCGACATCCACGATCACGTTTCCGGCGCTGGTCTTCAGATCCAGTTTCATCGGCATGGGCCTGTCGTAAAACGGAGAAGTCGCATCCGGAGGGTTGTTGAAGTAAATCACCCCGCGCATGCCCGGTGAACCGAGTGCGCCATTTCCATCATCGTAATCCGTCGGAGGCCCGTAGAAAGTGAATTGCTGCCCGCCGCCGCCGCTGCTGATCCCTCTTCTTCTCCACTTGATGATGACCCTGCCGTAAGCGTAAGCGCGGAACTTTGCCGGATAGTCAGTCAGGGCGGCCGGAGGAAGATTGCTGGGGTTCCAAAGCTGGGGCTGAAGCCAGTAGGATAGCCCGCCCGTGGCTCCTCCGCCCGGAGGAGCCGGGTCGGCAAGAACAATCGAAATCAAGCTGTGCAGGTATGGCAGGTTCTCCTGGCCGTAAACCGTCTGAACGGACAGGTCGTCGGCTCCCGTCATACCGAAAGCATCGAACCGGATGGCCGTCGGGTAGCTGTCCGTGTCGTATTGGTCGATCAAGTTAGCGCCGATCGTCAGGATCTGGAGGTTCCGCTCGGTTTTGTAGTTGTCGAAAAAGCTGGAGTAAATCCCGGTGCCGGCGTTCACGGAGTTAAAAAATCCCTTGCCCGGATCGCGGCCGAGCGAACCGCTCAGGATCCCGGCGTTGAGGAATTCAAAAAAGTTGGGTTCGCGGCCTTCCTGAGCGACTTCCTGCAGGGTTTTGATGCGGACGCCGGGAGGGTTTTTTCCGGCGATATATTCCCAGCGCCATTTCGAGGAATCCCACCGCAAGCCGAAACAGGCCTCGATGGCGGCGGCTTTTCCGCTCTGCGGACCGCTTGGGGTGAACCATGCGAGCCTGGCCAGAGAGAAGCGGCGCTGGACGAGCGGATCCCCTGGTTTTACTTCGTAAGTTTGCTGGGTCCCGTCGTCCGCGTAGTGCGTCACCGTCGCGTTGGCGGGATGGCGCACGTTGGGGAAGAAACGGTTGCTGCTGTCTGCCTTATTGGCATCGTCGAAATAGTTCATGGGCGCTCCGACGCTCGTGTAATTGGGTATGGCGGGCGCATTTGCCGTTGGCCCCCAGGAGGGAGACTGGGAAAAACGGGATGTGTGGGTGAAGAGGCCGGCCGCTCCCGGAAATATCCCGTCGGCGGTCGCGTTCAACAAATCCCGCCTCGACAGAAACGCGTTCTGCGTGCTTTTTACCGCGAGGAATCCGTTCGTGGCGGCGAACCCGTTCAGGTAGCTGGAGTAGGCGGCTTCCGACGCCGCATCCGCGCCGTTGCGCCAGGAGATGAAGCGGTCGATCGTGCCGCTTGCGCCGGAGGTGAAGGCAGCGTTCACCTTGCTCAGATCGATAAGGGCCGCGGAGGTTTTGTCACCCGCCAGCGCAGCGGCGGCGGAGGGGTAGCCCGCAACGTTCGCGTCGAGCCGTCCGGAGACGTCATAGACCGTGTAAGCGAAGCGCCCGATCACGTAGTCGCCGCCGGCTTTGTTGCCCGCCCCGGCGACCGTCGGCGTCTTCACCCCGTTGTCGCGGGTCACGTAGAGCCAGGTGGGAAGGATGGCCTGCGATCCCAGGTTGGGGCCCGAAGCGCCGAACCAGCGCGAGGCGGATAACGTCCGCCCGTTCTGGCTCGCGTCGCTGGTCTTGATGTCTGAAGCCTTGACTGTTCCTCCCGGCCGGATGGCCGTGTCTGCGGCGGAGACTTTCATGATCGTGGTGTAGCCCACATTGGTCGATGCCAAGGCGGGATCGCGGCCCATTTTAGCCGGCACCATGTTGGTTTTCGCGAGCGGCTGGAAGACCGTGATTCCGTTCGTCGAGAGGTTGTTGGTGGCATCGGGCACGACCGATCCGTCGGCGATCTCCTGGCGCAGCTCTCCCAGGATCAGATCCGCGGCGGAATCCGCCAGTTGGCCAGTTTTGATCATGTTGGTGCTGGAAAACGCAATCTGCCTGTTGAGCAGCGCGCGGCTGAAAAATGCCAGGACCAGCACGGTCAGCAAAACCACCGCCGCCAGCGCGATGACGAGCGCCATGCCGTTCTTTTTCGTCTCCGGAAGCGCCGGGCACTCGGTCGGGCCGGTGTGAATTGCATTTTTGGGGTTCGGATGCGCTTTCATGAGGCTTAGCTTCCGTAAGGCGTGATCGGGAAAAACCTCTGGTAAATGCGGACGGCCTGGCGGGCCGGGAGGGGGACGGACTCCGGCAGCTTGGACAGGTTCGCGGTGTCCTCCATCCATTTGGAGACCGGCAGCCGCCCATCGGGAGGAACGGCCGTGAAGGAGTCCGCAAGCAGGCTGACCATGGCCGAATCCAGCAAAGGCAGAGAATCCAGATCCAGCACGACAATGCCCACGACGAGCGAGCTGATGCGGTTCGGGTCGATGTAGGTGTTGGCGGCGGCGGCCGCGCCGCCAGCGGGGCCGCGCATCGGCGGCCGGTAGACGACCTGCCCACGGGAGACCACGGCCGATGTTGTGTCCCCCTCAAAATAGACCGGCAGGTTATCGGGGTAGAGCTGGAATCCCACAGCCATAACAATCACCCCGGGCGCCAGCATGTCAAAGTCGGCGTCCTCGATCGCGAGGCCGGCGGGATATCCGCTGTCGCCCGGCTTCACCGGATACCCGTCGGGCTTCAATCCGAAAAACCCGGAGTCCGACCAGCTCAAGGCCTTGGCTGCGCGCACCAGGCAGAGCCGCTCCTTGTTCTCGGGCCGTTCCTGCACCCGATAAACAATTCTCGAAAACCCCCGGTTTTTGAAATCCGCCGAAGGGTTCGGCCCGGTCACCCCGGCTAAAAAATCCACCTGGTTCCCGGCTACAGATACCGCCCGGAAATCCGTATCCGACCTGCGCACCATCGCGCGGAGGTCGGCGCCGAGGAGGTCAAAAACAATGCGCGCCTGCGAGGCCGCGTCCACCGAGCGGTTGCTGATTCGCGTCGTGCTCGATGTGGCGCTGATGACCTGCACGACCAGCAGGCCCAGCAGCGCGACGACTGCCATGGACACCAGCAACTCAATAAGGGTAAATCCTTTCGGAGCCTTCATGGCGCGGGGAAGCTTACCACGGATTCCAGATAGCCGCTCACCTTGCCGGAATCGGTCAGACTCGAAGGATCTGTCGTCCCAACCACCGAAGGCCAGCAGACCACCAACCTTGCCTGCCGGGACAGGAACGGTGTCGCCGGAACGAGCGGCTGATAAATCACCGAAGCCTGGAAATGGTGCCGCTCCGTCCCGCCGGAAGGCACTGGATCTTCCGCGGCATTGAGACCTGTCGTGTTCACCCCGTCCGTGAGAGTTGCTGGAATCACCTTGCTGTTGAAGGAATACTTGCCCAAGGCATCCGCCTCATACGGAAGATCCAACCCGAATATCGCTGATTTGCCGGAGTTTAGCGAGGGGTGTGTATTCCGCAGATCAGCCTCCAGAGCCGTCAGGATCGTGGCCGCGCGGGTCTCCTCGACCGAAACCTGGTTGCTTTTCAACCCAAGGGGCAACAGCGCAAGAATCGCCAGTAGCGCAAATGCCGCCACCCCGACCGCCAGTGCCACCTCCACCATGCTGAACCCCCCGCAGCGAGGGCCCAACAACACCGAAATGTGATCTCGAGTAAACGAATCTTCGTAGGAATTACCAACCTCGCCCCTGCGGGTGGCCCGGCAAGCCCGGGAACTCTCTGCCACACGAGTCTGTGAAAATATTCCAGATGTCACAGTTATGATTTTAAGGTGTCAGTAAATCCGAAAACGGCGATTCAAGTCCGGATTTTTGACCACGGATAACGCGAATCGCACGGATGAAATACGGGCAGTATGTCCCAAGCTTGCCCGGTCAGATTTTTCCCGGCAGCCATTGCATTTCTCTGTGTAAATCGGGGCCATCCGTTGTTCAAAAGCATTTGGGGGTAAATACAATGTATGGTAGCGGACAACTCTTTCCGCTTTGAAGGAGTATTTCACATATCTTTTTTCGGTCAACTTATAATCCCGGAAATAATCCGGAAAATCGATTTCAGGCGTATCCTGTGCCGTTGAAAAATTGAGGGCTGGCGGAGTCGTTTGAGCCAGGGTTCGGATTCCGAAAAGCATCCCCGGCCCCGAAGAGCCGGGGATACCCAACCGCCGGATATCCCCCCCAGGATTCCGGCAGCTTCCCCCAAAAAAAATAACGTTCAGCTCTGACGGCGGCGCAGGACCATGACCGTTGTCAGGCTGAAAGCCAGCAGCGCCCAGGTCGAGGGCTCGGGGACGACGTTTAGATAAATGTCGCCCACGCTGGTGCCGGCCGTTCCATCGGCGAGAATCAATTTCCCGGAATAGATTCCGCCGTAGTTGGAAGCCGTGAGCCCGCTGGTAATCAGAAGACCGCCGGTCGTGGCGGCACCGGTGCCGAGCCCTGTCCAAGTCGTGGCGTTAAAGCTGGTATCGAACAGCTTGTAGTAACCCACGCCGGTCGCTGAGCCGAGTAGGTCGATGACGTTGCCTCCGAAGGCGACTTTGCCGGCGCTGGCTCCGTTGATCACGAGAAGATCGCTGCCGCCTGGGTTACTGAGGGTGCCGGCGGAGCCCAACTCCATGACAAAACCACCACCGCTGGTGAGATCCACTGTGCCGGTCGTGCCGCTCAGATCCACCGTCAGGGTGCCGATGCTGGCACCGGGGGCGATGAATGCGCCGCTTGCAACGGCAATGCCGTTCGAGCCGGTGGGCGCAATGGTGCCCGTGCCGCCGAGGGTGCTGGTTCCATTGACAGCAACCGCTCCGGTGCCGGTTCCTGAACCACTGCCGTTGCTGACGAGGAGAGTGCCTGCGCTCACGATTGTCCCGCCCGAGTAGAAGTTTGCCGCACTCAGGGTCTTGCGGCCTGCACCGTTAAGTGTCAGCGAGTAGTTGTTGCCTCCTTCGCTGATCGAGCTGCTCACTACCAGCGTTGCGGCACTGTTGGTTACGGTCCACGTTTGACTGGCCCCCAGGGTCAGGTTTGCGGTGGAGATGGTTTGCGTGCCGCTCGTGGCGGAATCGGCGAGGCCACTGGCGCCGGTGAGGGTAAGGACGTTGGCGCCGCCGATGTTGATGTTGCCGGTGACCGCGCTCGTGAAGTTGAGGCTCTTGATGGTGTAGCTCGCGCCCAGACTGTTGTTGCGGTAATTGGCCAGCGCTGTGGGATCGGTGGGGGCGGCGCCGAAGTAGACATCTGTGGTGGCGCCGGGTTGCTGGTTGGTATCGCTGCCGCCATCGGTGGCGGCCCAGTTGCTGTTGTTCGTGTTGCCGCCGGAGAACGAACTCCACTGGCTGCCCCCGCCCAGCGCCGTGCCGCTGTTGCCGCTGAAGTAGGCGGTGCCTGGCGTGGCGTTGGCTGTCACGACCGTGGCAACAGTGGTGGAGCTTGCCGCATTCAAGGAAATCACATTGCCATTGAAGTTGCCTGCCGTGGTGCCGAGGCTCACAGCCTTGCCCGCTCCCACGTTGTTAGTGAAGGTGCTGATGCTGCTGCCCCCTGCGAACCCGGTCACCGAGAGCACGGTGGCCGCGGCTGGCGTGCCACCGAGACCGGTGAGGTTGATCACGGCTCCCCCGGCGGCGACGCTGATGAGCCCGCTGCTGCTGGCGATACCTGTCAGGTAAACGGCATCAGTGCCTGCGCTGCCCAGGTCCAGATTGAGCTTCCCGGCCACAGAGGCATCCCCGAGCGTCAAGGCCGTGACACCCGTAGGCGCTGCAATGTAAAATTTTTGGTCGATTGCCCCATTGACTTGATCGATTGCACCGCCCCCATTCACAGTCATCCCCGTGAATGTGGTGGCGTTGCCCAAAGTGACGGAACCGACGGCTCCGAAGGTCGCGCCGATGCTGCCTCCGTTATTCACGGTTACCGAAGACGTCGCCCTTAACCCCATGATGCTGTTTGTCAGATAAAGTTTGCCGCCGTTGATGGTGGTTGCGCCGGTATAAGTGGGCGTCATAACGTCATTGTTATTGGTGATTGCGCCAGTGAACGTCATCGTTCCCGTTCCGGACTTGGTCAGGGCCAAAGCTGCCGTGCCATCCTTGAAGGTGCCGTTGAAGGTGTAGTCCGCGCTATTGTTGATGGTCAGGGTCGATGCGCTCCCACCGTTGTTCAGGAAATACAACCCCCCGTTGATCCCACCTCCCGCACGGATGCCGGTGAGAACATCCGAAATCCCGGAAATGGTGGCGCTATAGCCATTCATATCGAGGATGGGAGCGCTGACGCCATTGAGACTCATGGCCACAACCGGCTGGCCGTTCAATGCGCCCGAGCTACCCAGTTTCAGGGTGCTCGTCGCGATCGTCAATTGGCCGGTAAAGGTGTTCGTCCCCGAGAGGGTCACCGGGCCTCGCGTCGTTACGCCCACGCTGTTTCCTCCGTTGTCGGTGATGTTAGAACCGATCATCAGGGAACCGGTTGAAGTGGTAAGGTTGTTGAGGATCAGGTCATGGCTACCGTCGCTGTTGGTGTTGGCCGAAGTGATGCTCCCGCCCGTGACTGTGGAGTTGTTGGCGGCCACGGTGCTGCCCATCAGGATGCCGCCCGAGTTAATCAGGTTTGCGCCTGTCAAGGTGACTGTGTTGGAGGCCGCTTGGTTGAAGCGCAAGCTGTTGATGGTGATGGCACCGTCAAGGGTCGGGTTGCTGGTGACGTCGATGTTCTGCGTGCCGTTGTAGCTCGCCGAGGTATTGCCGTTGGTGGTTGTGGTCGTATAGCTCGCCAGCGCGGTGACCGCTCCCGGATTCGTGCCGTCTCCGGCGCTCACCGCCCAGTTGTTGCCAACCGTCGCCCATCCGCCAAGAATGCTCCCGGCCGTATTCGCAGTTGTGGTCGAGTCGTTTCCGGCCAAGCCGGCGGCGCCCGAAAATGCAAGCAAGCTTCCCTGGTTGCGCGTGATGGCATTGAGCGCAACGCTCATGCTGCCGCCCGCGCCAGCAACCGAGTAGATTTGAGATGCTCCGGCTTGAAGCAAGAGCCCGTTGAATTCCTGGCTGTTGGCCGTGCTGGCCTTGCCCGACACGACAAAGAACGCGCCATAGAGCACCAGTCTGGAACCGGTGGCGATATTGGCGTGGCTGACCCCGTTGTTGATGATGTTGCTCACCGGTGCCCCGGCCACCCCGAAATCGAGCCCCCATCCCTGTAGGCTTCCAGCAGTCACAAAGGAGGCGGGATTGTTACCGCCATACTGTATCGTGTCGCCCGAGTAATTGTTGGCTCGCGAAAGAATATTTGTCGTGGCTCCCGATTGTATCAGCAAGCTGGCCGATCCGCTGATGGCGTTGTCCGCTGTCTCTACCAATGCTCCACCGCTGATACTCACTGTGCCGGCCGTGATGGCGCTGGCTTTTTGCAGTGTGAGGCTGACGCCAGTGCCAGTAGTAAGCCTAACCCCACCGGTGAGTTCGGCAGCCCCGGAGATGGTGAGGGCGCCTGTTGTCAGAGTGGTCAGACCCGTGTAGGTGGTCGAACCCGAGAGGGTGAGGTTCGCACTGGAATTGTTGATTGTAACCCCGGTGGTGCTCCCCCCAGGACCATCCTTGATAACACCGCCGAAGTTGGACGTCGTCGCCCCCGTGTAGTTCAAGATCGCCGCTGTCGCCGCGGTGTTCTCGATGATCTGGTTGGCTGCCGTCCCAGCTGTGGCCAGCCCGATGATCGTTCGCGAACCGCCGTTGAGATCGAGCGTGCCGCTAGTCGCATCGCCGCTGACCCCCAACGTCACGGTGCCGGCACCGGCGCCTGTGGCATTGCCCAACGTCACGGTGCCGGACTGAATCGTTAGACCACCAGTGAAGGTGTTGGCGCCGGAGAGCGTGAGCATGCCCGAGCCGACCTTGAGCAATGAGCCCCCGGTGCCACTTATGATTCCGGTGCCAAGCGTGGTGCTGCCCGTGCCGTCAATGGTAAGGGTGTTAGCACCGAGTCCGATGGTACCACTCAAAGTCAGGGACGTGCCGTTGCTTTTGATTGTGGATGCGCTTGCGACGGTGATGGCTCCCGCGTTGGTGCTTGCGCCAGTGCTGTTGTAGAGCGCACCTCCGCCGCTGATCCCGCTGCCGTTCAAAGTGAATTTGGTGGAGGTCAGAGCGAGGCCATTCATATCCACTGCCGAGCCACTGCTGATGGTGGTTCCCGAAGATGAGCTAAGAGCTCCTACCTTATTAAGTTGAACCAATGTGCCGGATGTGGTGTCCCCAATGGAAACAGCACCGGTCAAGGTGTTGGCTGCGGTGCCGCTCAAGCGAATGGTTCCACCGGCAGAGTTGAGGGAAAGAGTTTTTGTTGACCCGGAGATTACAGCTGCGATGTCCAGCATCTGCGTCGTGTTGCTGTTGACGACCTGAAACCCCGCCGCACTGCTGGCCAAGGTCAACTGGCCGTTGGTAGCCGCGTTGCCCCCAATCGTGACCGTTCCAGTCACCGACGAGTCCATGGTGATGTTGCCGGTGGTCAGGGTGAGAGTTCTGGCATTTGTGACGGCTGTCGAGTTCGCCTGCAAGGTGAACGCACCTAGCGCGGTTCCTGTGGAAGACCCAAACTGAAGGCTGTTGGCTGACTGTGCCGCATCAAGACCGATCGTGAGGGGAATGGCAACGAGGCTGTTGTCTAGCACCACATCATCTGTGGAGGTGGGCAAGCCGGCAGGCGACCAAGTTGTCGTGTTCCAACTGGAATTGCCGGCGTTATTCCAAAGCTTTGTCGCCGCCTTCGCAGTCGGTGAAGCGAGCAAGGCGGCTGCGGAGAGCAAGGCGAGGAGGGCGCGTTTTGCAGGGGAAGTTTTCATGCACTCGAGGGGTGAATAGGGAGGACAGTGGAAATTTCCACTTTAAAGGAGCATTGCTCATAGGTTCTCTTTGTCAACGAGAAAAGATGCGAGGTAAGATAAAATATCGTGCGTCGGGAAAGACTCCAAAGGGGGTAGGGGCTAACGCGTCAGCAACACCGGAGCCTTGCAACTCGCTGTAAGCCGCCATTTCTTGCCATTTGGATGCGCCGGAGTAAGCCTCCCTGCATAAGGCAACGCGGAGTTTTACCAGATCGAGGGTTGGCCGGGGCGGGCGAGAATGGTTTCGATTTGCGCGAGTTCGGCAGGGGACAGCGGGGAGGCGTCAAGGGCGGGGAGGTTTTCCTCCAATTGGGAGACGCGGCTGGCGCCGATGAGTGCGGAGGTGATGCGGGGATCGCGAAGCGTCCAGAGGAGAGCCATCTGCGCGAGGGATTGTCCACGGGCCTTGGCGATGGCGTTAAGGTCGCGAAGGATGGCGCGGGTTTCGGGAGTGACACGTTCGGCCTTGAGGTTGCCGGTGGGTTTGGCGGCGCGGGAGTCGACGGGAATGTCGTCCAGGTATTTGCTGGTGAGGAGGCCTTGGGCGAGCGGGCAAAAAACGATGCAGCCGAGGCCCTCGTGTTCGAGGGTGTCGAGCAGGCCGTTTTCAATGCCGCGGTCGAACATGTGGTAGCAGGGCTGGTGGATCAGCAGGCGGGTGCCGAGCTGGCGGAGGATCCGGGCCGCCTCGGCCGTGGGGGCGGGCTGATACCCGGAGATGCCGGCGTAGAGGGCCTTGCCCTGGCGCACGACCTGGTCCATGGCGGCCATGGTTTCTTCGAGCGGCGTCTGGTCGTCAAAACGATGGACGTAATAGATGTCCACGTAATCCATGCCGAGGCGGCGGAGCGACTGGTCCAGCGAGGCTAGCATGGACTTGCGCGAGCAGCGCTCTCCATAGGGGCCGGGCCACATGGGCCATCCGGCCTTCGTGGAGATGATCAGCTCGTCGCGGTAGGCGGCGAAGTCCTGTCGAAGGAGGCGGCCAAAGTTTTCCTCCGCGGAGCCGCCGGGAGGGCCGTAGGTGTTGGCGAGATCAAAGTGGGTGATGCCCAGATCGAAGGCGCGGCGGAGCAATGCGCGCTGATTTTCCAGAGGATCGACACCCCCGAAGTTGTGCCAAAGACCGAGGGAGATGCGCGGAAGGCGCAGGCCGGACTGCCCGCAGCGGGAATAGAACGACGGCCGGTCGTAGCGTTTGGGGTCGGGTTGGTAGCGGGACATGGCTTTCGTCAGGAAAAATCTCGAGGGGTCTCGTTGGCGGCACTCTGGTCCGCAAAGAGGACATTTTTCGTCTATCGGGCCGGTGGCGACCCGGCTCCTTTTGGGGAGGCGGGCGGTAGCTGGGCTTCGATGCTTGCGGCGACGGCTTTGGCGAGGAGGTCCGATCCTTGGGGGGAGAAATGGAGATCTTTCGGGTTCCAGAATTTTTCGCGGTCCGGGTAAATGGCGGCGTGGAGGTCGTCGATGGCGACGCCCGCCTTTTTCAGGGCTTCGACGGCAGCCGCGTTCCGGTCCGGGAGCGGGACAAAGAACCTGGCCTTGGGATCGAGTGCGCCCGGGGCGGTGGGCTGGGAGGTCAGGCATTCGGGGATCGGGGTAGCGGTGGCGAAGATGACCTTGGCCCCGGTCGCCTGGAAACGTTTCGCGATCTCGAGGAGGTTCTTCACGTAATCCTCCTGGCTGACCGCAGGCTGTCCGGTCGATGGGACGATTTTCGAGTCCCAGATGCCGAAATTGAAATGGATGACATCCCATTTTTGGTCGCCCTGCCAGGAGTGCGGCCCCTTGGTGCCGGCGAGCCCGGTTGTGGAGCTCTGGCAATTGACCGGCGGGCGGTGGACGTTGGCTTTTCCTTCGAGAAGTTTGCGCACCGGCACGGTGTAGGCGATCGAGATCGAGTCGCCGATGAGGAGGACGCGCGGCAGCCCCGGCACATCCTCGATCTTGTCCATCGCACGGTTCTGAGGCACCGCGGCGTCCCGGACGGTCTCGCCTTCATTCATTTTTGCGGGCTGCTGGGCGGCCAAAGTGCCCGCCGCCAAGAGCGGAAGAAGGAACAGGGCCGCACGCGAATAGCTGTATAGCCGGAATTTGCCAAGCCCGGGCATCCCGTTCGCTGTAAGCGGCATGACAGGGCTCATGGAACCGGCGGCTCCGCCTTGAAAAGGCTCGCGATTCTTCGCGCTGAAAACCGGATGGGTGGAGAGAGATTGTGGCATAGTTGGCTGGCTGCTGGACCGTCGCCTTTCTGGCCGCGGTCATTCGGCGATCATAACCCGGACCGGCGGCTTGATCTATGGGATTTTGCACATTCGGCGCGCTCGTTTTTTAACGTTTCTGTGGGTTTATTTTACTCCATCTTCTTTTCTCAGAACGCGGATCGCGCCGGTGCTGCCGACCATTCTGATGATAAACGGGTTCTTGCCGGCCTGGGCATCCCGTTTGTCCACCCCGATCTTTACATACCTCGCCGGAACCCCCTTGTTCACAGACGCCTGGCCGCTCGGGTTGAATTGGATGCAGGCGGCGAAGTCCGAAGCAGTAACCCCCGGGACCTTGCGCGAGAACGAGGCCACGTCGCTCGCCGAGGGCAGGGCATCCGTGGAAGTGCCGGGATCCGTGGCATTCAGCGCATCGTTGATCTGGAAATTTTTCAGGATAAGCGGACGGTTCAGCGCCGGCCACTTCACGGGATCTTCCATGTCCGCCTTCGACTCCGCATCGAGCGTGCCATCGGATGGCGCGATGACCAGCACGATGGTCGAGGCTTCGGTCGCCCCCGGCACATCCGCGATCGCCACGCGCACGAATGTCTGGTGCGTCAGGGCGTAGAGACGCGCCAGATCAAGCGTCCGCTCGAGATCCGCCACCGCCTTATTCACGCTTCCCGCTGAGCTCAGGCTGCTGATCGCAGGACCAAGCGCAGCCGAAAGGATCGCAATAATCCCGATCACAACCAAGAGCTCGACCAAGCTGAACGCGCTGGATGACCGGTAATTTGGATTGGCAGACATGGGGAGGACAACTACTGCAAAGGAGTTCTTAATACGTAATTAACTGCCTGGAAATGTCAACATCTAGAGGAAAAATGCCAGATCCTCCACCCGCGCAAAAGGACGAGTGCCGCTATAGGGAAAGCGCCTTGTCGTTTTCCGCTGTGAATAGATCGGCGAGGACAGCCGAGACTTCGCGACAGGCCGCCAGAAGCAGAGCGAAGCGCCTAATCCCGGAAACCGCTCTTGCGAGACGGGTTCCCCGTTCCGCTACGGGAAAAGACGTTTTTGGGCTAATGCGTCAGCATCCATTGCGCCGGCAATCCGGCACGCCCCTTCAATTCGCGGGAATTGCAGACCCACTCTCAATTTTTCCCCTTTGAGAACCAGTCTTTGAGCAAGGCGGCTGCGGGTTTGCCCCAAACGGTGAAGCCCTTGTTGCCATTCGGGTCGTCATTGTGGTAGGGGCGGGGTGTCTGCTCGTCCCATTTCCAGAGGAGGAGACCGTGCCACCAGGGTTCAGGCTCGAAAGCCTTGATGATGGCCTCGAGGTAGTTTTTCTGGACCTGTCCGTCGTAGCCGCCCGGCATGTTGTGGCCCGAGGGGGCGACGGCCGCGCCCGCTGTGGAAGTGCAGCCGCACTCGCCGAAGTAGAGGGGTTTCCCGAGTTTGCGGGCGGCCTCGCGATACAGTTCGACATGGGGTTGCAGGCGTTCGATCATTTGCCCTACGCTCGCACCAGGGCCATCCGCGACCTGAAAATATGCGCTGCAGCTCAGGCTGTCCAAATCGCGCCACCAATGGCAGGGGTTGTCCAGTTGCTGCGAAAAATTGAGGAGCTGGGTGTGGCAGGAATCGATCGGGCCCGCGTAATGTTTCCGGGCTTCGGCGATCACCCGCTTCCAGTGGTCATGCTGATCGACCGTGCGGCAGAGCTCGCTATCCAGGCCGTAGAACTCGCATCCTGTTTCCGTGGCGATCCTGCAGTAGTGGACCGTCCGGGCACGCATGCCGGCAAACCAGTCCGCCCAGCACGTGGAAAACCGCCCCGGAATCCGCTCCCCGTCCTCGGGGAACCAGACAGACATGCGGAAATTCCCGTCGTGCATCTCGAGCATCGGCCGGAGCATGACCTGCATCCCTTTGCCGTGGATGTAATCGATAATCCCGCGCAGTTCCGCGTCGTCCGGCGTGCCGGCGAAGTCCCGGTATTGCCGCGTGCAGCCGAACGCGTCGGAGTAAACGGTGGGGATCACACAGACGACACCGGCGTTCAGCTCCGCCATCCGGTCCACCTCGGTTTTCGCTTCCGGCGAGGAGAAGTATCCGTTGGGGGCATTGAATCCAAAATTGACGCCCCGCATGACCGGGAACTCGTGGTGTTTATTATTCATATTTGGAGATTAAAAAAATCACATTCAGGCCCGGCACCGCGGTTATGGGACAATCTCGATCTTGTTGATCTCCACGGAGAAATCGCCGGAAGCTGTCGGGATCGGGATGAATATGCCGAGCACCTTCAACCTTCCGGAAAAGATGTCCTCTTCGGGCGATCCGTTGTAGTGGATGGTGTCGAGCTCAAGCTGGTCATCCCTGTCCAGGCGCATGTGCCGGTGCCCGGATTTTCCCGCTTCGTTGGTGACCTTGACAAGCATGGGCCGCTCGAGGCCGTTGATCTCCAGCCGAATCGCGGAGGCCGGGACAGGTTCGGTGAACGTCTTGGTGAAGTCGAACCCCGGGTCGCCGGTGAGCTCTTCGGCATTGGTCCCGCTGATTTTGATCCCCCCGTTTTCCATCTGCTCGACTTTCAGGGAAGGGGCATTTGTGATCCGGGCCGAATCATCGAGCTTCAATGAAACCAGCCGCTCGGGAGGCTTGGCGGCGGGGGTCTGGGCACCGGCCGTAAGCGCGATCAGGAGGAGTGCGGAACCGCCGAGGAGGCGGGGGACCAGACGGAACATGCGGGTTGTCATGGGAGTGAGTTGGTGATTTTGGTTGATAGAACGCCTACCTCTCCTGGCCGTCACGGGCGTCCACCTGCGCGATCAGCGCCTGCTCGTCGAGGTTTTGGTGGCCAACGACCGTGCCGTCGTCGAGGGGGTTGATTTTTTGTCTGCCCAGCCGCCGGAAGAGGTCGCGCGTGTCCTTGACTCCGCCCCACGTGAACCAGATACCCGTCACGACGGCGAGGAGAATGGGCAAACCGATCGCGACCACGTGCCAAAAATGCTCCCAGACCACGAGCGGCCACGGAGACACGAGGTTCCACGCGGTGCCGACGAGGAACACCACAGCCCAGAGGCAGCTCCAGCCGAAGAGCGTGCTGGCAATCCACTTGTCGCCGAGCGTGAAGTTTTCGTCGAGCCCGATGAGTTTGCCCAGCCAGACGCGCCTCCGGGGAACGAGCGGAGCGTCGCCAAGCTCGGCCGTGATCGATGCGTAGTCCCCGCGGTGCAGCATGCGGTCCATGTTAAAATCCTGCTTGCAGGTGAGTAGAGAAACCACCACGTAAACCGCGATGGAGATGAGCGCGGTGAAAAATGAGATCTGCGTCCCGTTGAGCGGAAAGCCTTCGGTGAACTGCTTGATGAGGATGCATGATGGAGTCGGGTAAGGGAGAACGCTAAACGGATCGTTCGATTTGGCGGGCGTGCCCGCGCCAGGGCATCCCGCGGGTCAGCTCGGCCACGAGCGGCGGCCGGTGCAGGAGCATCGCTTGATTTTCCAGCAGTGACGGGGTCGCGGACGGGAAGAAACGGAAGACGAACTCGTGCTCGCCCCGGTCGCTCACGCGCTGGCGGCCGGTGAATTTTTTCGGGAGGTCGTGGTCGTGGTCGGCCATGTACGGCGAGCGCAGGAGGGTGAGCCTCAGCTCCCCGGCCGAGACGCTCATCGACGTGGTGTCGGGCATCACGACCCCGGCCTTCGAGCCGCCCGCGAGATTCAGGAGCGTCCAGTCGTGGACCGGGTATTCCCACGAGTTGGACGGGCGGAGGATCCTCCCGCCCGCCACGCCGTCGAGGTGGTTCGAGATCGTTCCGCCGGGGCTCCAGCTCAGGCGCAGCAAACTCCGGAACCCCCGCCAGTCCGCGCACAGGCGCAATTCCAAAAACTTCTCCCCGGCATAAGCCCGCCACTCGCAATGGAGCGCGCTGGTCCCGAGCCGGCCATCCACCTCCCAGGCGCGCAGAAGCGGGCCGCGGTCCAGGCAGACCGGCTTGCCCCAGCGCACGCGGCCCTCCACGCCACCGTCATACGAACGGACGTTGTGGGACCAGGTGTCCGAGGGATCGCTGATCGCGAGCAGCTCAGGCGCGGAAAATTCCGTCCCCTCGCGCAGCAGGCGGAGTCCGCCGCCAGCCGATTTTGTGATTTCGAGATCCGGCGCATCTTTGAAAACCGGGGCTGCCTTCTTGCGGCGGGCGATGCGGAGCACGCGGAACCCGCTCGCCGGAGCCCTGAGCGGGAAAAGCAACCGCGGCGAGCCGTTATGCGGGAAGACAGCTTCCGTCCCGATGAGCTGGTGCGGGACTTCGCGGCCCTTTTCGTCGATCAGGCACCAGTCAGGCTGCCACTCCGTCCATTCGAGCCACGGCTCGTGCTCGAGCCAGCCTTCAAACGGCTTGTCCAGGTAATTCCCGATGACCAGCCGTTGCCTCCGGTCCGGGGGAAGCGACACCACATGCCGGCGCAGAGCGTATTGCAGGACCTCGTCCGCCACCGCGCGGCTGTATCCGAGCTGAGCATCGACCTGGGCATACGCGCTCGGGAGGCAGGTGCCTCCAAGCGTGTCGTGAAAATGGTTGAAGCAGACGTGTTCCCAGGCCTTTTTCATTCCGGCGGAAAACCTCCGCTCAAGATCCGCATCGCCTGCCAACGCCGTTTCCGCACGCGCCAGCAAATGCTCCGCTTTGCGCACCGCGAGCTTCACGGGACGATGAACGCTGTAGCATCCTACCGCGTGCATTTGCAGCTCTCCGGTGACCAAGGGCAGCCGGTTTTTCGCCACGGCCTTGAAAAACCGCTTCGGCGAAGAAAATTCCAGCCGCGCGCCGGGGATCGCGTCCCGGTGCTCGCGGCACCATGCGATCATCTCCTCGGATGGTCCGCCTCCATGGTCCCCCACCCCGACGAAGCACATCGTGTGCTCCACGCCCTCGGGCAGGCGGCTCAGGCTGTCCTCGACGTGCGGCAACGTGATTCCGGTCTGGGTGCAATACGAGCCCGCGATCCGGAACACCGTGACCTCGGGACCGCCCGCGTGCCCCCTCCAGCGGAAGAGGCGGGCCGGAAGCTCCAGCTCGTGTTCCATCGGTCGCATCATCACGTAGTGCGTCTGCCCGAACTTCGACATCAGCTCCGGCAGATAGGAACAGTGGCCGAACGAATCGACGTTGTAGGCGGTCTTCGGGAATTCGCCTAGGTGGCGAAGGAACCATTCCTTCCCGATCTCGACCTGCTTATCCAAGCCGAAGCCGGATGGAAGATTGCAGTCCGGCTGGACAAACCAGCCGCCGATCGGCTCCCACTGGCCGCGCTTGATCAGGCGCTTGATCCTCCGGAAAAGCCCGGGATTGATGAGCCGGATCTGCTCGTAAACCCAGGCTTCCCCGCGCGTGAAAACCACATCCGGATGACGCTCCAGAAGCCCGCAGACCGTCTCACAGGTATTAAGGACTTCATCGAGCCCCGCCTCCCAGGGCCAGAGCCAGATCGGGTCGAGATGCGCGTTGAAAACGAGATGGACGGTTTTCATTAATCGAGAATCCCGCCGGTCGCGAGGAGCTGTTGCTGCACGTCGCCGGAGGAAACGTCTTTTGCAGCGACCCCGCGTCGGGCCGCCAGCGCGGCCGTCACGCCCGCTGCCTCCCCGATTGCGATCACGGACGGGGACACGCGGAACGAGCTCATCGCCTCATGGGTCGCTGAGATGCACCGTCCGCCCACCACCAAATTGCCGGGGCCGGACACCGGGATCAAGCACCTCCAGGGGATGTCGTAATGGCCGTCGCCACCGATGTCGCGGATCGTCGTCTTGTCGCTCCCCGGTTCGTGGATGTCCACCGGATACGAGCACTGCGCGATCACATCCGGGAACTGAGTTCCCGCGAGAACCTCTTCCCCGGTAAGCGTGTGGAGCCCGCGGATCTGGCGCGATTCGCGGACGCCGATCTGGAGCGCGAGCTGCTTCAACTCCACCTTTTCAAACCCCGGCAGGTATTTCCTGAAAAACCGCAAGCCCTCTTCGACCTGCCGGCGGCCGGCTTTGTCCGCCTCGGCCATTTCCACGGGATCGGTCGGATCCGAAATCATCACCCTCCCGAAATTGATGGTCGCATGGCCGGGCTTGTTCGGAGTCCCAAAGATCCCCGAGATGTGGTCGCGCTCGATGCTCAGCTCCCCGAGCTTCCTCGCCTCAGCAATCTTGGCATCCACTGCAGGATACCATCCGGAGAGAAAGAAAAATTTCTCCCCTGCGTTGGCATCATGAAAAATAAACTCCGGCGTCTCGCGCGCGGCCTTTTCGAGATCGATCCCGCCCATCATGTAGCAATACGTCAGCGGCATCACCGCTTGGTCGCTCTCGCGGCCGAACGTGAACGGAACCCCGGCCCATGTGGCTACAAGCGCGTCGCCCGTGGCATCGACCACCGCCCCGGATTCCAGCACGCTCCCGTCATCCAGGCGGACCGAGTGGATCTCCGCTCCGACCCCGGCTTGCTCCAGGCTCCGTCCGGTCAGCACCACCACCCCGGCCTCCGCGCACATCGCCATCGCCTCCTCGACGAAGACCTCCGGATTATACGGTTCGATCCAAACTTTGATGTCGTGGATTGTATCGTAGGTGTAGATCGCTTTCCTCTTGATGAGGCGGCTTCGCAGCTCTCCAAAAACCCCTCCGATAATCGGACGCTCCTTGCAAAAATGCGCAGGGCAAAAATTATTCACCAGCGCGGCTGTTCCCATCCCTCCCACGATCGGATGCTTCTCAACCAAGACGGTCTTGGCGCCGGCTCGCGCCGCCCCGACCGCCGCCCCAATCCCACCGGGTCCACCCCCGATCACCACAACATCAAATTTAGCGTTTTTCATCTTTTAAGAGTCATCTTTGGATTACATTTTTCGCGGAAAAATACTTTACTTCTTCAAAGCAGAGATTCACTTATCTGCCCTCTGAATTTGAACAATTCAAGGAAAATCCGAAAGTGATAATGATCCAGTGTGCATTCGCATGAACACGACAACCGAAACATCCCTGACACCTCGCCAGCGTTTTACGGCCGCGCTGGAGCGTAAGCCGCTCACCGGGCGGGTGCCCCATTTCGAGATGGTCTTCTTTCCGACCATGGAAGCCTTCGGAAAAGTCCACCCCTCCCAACGGAACTACGCGCAGTGGATGCAGATGGAGGAGAAGGAGCGCGAACTGCACCGGCGAGACATCGCGGACCTGCTCATCGCGACAGCCGAGCGGTTCGAGCACAGCGCGATTGTTCTGCAGGCAAATCCCGGCGATATCGAAGAGATCGCCCGGCTGGCCGGCATCCTGCGTGAAAAATCCGGAGACCGGTATTTTTTGATCGTCGGTGGAGACCCGACCTTCAGCGTGCCGGACGGCTCGCACATCGAGGAGTTTTCCTACCGCCTCGCGGATGAGCCGGAGTCGTTGAAGGAGGAAGCGGAAAAAGGCCTGAGCTGGGCGCTCGACCGCGCCGGGCGGCTCGAGAAGCATGGCACCGTGGACGGCTTTATTTTTTGGTCCGACTACTGCTTCAACTCCGGCCCCTTCCTCAGCCCGGCGCTGTTCGGAGAATTTGTCACCCCGTATCTCGCGAGGATGATCAAGGCCTATCGCGACATGGGCTTCTACACGATCAAACACACGGACGGCAACATCATGCCGATCCTCGACCAGCTCGTCCAAGCGGGCCCGCACGCGCTGCACTCGCTCGACCCGCAAGGCGGGGTGGACATCGCCGAAGTGAAGCGCCTTTGCGGCAAGGAAGTTTGCCTCATCGGGAATGTGAACTGCAGCCTCCTGGACACCGGGACAGACGAGCAGGTGGCGGAATCCGTGCGCTACGCCCTGCGCCACGGGATGCCGGGCGGCGGATACATTTTCTCGACCAGCAACTGCATTTACACCGGCATGCCCCTCGCACGCTACGAGCTGATGCTCGATATCTGGCGCAAGGAGGGGAATTACCCGATCCACGATTAACCACGGCACGCTATCAGCTCGCGCTAGGGCCGGTTGCCGCCTTGGAGTTTTTCCAACAGGTCAGTCTCATCGGCGCTGCGCCAAACACTGCTGCCCTGATATTCCAGCGCGAGCATCCCGTTCTTGATAGCGGTGAGCTTCGCTTCCGTACCTGCGGGCAGGCGGACCGATCCGACGGATTTTCCTCCGACAACAACGGGGAAGTCCATCGCGGTATTCAGGTGAACGGTCTTCGGCCATCCGGCGGGGATCGCTGTCAATGTCTTGAGATCGACCGGCGGTGTTGGTGCGGCTGGCGGTGCTGCGTTTGCCGCTTCTGCCACCGCAGGCGTTGCGGCGGGAAGCCCGGGCAACGGAGGCTTTGGCGTGGCAACAGGAGCCAGCTTTCCGGGAGGTGAAGTTGTTTTCGTTGTGCCCGCAAAGACGGACGCGAGCGACTGGACCGGCGTGCCGAAGATCGCCGCGATTTAATTGTTTTTTCCGATCTTTCGACCCAGATATGTGCCGGCCAATTCGCCCGCGGCATTCAGTATGGGACCCCCGCTGGCACCGGTGTATTTTTCAATGTCAGGAATCTTCACGTATTGCGTCTCCTCCTCGTTGGAACTGAGAACTTGCAGCGGGTAGGTCGCCAGCTGCTTGCCGGGAAGGCGCGCGGCGAGGTAGGCGGTTTCCCCCGGTTGCAGCGGTGCCGCAGCGAGCTTCAGCGTGCGGTCGGATACTTGCGAGGTGGTCCTGACTTTGAGAATGAGAAGATCGGTATTCGTGAGATCGCGCGCGCCCGGCACCGGGATGAAAGCCTCCGCCTTGACCCGCACGTTTTTGTCGGCCTCATTGACGACCGTCGCGTGCTGCGGAAGGTCGTTGAGCTCCTTCTCCGACGCATTCCCGAAAATGTGATGGGCCGTGATGTAGTAAATGTCGTTTCCTTGCCTGAGGAGGCAGCCAGTCCCGTAGCAACCCACTTCCTTTCCGCTCTTCACCTCAAGTGTGAACGCGTATCTGTTGAAATCCGCCGCGTCCGCGATACACGCTGCCGCCAGGCAGACCGCAAGCACGGCGGTGCTGCCGACTTTTACATGCGCATCCCTCTGAGTTTTTCGCATTTTTAATATTCGCCAAGCATTAAACTTTACTTCTTCAAAGTAGTCGTTTACTCACCTGCATCAAGACGCAAAAATCCGGATACGAATTATTTCATTAATAACCAATGAGCGCCCCCCGATACCTTCTGGCTTACCTGAGGATAAATTTGGTCATCACTTTTTGCTGGTTGCTTCCGGGCATGCCCCAGGCCTTCTGCGGGGAAGCGGTGACATTCAGAACCGGCCTTGCCAGCTATTGCATGCAAGCCTGCCAGGCCGCGCTGCTGCTCACGCCGGAGCAAACCACCACCCTGCAAGCCGCTTGGAAGAGCCGGGTGCAGGAGATCCAGCGGATCCGGGGCTCGGGCCAGCAACTCTCGTTGGATGAGCAGCGGGAAATCCATGCGGCGGACAAGAACTATGACCAAAAATGCAATGACGTTCTGACCCAGAGCCAGCGCGAATTCATCCTTACGGTGAATGACATCACCAAGTCCGTCACAAAAACGGTCTCCGCAGACTTCAAGCCGCAGTTTGATGCCGCGTTCACAAAAGAGGATAAAAAAAAGGTCGCAGACGAACTCAGTAAGGCTCTGCGCGACACATTTGTGCGCGAAGTGGAGGTTGCTCTTCCGGCGGATCGGCTTGCCGCATTCAAGGCGGTTCCGAGCGAGAAGTAAGCGCAGTTGGACCAAAAGTGCTGGCCCCTGCCCGCTTGCGAAAAGCGATGTCGAACAGCGGATCCCCAGCGCTATAGAATCCGATACATGAAAACAGAACTCTCCCTCGCCGGCACATGGACGCTGCGCGAATCCGAGGTTGCGGACACGATTCCCGTCGAGGTGCCGGGCGACGTCCACAGCGCCCTGCTGGCGGCCGGACGGATCCCCGACCCGTATTGGGGCGACAACGAAAAGCGGGTCCAGTGGGTCGGCGAACGCGAGTGGGTTTACGAGCGCGACTTCGAAGCCGGCGACGAACTTCTCAACCGGCGCTCGGTGATCCTTGAAGTCGAGCATCCCGACACGTTTTGCGAGATCCTGATCAACGGCTCGCCTGCGGGGTCAACCGCGAACCGCTTCCGCCGGTATCAGTTTGATGTGAAACCCTTGCTGCGCGCTGGACGCAACACGATCACAGCCGTGTTCCGGAGCTCCGAGAAGATCGCCCTCGAGCGGGGCAAGGCGCTCGCTCACCCCATCCGCTGCGATTACCATGAGGATGGCATCGGCCAGGCCAAGCCCCACTACAACCTCATCCGCAAACCGCAATGCCACGTCGGATGGGATTGGGGAATCTGCCTGATGCAAATCGGATTTCCCGGTGTTGTCCGCCTGATCGGCACGGACGACGCGCGCATCGATTACGCGTGGTGCGACCAGCGGCACGAGGACGGACGCTGTTCCGTGACCGTCACGGTCGAGGCCTTCGCTCCTGTTGCAGGCCGGGTAGAGCTTGCGGCAACGCTCGGCGCGGCGACGACCCGGCAACAGGTCGAGTTGTCAGAAGGCATCAACCGGGTCAGCGCGAGCCTCGTCATCGAGAACCCGCGGCTCTGGTGGCCGAACGGAATGGGCGAACCATTTCTGCACGACCTCGAGATCCGACTCGGCGATGGAACGCTTCGCAGAAAGATCGGCCTGCGCACCGTGGAGCTCGTTCGGCAGCCGGACGAATGGGGCACATCGATGATGTTCCGGGTCAACGGAACCGACATCTTCGTCAAGGGCACGAACTGGATACCCGCTGACGCGCTCAGCGCCAGGCAGACTCCGGAACGCATCGGAAATCTTCTCGCTTCCGCCCAGGCAGCCCACATGAACATGGTCCGGCTGTGGGGCGGCGGACAGTTTGAAAGCGATTTTTTCTATGACGAGTGCGACCGGCGGGGCCTCCTGCTCTGGCACGACTTCATGTTTGCCTGCGCGCTCTACCCCGGCGACAATGAATTTCTGGCCGAGGTCCGGGCCGAGGTGGAGCACCAGATCAAGCGGCTGCGCGACCACGCCTGCCTCGCCCTCTGGTGCGGCGACAACGAGTGCTTCTCGTTCCCGGAGGCGACCCGGGAATCCGCGCTCTCCGTGATCAACTACGACCGCCTCTCGCGGACGCTCGGTGACGCCGTCGAGGAACTCGATCCGGGCCGGACATTCTGGCCGTCGTCCCCGCTGCTCAAGCCCGGCTCGTATGGCGAGTGGACGGGCGACAAGGAAGGCGACATGCATTTCTGGGATGTCTGGCACAAGTCGCAGGACTTCGAATCCTACCACACGATCCGCCCTCGGTTCTGCTCGGAGTTCGGCTTCCAGTCATTCAGTTCGCCGGAGGTCGCCCGGCGGTTCTGCCCGGAGGATCAAATCAACCCGACAGCCCCGCTGTTCGAGCACCACCAAAAGAACATCGGCGGCAACAGCCGGATCCTCGAAACGATGACCCGGTATTTCCGGATGCCGGCGGGCGTCGAACACACGCTCTGGCTCTCGCAACTACAGCAGGCGCTCGCCATCAAGACCGCGATCGAGAGCTGGCGGCGACACCGCCCGCGCTGTATGGGATCCATCATCTGGCAACTCAACGACACCTGGCCTGTGGCTTCCTGGTCGAGCATTGAGCACGGCGGAAAGTGGAAGCAGCTCCACTACCACGCCAGACGGTTCTACGCCCCGGTCGCGGTTGTCGCCATCCAGGAGACCGCGAAGTCCGAAGAGGTCGAACTGTGGGCGGTCAACGACCACATGGAGCCCGCCGATGCCACCGTCGCCGTCGAGGCATGGACGTTCGATGGAACGCTCGTCGAGACAATCCCGCTGGCAGCCACCCTCGAAGCCGGCAGCGCTCACCATCTCGGGACATTCCCGATCGACCGCTTCTGCCCCGCAGCGGGAGACCGCTCCCGGCGTTTTCTGAACCTGGAACTCGCCGCGAAAGTCGGGGCGGTCACGGAAAGGCACCGCAACCAGCACTTCTTCGCTCGCTACAAAACCTGCGAGCTCGCCGGGGCGTCTGTGTCGGCCAATGTAACCGGGCTGCCCGGCGGAGACCTTGGCGTCCACCTCGAGTCCAGCCACCCGGCTCTCTGGGTCTGGGTCAATGCCGCGGAAATCGGCGGCGAGTTCGATGACAACAGCATCGCCCTCCTCCCCGGGCGGCCGGTGGATTTGATTTTCAAACCCGAAGCTCCTATTTCTCCCGGGCAGCTCTCAGCGGCCCTCTCGGTGACTCATTTGCGGCAGACCTACTGATTTCCTCGCTCGTTGGCTCGAACAGTAATTTTTCTATATTCAAGGTCAGCAGGGCGAGAACGGGACGCAGGTTTCTTCGAGGATGCTCGTCGCGAGGGCGGATTTTCCGGCCGGATCTCCGGCCAGGAACTCTCGACATTTGGCCACGACGACGGGTATTCGCCCATCAGCACCGGCAGGTCGGGAATCGCTAACCCCTCGCTGAAATAGCGCTCGAACGTGGAGAACTGCAATTTGTGGCGACGATCCCGGTTCCAACGACGGACGTTGAAGACGAGGTTTTCGCTGGTCGAGCCTTCCCTACAAAAAGAGCGGCGTCTCCCCGGACCACCGCGCAACATCAGGACCTGCTTGATTCCGGAGAGCACGGCGATCTGCGGTATTGCGGAGTGAATCCCGGAAGCTCGCCGAAATGGGGCGTCTTCGGGTCTCAGCCAAAACGCTCCCGGACACGGCGCCTGGCGAGCAGCGCATTACGGGCAAGGGTTTCGCCGCCAGGCAAATTCTGGTAAACTCCGCTCCAGAGCGGAGGCAGCTCGAGCCGGCCGGAAGCCGCATGTTTGCAGATGCGGGGCTTCTCGGAAGTATAGCAGGAAACGTGTTACTCGAGAAAATTCGCCGTCCCGATCAGGAGCGTGAATTCCTCGTGCTTCTCCATCGAATCGAGAGCCTGCGAAATTATGGCATTCCCCGGGACAAGCATTCCTCGCGGTTGCCAGTCCAAAAAAACATCCAACTGCGAAAATAGAACGAAGCGGATCGGCTGGGTGGCTGGGTTCGTATTCGTTGGCAATAATAATTCCCGAGCGTGAGAGGCGAGGAATTCGTTAGGATACAATCGGCACCTGCGCCTGCTGATCCCGCGCAGCATCCATGGGAAATTTTTCTTCGAGCCGCGCAGCCCAACCGGCGCGTCCGGTTTCCCGCAGACGTTTCAAATATTGGGCAATAAATCCTTTGCAGTGCGATCCTCCTCCCGCGGCAAGTACCGTCTGCAAGGGATCCGCGGGATGGGTTGCCGAGCGCATGGCTTCGGCCTGCCAGCCCTCGAGCAGTCCGGCGGCCCGGGCGACCACAGCTGGCCGCTCGGAAGCCAGATCCCGCTGCATGCGCCGGTCGCGGACGACGTCAAACAGCATCCACTCCGGGTAGCAATGGTAGCCGTCGTGATAGGTGCGGATGGCGAGGTATTCGTCAAACCGGACGGTTCGCTGGCACGCGCCGCTCATCTGTGAGGAAACGACATATGGGCGGCCTTCGTCCGCTCCCCGCAGAAGGGCTTCGGAAAAACTCTGCCCGTCCCACTGGCCGGGGACCATCCCGCCCGCCAGCCCCAACACCGTAGCCGCCAGATCAACGTGGCAATGCAAGGCATCAAGAGCGTGCCCCGCCAGCTTCTCCGTCACGCCCGGCCATTTCACGATCAGCGGAATGCGGCAGACTGCTTCGTCGGCAGTGTGGTGGCAGGCATAAACGTTCAGCTCGCCCAAATCCTCTCCGTGATCGGAAGAAATGATGAGCGCGGTGTCGTCATAAATGCCCTTGTTTTTCAAACAATCCACGACTTTTCCGACAAGGATATCCGCATATCGGACTCCGATGTCGTAGCCGTCGAACATCCGCCGCACCTGCTCCATCGAATCCATTCCGAGGGGCTGCCGCGGAAATTTCCGCCAATGATGCTTCTCCCAGCCCGCCCGGCACAACTCCTGGAACTCCGCTGCATCCTGCGCCGATTCCGGGCCGACGCCCTCCCAATGGCGGCGGCGCACCTCTTCGGTATACCACTCCGGAATCGGGTCGCCCTGGAACGGATTCCCGAACTCCAGCGGCGTCCGGTACGGGTTGTGCGCATCCCAAATGTTCAGATGCATGAACCAGTTGTCGCGTCCGGCATTCCGGTCGAGCCATCCCAGGACGGCCGGTTCGACATCATCGGCGATCTCCGCGCCGCGCTTGCCGGTGTTGTGGATCTCGGAAAACCCCGCGCAATACCACCACGCCGAGTGCCGTTCAGCAAACGGACTCATCGCAACCGTGTGGTAGCCCAGGTTCTTCAAACACTGCATCCAGCATGTATCGCTCATCGTCGAACGGAACGGGCGGGAGGGCCCTTCGTGGTGATAGTCCGCCGCTACGCCTTCATGGTCGACAACTCCGGTATGAATCCCATACCGGCCCGAAAACAGCGCTGTGCGGCTCGGCAGGCACGGTGCATCGGACACGTAGACATTGTTGAAGCGCACCCCTTCCCGCGCGATCTGATCGACCACGGGGCTCGTCTGCCGGTGGTAACCGTAGCAGCCGAGATGGTCCGGGCGCAGCGCGTCGATGTCGATATACAGAATTCTCATGGCAAGGTGCCGGTCGCCCGCGTGGTTTTCTTTTCGTGGGCAGGCGACCCGCCACCGAGGAATACGGACAAGCTAGCAAAAGGCGGCTGAGTAGAGCAAGAAGACCACGGGGCGATGAAAGGCCGCAGGCCAATGGCCGCATATGTCTCCCCCTCTCCTGCTGTTTCGATGTTCATTGGGTGAAGTTCACTTTCGTTATGGCCTGTCGCTTTTAGTTGTTTCGGTCACTTTTTTTAGTCCGCCGGAGTTCGCTTGAGGGGCCCCTATTTGGTTTCCGGAGAGAAGTGGAATCTGCGATAGCGTTAATCGTCCGATGCCGGCAGGTGGGCCTCATCTTATTTTCTGCTCAGCACACCGTTTCCCATCGGGGAGTAGGCCATGAGCCAGACTCCGGCTTTCAAGCAGAGCAGCTGCATTTCGGCCTTCAGGCATCGCGCCAAAAGGTCGCAAGCCAACTTCCCAAGGTTCCGATGTTTCATCAGGGATAGATGCTGGGCGAAATGGTTTGCACGTGTGGAAACGATCAGAATGATGGCGGGACGGACGTCAAGGGGGTCGCCTTGGGGATGGTGACATCGCATTTGCTCAGGATCTCGCGAACCTTATCGATGCCGCTGCGGGCTTTCGCTATCGCTTCGGTGGGCTGGATCTCCTGGGCGGCGCAGAACGCATCGATCTCGTTGAAGAGAGCTGAAGACCCGCCGAAGTGCAGGGCTCGCGCTCGTGCGGCCGTCGCGGCACCCGCAAGCAATTGTTCCTCCATCGTGAGAAGGTTAAAGGCATCGTCGGTGATATATTTCAACTTTCTTCCGACGAGTAGCAACTGGTCCATGTGGACATACCAGTCTTTCTGTCCGGGTGAGCCCCAGGCATCGAGCGCGTCGTTCGAGCGAGCCAGCGCGGCGAGGCCGGCGCGCCGGGTGGCGGCAACCAAAAGGGGGTCTTCGGCGCATTGCGCGGAGGCATCACGCACCTGACGCAGGGCCTGCAGATCGTCCGGGGGGAGGCCGGCGAGGCCGCCCTCGCCGGGGGCTGGCGGCGGATCGAGGAATGCGGCGAACGGGTCGGCGATCTCGTCGCCGGTGCCGGGTTTTCCATCCGGGCCATCGGGACCATACATCACGAACTTCATGGCGGAATCCAGCCCGACGCCATGGCCCCGAACGGCGCGGAGCCCCATTGTGACGAGGGCGGGGGCACAATTTTGAAGATCCTGCAGCACCGAACTGCGGCGGAACCCGTCGGCAAACTGGGCGAGCGCGTCTTTGGGTTTGCCCGAATAGAGACAGGTGAGCGCGCGAAACCGCGAGGCGGCCGCATCATCTCCCGCTTTCTGACGCAAGGTCACAAATGCGGCTTCGCGTTCCGGCAGCGACGGGTAGCCGATGGCGTCCATCGGATTGGTGAGGCCGTCAGCCGGTCCGGACTGCTGGAATTTCAGAAACTTGTTCGCGCGGTCCAGGTTCTTGTCCATCGCGGCAAGGATGAGGGCCGCCTGGGTGACGGTATCGCTGAAGGACCTGGCGTCCGGTGCCCCGTCGAGGGCGAGGTGGATGGCTTTCGCGGCCGCTTCGAAGTCCCCCTTTTTTGCCAGGCAGTCCGCGATCGACCTCTGGACGTTTGCCCAATGATGGGTGGTTTCCGGATGCTCGAGAAAGAAGCGCTCATACACGCGAATCGCCTCATCGTAATTCTTTGAGGTCCGCGCGGCATTCGCCTCTTTGAACAGGTTGTCCACGACTGGCTCCGCAGCTTGGGAAATCCGGGTGAGCAGGCAGACAAGCAGGCAGGTCAGAACGATCGGTTTCATCTTTTCAGGACTCCCTTCGTGGCGTCGAGTTCATTGGCCGTAGCGAGGACGCAGGGATCCTCGATCACGAGGGACACCGGGTCGCCAGTCGGGCAGGAGAGGACGATGGATGTCATGAACCTCGTCTTGAAGTCCGGCGACTTGGCCAGAAGCCTTCCCCAAGGGATGACCACCTGGCGGAATTCCGCGCCGATGGGGCCCTCGCGCACGAATTCTCCGAGCACCGGGATCGGGTCCGTCATCGTCGGAGCAGAACGATCCGGCTGATCGGAAACCCTCACGAACAACTCGCCCGGCGGCTTGCCATCGACGACCTTGATCCGGAACGACAAGACTTCGAAACCGTCGATGTCCCTTGCCGTGTTATACCATCCGTTCAGAGTCACCGACCAGGGCGCCTTGCGGGCGTCGATCCGGATTGACGGATACTCCCTTTTCTCCGGCAACGGATTTTTGAGGGTTGTCACCGTCACGTCGCCCTCCTGGCTGTATTGAAGTTTGCCCTCACGTGTCCCATCCCAGAGGCAGTAGCTTCGCGAAGTCGCGTAGATGCCGACTACGCCGACCGCGGCACCGCGCTGGCCGTCGGCGTAGGTTACGGTCACCGCGAGCGGGTTGCCCCCGTCAGGCGGATACGGCCGGCTGCTTCTCGTGAGGAAGGCCATCGTGCGGGTATAGACGCCGTCGCCGGCCGTCGCGTCCCCGCGCGTGCCATCGTCCGCCATCTCCGTTTCGGGCGAACCGCGGAAGCGCCTCAAATCGACCGTGACCGAAACGGGCGGCTTCGGCTGCACCGGCACGCGGGCCGAGATCGTGAGCTGGCACTGGCTGTAGGTGGACTTCAAGTCGCCGAACCGCTGGATGAGCTCCTTCGCGTTAGCAACCGCGCTGTGGTTTTTATCCCTCCGTCCGGAGAATTCGTAAAACGCGGCTTGCAGGTCCGTGAAGGAATCGCCCTCTTTCGGGGTGTAGGTGAAGACCTGCCGGTTGAGGCTGATCTCCGGCAGGCGTTCCGGGGTGCGCCCGATCGTGAGGCCGTCGTTGGCCACGGCATAAACCACCGAGCCATTGGCGTTCGGGCGGATCACAGCGCCTTCCTTGATGAGGGGGCCGACCGGCAAGCCGGTGCTGGTCGTATCGAACGATACGAGCTCGTTTCCCGAAACGGCAAGCCCGAGCTTGGCGGGATCGTAGAGAAACAGGTTGCTTGTGCCGGCATTGCGGCCCCAGGTCGCAGCCACGCTGGCCCAACCGCTGTCATCGCCGGAGCCCGGCTTTGTGAGGTCCTGCGTTTTTCCATCGATGCGGTAGAGTCCGCTGTCCGAGGTGGTCACGTAGGTGGTTCCATCGGCTGGCGCAACGGCCATATCGAGCAAGACGGCGTCGCGGATCGTTTCGATGCCATACTCGCCGAGGGTCGTGCTCGAGTAGAGGTTCTGCACATCCGGCTGCTGAACGGTCGCTCCGAACAGGTGCAGTTGCTTCGAATTCCCCCCGATCCCTACAATTTTCTGGAAGCAATAGTCGGTATTCAGCACGTCCCATGTCCGGCCATCATCCCGGCTTCTCGACATGCCGGGTGCATCATCTCCATGAACCGCGAGCAGGGTGCGGTGAGCGGGATCGCCGGAGTAGCTGACCAGGCTGACCACCGTATCCGAGGCCATGCCGGTAGCCTTGGTGCCGAGCTGCTGGAAGGTCTTTCCGTTATCGGTGGTAGCCCAGATTCCTTGCGTCTGGCTCGCGAGGTAAAATGTGTCGGTCGCGAGCGGATGGAACGCGACATCGCGGATCAGTCCGACTTTCTCCGCCGCGGCTTCCGGGAGATTGGTCCAGGTGCGGCCGGCATCTTCGGTGATGAGAACCCCGGAAGCGGTCGCCAAAACCGCTCGCTGCAACTGGGTCGGGTGAGGGAACACCCCGCGGACCTGCTTGATACCGGGGCTGGAGCTCCAGGTGAATTTCAGCGGCACATCCATGGCGGCGGCGGGAGGCAGCTTCTCCTCGGCGGGCGCTGCGGCCGCGAACACGAAGCCGAAGAAAATGATGTGGAAACGGATGAGGCGGCTCACGGGTTCATCGGGGTTGGTTTTCCTGGAACGGTCTGCCCGGCGAGATACCCCGGATCATTTGGTTTTAATCCGAGAATCGGTTGGATCCCCTTTTCGCCCAGCACGGAAACCCCGAGCGGCTGTCCGCAATCTTCCAGCAAGGCATGTTCGTCGATGACTCTCCGATTCCGCCATTCCGGCGTGACCTGACCGTTCGGCGGCTGAACTTCGACAGCGGCGTCCTCGACAGAGCGGTTGCTGGCAGGATCGAGTTTGCGCGTTGGGAGCCCGGAGTAGAGCTTCTCGAAAATTTCGATGGTTTCCTTGCCGGATGCTTTCCAAGTGGTGGGCTGAGGGTTTGCGGGATCCTGCTTCTCCGGCCCGGTCCGCTCCCAGCGGACGATCCATTGTGCCGTCTGCTGCGCCGCCCAGTTGTAGGCCTCCAGCAGGGTGATCGTCCCGCTTTTGTCGGCATCCGCGCGCCGGGATTCCAGTCCGCGGAGAAAGAATTCCGCAAAGACCGGTTCCTCGACCTCGGTCGGGCTCGTGGCCGTGAGATTGACCCGGTTGGGCGAGACCAGCAGCTTGAGAAAGTTTCCCGAGTTGGCGCTGAAGTTCAGGATGATCTGGCTCCCGGCCGGGACGGCGTTCATGGCGTCGGCAAGCTGCTTCGCGGACAGATCCGGACCGGGGAGCGTCAGGGCAGGCGTATCACTCTCCATCTCCCCGTGACCGACGATGAAGAGGATGACCTGGTCCTGCGGCTTTGATCGCCCCGCAATTTTTCCGATCGCAGCCAGGATGGCATCCGACGTGCCGGCATCGCCCGAAAGCACCGTGATGTTGGAGGCGGGGATCCCCGCGCTTTTGGTGAGAACCGTCTGAAAGCGATTCAGCCAATCCGGATACCAGCGGGCGTAGGGTTCCTGTCCGGCGAAGCCTCCCACCAACAGCGCGTAGGTTTGGGCCGGCTCGGCTGGCGCGGCGGCTGCGGTGAGTTGGCTGGCGGCGAGCAGCGCGGAGCACCAGCAGATGAGCAGTCGGGAGGTCATGGGGTCAGTGGCTCAAAAAATACACGATGATGTTAATGCCCATTTTGATGGCTTCCATATTCTTGTCCATGTCCCAGAACCGGCAGACCCACCCGCAGTGGATATCGCCCGGGATGAGTATCGTCATGATGCGTCCGGTGCCGGGTTCAAAAAGCCCGTAGGCCCCGTGAGGCACTCCCTGCATGTGCGGGCAGCCGTTGGGGAAGTCGTAGTAGCTGTGGAAAATCTCGTGGTCGAACGGGATTTTCCGCATGGGATTGTCCGGATACAGCTTGTTGATCAGTTTCATGTAGCACTGGAAGAACGCGTCCCTGGTGGCATCCGTCGTTCCGACGCAATCGTCGGCCAGGATGAACCCTCCCCGCTCGAGAAACTCGTGGAGGTTCTGCTCCTCGTTGGGCGGAAGCTCGAACCCGCCACCCGCGGTCATAAACACGAACGGGTTTTGGCACATCTCGTCGAAATCCCCGAGGCGCACGATTTTCGGCTCCATGCTGACGTTGACATTCGACATCCGCTTCAGCTCGCGGCGCAGGATTGCATCGCCGTCCGGACTGATGTCCCAGTGCTTCTTCGTGCCATCGATCGTGGAGAACTGGAGGCGCGGGAAAACGAATTTTCCGGTTTCGACCGTTTTGTCCGCGCGGGCCTTCGACGCGGTGGCCAGCAGGCCGGAGAAAGAGGCTAGCAGGACGCCGGTGACCGAGGTGGCACCGAGCCGGATGAAGCGCCGGCGCGAAAGGGCCTCGATCTGCTTCAAGCCCCCCGCAATCTCATTCATCCCGCGCCTGTAAGCCTCGGTGTGCATGATTTCCTCGAAGCCGGTCAGGGGCGTGTGGCCGTCGGTAAAATGCTCCGGATGGCATTCGTCCGTCCCGCTTGCAGGCCCGCTGGTTGGTGATGCTGGTTCTTTCATTTTGTATCTCCAGTTGGGGGAATCTATGCCAGTCCCGATTTTCGTCTAATAATCCATTCCGCCAGCAGCAGTCCGAGCGCGAGCGCGAACAGCGGCGGCATATCCCAAATCTCCCAGTCCTCGGGTTTCATGCCCGTGAAGCGCGCGCCCTGGATCGTCTTTTCAATTTCCGCGGGCAGCTCCATCGCGTCGGAAAATCCGAAATACCGTCCTCCGGCATTCTTGGCCATGGCGCGGAGCGCCTCTTCCTTGAGGCCGGCATTCGCGGATTCGACCGTCGGCTCAGAGACGCGAAAGTCGGTTTCCACCGGCTTTAGATCCCAGCCATCCGCTCGGACGGAAACCCGGTAATCGCCCTGTTCGTGCGTGAGATACTGGGCCTGATAGACACCCTCCTCGGAGAGGATCCAGTCCATCTGCACGTCCTCGTGGTTTCCGAGCGGGTCGGTGACCGTGGCGATGAGCGCGGCGTCATTGACCGGCTGCAGATCCTTTGCCAGAGCGGTTGCCCGGATGATTGCGGGTTTTCCCGGGGCATAGACATCGGCGTCTGTTCCGGCGGTGAGCCGCTCCTTGGCACCGACAGCAAGCCAGCGCACGAGCTGCTTCCAGAACTTCTCGTGGAACTCCACGCTCGAGGGAACGGAGACGCGCCAGAACCAGGATCCGCCCGACGTGAACGCCGCCACGCGTCCGGCCCCGTAGTTCTGGACAGCAAAGATGGGCTGGTTGTCGGTCTCGCGGGCGAGGAGCAGGGTTGCCCCCGCCTTCACGCCTGCGACCGGCGTTATGCCGATGAGCGGCGGCGCCTGGTTCCAGAGGGTGCGGTTGGCTTCGGGGTCGAGGGACAGTCTCGTGACTGGATGCACTCCGATACCTTGCTGGACATGCGCTTTGTATTGCTGGTCGGAATACGGGCCGTCGTTGTCCGTGATCTGCAGCGGCAGCATTTTGGCGACCGGCGTATCGGCGTATTTGCCGAGCCCGAACGAGTTGACTCCGCCGAGCATCAGCAGCCCTCCTCCGCGCGTGCGGACAAACTCCTCGAGCATCGCGAGTTGCTCGGGCTTGAAATAGGAAGCCTCGATGTCCCCGAGGATGATGGCCTGGAAGGCATAGAGCTGCTCGACCGTGGACGGAAATCCCTTTTGCAGATAGGCCTCACTCTGATTGGCGCCCTGGACATAGAAGCGGTTGTCCCCAAGGCGCAGGAGCCCGACGATGCGGAAATCCTGGTCGCCGTAAAGCGCGCGCCGGAGGAACCGGTATTCCAAACGCGGGCTGCCTTCGACATACAGGACGGGGAGACGGTCGTCCTGTATCTCCAGGACAAACTCGCGGGAGTTGTTCTCCACATTTTTCTCATCCTTCCCCGGCGCCACCGCGATGCGGTAAGTTGCGGAGCCCTCATGGTCGGGAGTGAATGCCAGCTTCACCTGCTCGAGGTCGCTGTCCTTGCCCGGCTCGATTTTTCTACTGGCGATAACCGTCTGATCCCGGCTCACGGTCACCTCGAATGGTTCGCTGAACCCGGTGTGCCGGACCGTGACCTGGACCTCGATCTCGGAGTTCCTGCGGACGCGCTTCGGGGCGACGACCCTGACCACTTCGAAATCGTTCGGCGGGTTCGGGTTTCCAAGGCCGATCACGTAGAGCGGCACTCCCCGACCCTTGAGCAATGCCGCCGCATCCTCGGTTGAGCCGCCGGCATTGCGGCTGCCATCCGTGACCAGAACCACCGCCGCCAGCGGGATGCCGCGCAGTTCGGACTCCATGTCCCGAACCCCGCGGAAGATATTCGTGAACAGGCCGTCCGCCTTCAATTCCGCCGTTGCGGTGATGCGCCGCACGTCCTGGTCGAAGCCGTAAACCAGCACTTTTGCGCTGCGGTTCAGCGCCTTGAGCAGGCCTTCGTTTGTTTTCGCGTCGCCGGTCAGCAGCAGGCGGGCGGCATCCATGCGTGAGATGGGGCTCGCGCTGGCGGAAGTCACTGCATCGGCGATCCCCATCGAGCGCGAGGTGTCGATCAGGATAGCTGTGAATACCTCCTGCCGGGACTTCATCACCCTCAGGGCGGGAACGGCCAGCAGAAATACGAGGACCGCGAGCAGCGCGATTCTCAAAACGAGCACCGTCCGCCAGGCCTTGGCCGGGATCCGTTTCGTTACCAGCCGGTAGGCGAGCCATGCCAGACTTCCCAATGCCAGGAAGATTAAAAAGAGCCACTGCGGCGGGAAGCTTCCGATGAATACGAACTGGCCTTCGCGGAAGAGGTCCGGCGGAACGGTGAAGAGTTTTTGAAACCAAGACATGGTTGTTAAGGTTTGGCTCCTTGTGCAGCCGGACGGGGCACCTGCGAGAGCTCTTCGAAGTATCTGTTCACAAATTGGCGATACTCCGGCGGGCACTCCTCGCGCTGGGAGGAAAACATTTTCTTGGCTTCCGTTTTCGCCTGGATTTCGGATTCGAGTTTGCTGCTGATGCGCGCGACAATCCCTCTGACTTCCTGAAGAAGTTTCGGGTCAACGCGCAACCGATTTTCGAGCTCCGCCGCGGGCATGGTGAGCTCCTTTTTCATTCGCTCGATGTCCTCCTGTGACACGATATTTGTCTGGTCAAGGATCGTCGTTAGCACGCCGATTTGATGGATCAGGCTTTGCGCTGCCTGACGGCCTGCTCCTGTCTTGGACGCCGGTGCTTGGCCGGGTGCCTGACCGGGCGCTTGACCGGGTGCTTGGCCGGGTGCTTGGCCGGGCGCTTGACCGGGTGCTTGACCGGGCGCTTGACCGGGCGCTTGACCGGGTGCTTGACCGGGTGCTTGACCGGGTGCTTGACCGGGTGTTTGGCCGGGCGCTTGACCGGGCGCTTGACCGGGTGCTTGACCGGGTGCCTGGCCGGGTGCCTGGCCGGGTGTTTGGCCGGGTGTTTGACCAGTAGGTTTGTCTGGCTGGCTGGCACCCAGGCTGTTTGCTGCTTCGATCGCGGCAGTTGCCGCCCGCGCGGCGCTACGGACCTTTGCGTCGCGGTCCGATGCCAGCGACTCGCTACTTTCGCGGAGATTTATGAGGACCTTTTCCAACACGGTTTCCACCTTCTTTTGCTCTTCGACGGCAGCGGCCGGGCTTGATGCATTCAACTCGACGATGGCATTGGCCATCTTTGCGTCCGGTTGGCTGCGTTTGATCGTTCTTTGAGCCTCGCCGAGGGCGCGGACGGTTGCGGGCTTACCGGTCTTTTCGGCCCAGGATTTCAGTTGGTCGATTTCGCCGGGAATGGCACCGCCCTCCCCTCGAAGCGCGGACTGTTTCAGCGCAAAGTTGTTCAGGTCGCTCTTCTGGCGCTGATCCGCAGATTTCCCCCCTTCGAGTTCCTTGGCCAGCGATTCAGAGGCATTCCGGATTTCGCGCTGGTTGTCGAGCAGTGCGGCGACCCGGGTTTCGAGGTTTGTGATGGCGGTTTCGAGCTTGTCGAGGGCCGTGTCCTGCGCCGCGTCCCGGGCGTCCTCCAATTCCTTCCTGGCCTTGATCGCTTTTGATCCGCCTTCGGCATCCTTCGCCGACTCGAAGTCGCGGGCGGCATCGAACATCGTTGCAGCCGCCTCGGCGGCTTTCTCCGCGGCCTGCTGGAGCTTGGATCCGGCGGCGATCGAGGGATTTGTTTTCACCAGCTCAACGGCCGCCTTGGTTTTGTCGGCAATTGCACGCTGGTCAGACGCGAGCTGGCTTCCCGCCTTGTTCTTTGCTCTGGCAATCAGAGCATCCTGATCCCTGATCAGCTCGGTAAGAGATTTGGCAAGCTCGTCCGAGGCTTTGGATTCGGTCTGATCCTTTTCGACCCGGGGCTTGTTTTCCGCGGCGGCCGAGATCGCCTCCAGCCGCGCCTCTTCCAGGGCGGACATCTTGGGCGCGGCCGCGCTTTGTGTGAACGCGGCGGCCGATGCGGCTTGGTCCTCATGCTTGATCAGGTTGACGCTTTCCATGAGCTGGCCACCGGTGTAGATGGCGGCGGCGATCCGGAGTTCCATCGCAGCGGTCGCGGTGTCGGCGGCCACCAGAGCGTCCCGGGCATTCGATGCGTGAAGCGCGATCTTGTCGGCAACCTTTGCCAGTTGAGGCATTTTCGACAGATCGACGAAGTTCTTCACCGCTCCGCTCTCCTTGTCCGTCATCAAGGCTGCCATATCCTTGCTCTGCGCCTGAAATTCCTCCGGCGCGAGCTGCGGTTTCTGCGAGTCCAGCATCCAAACCGCCTTCAGCATGGCAATGAGATCGGGGCCGTCCGGAGGCGCGCCGCCGCCCCCTTCGCTCGGAACAAGATCCCAGGTCATCCAGGTTTCGAAATAGCCGATCGTGATGAGCCCGATTTCCGAAACGGCCTTCTGCCCTTTGGAGTCGCGGGCCTCGACGTAGTAGGAGATCACGTCCTCGGGGTTGAACAGCGGCTTGGCCGTTTCAAGAAGGAGTCGTCCGCTTCCACGCAGCGACGTGCGGTCTGAACCCTGTTTGGCATCCGCCGGCTTGAGTTCCAGCGGCATCCTGCCCTCCTCCGGCTTTCCGTCGTTTCCGATGCGAAGATAGACCAGCTCCAGGGATTCGACGCCAAAGTCATCCGCGGCATCGACTTGAAAATCGATCTCGCCAAACCGGTGGGTGAGGACCGCCGGGCGGGGAGATTTGATTTTGATCGATGGAGGCTTGTCCGCGACCGCCCGGACGGTCAGCGGGGCCGGGCTGCTGAGCTGCTGGCCATTTGCATCGCTGATCGCATAGGTATAGGTGGCATCCTCCTTGACCTCGAAAGCCGCCGAAGCCGCAGTCTTCGCCTGCGGGTCGATGCCGAGGCCCAGAGTCTCGCCGCTGCCCCAGATGATCCGTCCATCCTTGAGCGGGACATTGGCGACGATCCGCACCGTGACCGTCGAACCGATCAACGCTTCCACGTCGCCGGTGGACGGATTCTCGACGCGGTCAGGAAGTTTTGCATACTCCGGATAGCGGGTGGTCACCTCCAGCGATTGCAGGACAAGCGGGTCGAAGACAGTGATCCGGTGGGTCTCGCTCTTGTCCCCTCCGCAAGATACAAAAAACTCGAGGTCCTCGCTGACGTCGGCGAGCGTGCCCTTGAAGCCGTGGAGTTTTTCGATCTCAGTGAGCGGCATCTTCTGCCATTCGCCGTTGGCGCCCGGCGGGCGGAAATTCAGCACGACCGGCTTGTCAGGAGCCCGGGACAATTCCACCTCGAGGTCGAGGGAGGCTCCCCTTGCAAGATTCCCATCACCTTGGGAAAGCGTGAATCCCATCGGCTCCAGCAAGCCCGTGCCCGCCGCCTGCCGGGCCTTGTCCTCCGCCGTGGTTTCCCATGGTTTGATGATGCGCCCGACATGGTGCCCGACGGCGTTGGGAAAAAGAAATCCCGCCAGCACATAAATGACAACGCCCGCGATGGCCCCGACCCCGTATTTTTTGAGGCGCGAGAGATCCACCACCCTGCTGATCGAATTTCCCGCGCTCCGGGCGGAGGCTTCCTTCATGACAGCTTCGATCAATGCCGCCTGGCCTGCCTGGCGCTCGCCCTTCCGCGCATATTCCGCCGCGGTGATCAGCACGCCGTCGAGGTCGGAACGGTGCTCCTCGATGTAAAGAGCGATCTGCTCGTCGGGAATCTTCCGCGCCAGCGGCCCGAGAACGTTGCGGATGAAAAACCAGACGATCCCGCCCGATGCCAGCGCGCCCAGGATGACACGTATCGCGGGCAGCGGCTTGAACAGCCAGTCAAGGAGCAGCAGCAGGGTGAGGATGCCGATGCTTTCGCCGACGACCACGGCCATCCCGGACATGGCCGCCGTCCGTTTCCACGCGCGACGCACCGCGCCAAACCGTGCGCTCAGAAGAGAAAAATCACTTAGTGTCTGCGGGTCATTCATGGATTTCAGAGGATTTCATCAATGCCTGACGGTCTTGTTGCCGAGAACCAATTCGGCCAGGATGAGGACGACAAGCCCACAGAGGAGATACCACCACATTCGGTTGCTGGTCTTCCCCCGGTCGCCTGGTGTGGCCGCATCGATATCCAGTGACCCGACGATCTCGCCGGGAGCCCGCTCGACCGCGGCAGTGATTTCGTCCCCGGCGATTGTCGCCGGGTTGGCTTCGGTAAAGCTGCCATTCACGGCATACATGAATTCGCTTTTTCCTTCGCGGGTAAGCACGGTGTAGAATCCAGGGTCCGTCGCCGTGGTGTCCCCGGCCGCAAGCGCCCGGCCCTGCGGGTTTTTCAGCGTGCCGCCCTCGGGAACCGGCAAGGTTTCGCCGCTCGTGTAACCTGTCCGCTGCTCCGTGCGAACGGCCAGATATCGGATGCTCTGGTGCAGGAACGGCAGAAACACAGATTGGTAAGCGAAATCGTTCCACGCCGGATCCACTGCGCTCATGAGGATCATCGAGACGCCATTGCCGATCTGCCGCTCCGCGATCGCAGGCCGCCCATCGCCGAACCGGGCCAGCACGCGGGAAAGCTGGGTGTCGGTGGTTTCCCAATACCGCGCGAATTTCGGCAGGGAAAGATCGCCGTGGTGCGGGCGGCCGAAGGTCTCGAAAACCGGATGCTCCAGATCGAGGCGCGTCAGGGATTCGGCCGTCTCGCCATTCGCGGGCTTGGCCTGAAGAACCTGGCGCAGCTTGCAGGGGGCCATGCGGCCGAACTGGGTGTTGAATGCTTCGGCTGTCACCTGGTCGCCGGGCAGGAAAAACAGTCCGCCCCCGCGAGCCAGGAGGGCAGACAGCGCCTCGGTCGCCGGAGCCGGCAGGCTGGCAACATTGGCGAGAATCACCACCAGCGAGTCCGCCACGTTCCCGGGGGTCACTTTGTCCGCCGCGACGACCTTCACGTCAAAAGGCGTTTCGCCTCCGGGTGCCAGCGCCTTGTTCAGGAAAAACGCCGCATCGGCCAGCGGGTTCGGCGACGGCTTCCCGTTCACGAGCAGCACCGGAATCCGCGGGATCGTTCGCGCATTGAAGAAAAAGACATTTGCGCCAGGCACGGACGGATCTCCGGCAACCGTCACCGAGCCCGGATTATCGCCCGCGCTTTCGAAGACATGGCGGAAACGCACAGGAACCGTCCCCTTTGCCGGAATGTTGATCTGTTGCGAGCCTACCTTCTTCCCGTTGATCTCAAGCACGACATCGACTTTCTCGAGCGGCTTGTCGGAGAAGTTGGCCACGCGGACGGCGATCGACCCGGGCTGCTTGTCAAGGACCAGGTTGCGCGGAACATCCGCGTCCACGATGGCGACCCTGCCGTTCGTGTCCGGGGGATTAACTCCTTTGATGACGAGATTCACATCGGCCGAGAGTTTCCAGTCGCCCTTGAAATACCGCCAGCCCTCGCGCTGAAGATCGGAAACCAGGACGATCTCCTTCTGCTTTGCGTTCACGCCACGCAGCAGATCGTTCGCTTTTCGCAAGGCTTCCGCAATGTTCGTCGCCCCGTATCCCGGAGCCATTCCGGCATCCCGGATTCCGGAGGATGGCGTCCCGAACGGCACCTCCACATTTGCCGCGTCGGAGAACGTGACCAGCGCGGCGGCATCCGTGGATTCCTTCATCGCGTCGAGGGCGGACAGCGCTTCCTTCTTCAGCGCCTCCGGCAGGCCGGGCCGCCGCATCGACGCCGACATGTCGGCGACGATTACCCGTGCGGCCGCGAATTCCTGCCGGGTGTCCACGACTTTCGGCTTGAAGAACGGCCTGGCAAAAATCAGGGCCAGCATGGCGACGATGAGCATGCGCATCAGGAGCAGCGCCAGCTCCTGGAATTTTTTGCGTTTGACGACGAGCTTCGCCCCCTTGGCAAAAAAGCGCATGGTCGAGAACGCGACGTGCTGGACGCGGTCGCGGGTCAGGAGGTGGATGACCAGCGGCAACAAGGCTGCGGCCAGCCCAAGTAGAAAATATGGATTGAGGAACATCATCATCCCATCCTGCTCCGGCGGTGAAGATACTCGCTCAGCGCCAGCGCGAGCGGCGTGGCGGTATCGAACATTTTGTAGTCGGCATGGATGCCGGCGCAGCCCTTTTCGTAGGCTGTGAGAAACTGCCGCAGCTCCTCCATGTAGATCGGCCGCATGCCCTCCGGAGACACCATCGTTTTCTGGCCGGTTTCCAGATCGGTGAACTCGGTCATCGAGGTGAACGGAAAGTTGAGCTCCCCGTCATCCATCACCTGGAAAACGATGACCTCATGCCCCTGGAAACGAAAATGCTGCAAGGCCGAGATCACCTTTTCCGGATCGTCGAGTAGATCGGATATCAGGATGATGAGGCCCTTGCGCTTCAGCCCCTCGGCCAGCTCGTGCAGCGGCCCGGAGATGTTCGTCTCCCCGCCCGGCTCCGCCGAATCGAGCGCGGAAAGAATGTGTTTCAGGTGGGTCTGGCGGAGCCTGGGAGGGAGCGCCGTGCGGATCTTTGAGTCGAAGATCATCAGCCCGGAGGCATCGCGCTGGCGCATCATGAAGTAGGCCAGGCACGCGGCCATCTGCGAGGCATACTGGAGCTTGGTCGGGCCTTCCGGCGCGGACCGGTATCCCATCGACGCGCTCGCATCCACGATCAGGTAGCAGACGAGGTTGGTCTCCTCCTCGAACTGCTTGATGTAGTAGCGGTCCGTCTTTCCATAGACCTTCCAGTCCACGTGCTTGACCTCGTCCCCCGGCGAATACTGCCTGTATTCGGCGAACTCCACCGAGAACCCGCGGTAGGGGCTGCGGTGGAGGCCGAGCACAAATCCTTCAACAACGACCTTGGCCAGCAACTGCATCGAATCGATGCGCGACAGGACGCTGAAATCTAGAACTCCGGGAGTGGACATGGTTTTACAATCCTGATTTGGGTGTGGGGACGGTCTCCAGCAGGCGCCGGACAATCTCCTCGGAATTGATGCCTTCGGACTCGGCGCGGAAGTTTGTCACGATCCGGTGCCTCAGCACCGCGGCGGCCACCGACTGAACATCCTTCACGGAGACATAGGGGCGGCCATTCAGGACGGCCCTGGCTTTGGCGCCGAGGATGAGATAGTGAGAGCCGCGGATCGAGGCCCCCCACGAAACGAAGTCCTTGACGAACTGCGGGGCCCCCTTCTCGCCGGGGCGGCTGCGCGCGCTCAGCTCCACCGCGTAGCGGATGATCGGTTCGGCGACCGGAGTCTGGCGGACGATTTCCTGGTAGCCCATCAGAGCGACGCCATCGAGGCACGTCTCCACATCGTGCACGCTCGAGCTCGTCGTCGCATTGACCACCTCCAACTCCTGGTCCTTCGGCAGGTAATCGATGATGAGGCTGAACATGAACCGGTCCTGCTGGATCTCGGGGAGCGGGTAGGTGCCTTCCTGCTCGATCGGGTTCTGTGTCGCCAGCACGAAGAACGGCTCTTCGAGCGTATAGGTGTTCCCGCTCACCGTGACCTGGTGCTCCTGCATGGCCTCCAGCAATGCCGCCTGCGTCTTCGGCGGGGTGCGGTTGATTTCGTCGGCCAGCAGGATGTTGGTGAATACCGGCCCGGCCCGGAACTTCATGTTGCGCGATCCCGTGGTGCGATCCTCCTCAAGCACTTCGGTGCCGGTGATGTCGGCCGGCATCAGGTCGGGCGTGAACTGGACGCGCCGGAACTTCAGGTCCAGCGCCTTGCCCAGGCTGGAAATCAGCAGCGTTTTTGCAAGGCCCGGCACCCCGGTGATCAGGCAGTGCCCTCCGGCGAAGAACGAGGTCACCACATCCTCCACCACCTCCGCCTGCCCGACGATGACTTTGCGCACCTCGCGCAGGATTTTTTCTTTTCCGGCGCTGATGGCGGCGATCGCCTCCGTCGCGCTTGTTTCCGGACTGTTAGGAATATGCTCTGTTGCCATGGTTAGTTTTCTTTGGGTTCAGGAATCGTTGCGTCAATTCGGGCGATGAGATCCTCGATCGTGACCCGGTCCACCTCCGCGCGGAACGAGAGCCCGATGCGGTGCCGCAGCACGGGGACGATGACCTTGCGCACATCGGCGATAGTGGCGGTATCGCGCCCGTCCAATGCCGCCGCTGACTTGCAGGCGAGCGCAAGGTTCTGACTGGCGCGCAGGCCCGCTCCCCATGCGACGTATTCCTTCACAAAAGCGGGGCAGCCCTCCACGGTCGGCCGCGTTGCCGCCGTCAGATCGACGATGAACCGGCCCAGGTGCGGCGGCAGCTTCACCCCGCGCACGGCGCTCACAAACTCCTGCAATTCAGCTCCGTCGATGACCTTTTCGAGCACCACTTTTCGGGAGCTTGTGGACTCCCGGACGACCGCCATTTCCTCATCGTCCGGCAGGTAGTCCATCATGATCGAGAGCATGAACCGGTCCTGCTGGGCTTCGGGCAGCGGGTAGGTTCCCTCCTGCTCCATAGAAATCTGGGTGGCCATCACGTAGAACGGCCTCGGGAGCGGGTGGGTGGTCCCTCCGATCGTGACCTGCTTCTCCTGCATCACCTCCAAGAGCGCCGCCTGCGTTTTCGGCGGGGTGCGGTTGATCTCGTCCGCCATGACGAGATTGCAAAAGACCGGGCCCTTCACAAATTTCGTCACCCGGTGGCCGGTCGTCTGGTCGGCCTCCAGAATCTCGGTGCCCGAAATATCTGACGGCATCAGGTCGGGAGTGAACTGGATGCGCTTGAAGTCCAGGTTCATCACCTTCGCCATCGAGACGATCACCAAAGTTTTCGCCGTTCCGGGAGGGCCCTGGATCATGAGGTGCCCGCCGGCAAACATGCCGATGAGGATTTCGTTGATCGGCGCTTCCTGGCCGACGACGAGTTTTCTGAGCTCGCGAAGTATGGCCAGCCGTGCCTGCTTGATCCGATTCAGCATTTGTGGGTCGGCTCCGCCGGTTCCCGGGGTGTTAGTCGTGGTGTTTGTCATTGGGATTATGGTGTTGGGCCATGAGTTGAAGTGGATTTTGCAGGCAGGGGGGGCGGGTAGTCACTACCAGTCGCGGATTCTCTCCTTTTTGGTTTTGTCCACGAACTGGCCCTGCTTTTCACTGCTGTTGAGGCGGATGTCGCTGAAGTTCAGGGGGGCTGCGGGGTTCCCGAGTTGGGGCATTCCGGTCGGTTCGCCGTTGGCAGGTTTCTCGCCATCCGGCTTCCCTTCCGTTGGCCCATTTCCTTTGGCATTCTGCGGATCGCCCTTGCCGGGCTGGTCTTTTCCGAGGGCTTTGTCGAGCGCTCCCCGCATCGCCGAGAGCTGGGCATTCGCCTTCTCCCCGAGTGCCTCCGCATTGTTTTTACCGGGGGCGACCGCCTCGGACTGATCAAGCATCGCGACCGCTTTTTCCAGATGTCCGATCGCGTCCTGGATCTTATCCGCGCCCGGCTCCGATGGGGCGTTCTTTCCGGCCAGACTGGCAGCGGCCTTCGTCATCTCGCCTTCGGCCGCCTTCGTCAGAGCGTCGGCCAATTTTCCTTCGACGTCGGCGAGTTTTCCCGGCAGGTCCTGGTCCCCCGGCGAAAGCTGCAGCGCCTTCTGATAATCCTCCACAGTGCGGCCGTATTGGGTTGCAGCGAACTGGGCCTGGTTCGCGGCTTCGTTCTTCTGTGATTCAGCCTGCCCGGGCTTTGTGGCGCTTTCCGCCTCCTTCGCCTTGGCGGCGCTTTTCGCCATCGCCTCATCTGCCTGTCCCTTCAGCAAATCACCCCGGTCCTCCAGCGTCTTTGCCAACTCCGCCTGGGCCTGCGCCAGGAGTCCCTGGGCTCTGGCATTGTCCGGATCGAACGCCAGGGCCTGCTCGGATCGCTCGATGGACTGCTTGAGAAGGTTCTCCTCCGCATTCAGATTATCTTCTCTCTTCCTGTTGGAGCCGGCTTCCATGGCCTTCTTCAAAAGCGACTCGGCAGTGTCGGAAAATCCGTTGGCGACGGACTTCTTGAACTCGGCGTATTCCTGCGCGAGCGGCAAATTTTCTGGCGCGAGCTCGACGGCCTTCTCGTAATTTTTGCTGGCCCTGGAATTCAGCTCATTGCGCGGCCCCTCCTTTTTCGGGTCCCCTGCCAGACCGGCAGCCTCCGCGCGGTTCTGCCTGGCCTGTTCAGCCAGGGCATCGGAAAGCAACTTACTCGTTCCCCGGACATTGACGGCCGTGGATTCGTTGTCTGGATTCAAAGTGGCGGCCTTTTCAAATTTCTCCAGAGCCGTGGTCAGGTGGTTGATCCGGTTCCCCAGTTGCTGGGCCGAACTTCCCGCCTGCAGGGCCTTGGCCGCCCGCTCCAGGAGCACGGCCTCGAGCTCGCGCTTCGCCACTCCCAGATTGTGCCGCGAAGCCGAGTCGCCGCGCTCTCTGATCGAGCTCTCGTAATATTCCACGGCATTCTCCCACGAGACGATCGAGCCTTCGGGGTTGCCGGATTTCAACAATGCCTGCCCCATCCGGAATTGCGCGTTTCCGAGCTGCGTGAGCGCCATGGTGTGCAGCTTCTCATCTTTGCTCAGCGCGGCCTCGGAAAATGCCCCGACCGCATCCGCGTAGTTCGATACAGCGTAGGAGGCGATTCCGAAATTGTAGATCAGGTAATAGTTTTGAGGGTTTTTTTGGGCGGCCTCCCATAGGACTTTTGCCGCTTCCGCCGCCTTTCCCTCCTTTACCCACTTTTCCGCTTCGGCAGGCGTCAGGACATTCTCGGCCGCGAGGCCGGACTGGAGGAAGGCCAGTGAAATCAGAAGGAGTTTGGCAGCCATGGCGGCGCGATTCCTTGTCCGGTTTTGCATGGTGCTGGCAACGGGTGCCTTTCCTTCTTCGGGAAGGGTTACAGCCAACCGGGGGCGCGGTGGATTCTTCCGGCGGTTGGAAATCGAGCACTGCCACAACAGCAGGGCGAGCGATAAAAACAACGGGATCTGGAACATGTCGCGGTAGTTTTTCAGGCTGCTGGCTTCCATCTGCCTCGCGAGCGGCTGGAGGGCCTGGACGTAGAGGCGGTTCCAGACATCGCCTCCGGGCTCGAAGGGAAAGTAGCGCCCGCCTCCGGCCGCGGCCAGAAGCCGCAGGGAACGCTCGTCCAGACGACTGGTCGCCCGCACGCCATACTCGTCGGTGACATAACCGGCGGGCGGCTTGGAAAAATCCTCCTTCTTGCCCCGCGGCGGAGCAACCGGAACGGGCCCGCCCGCCGGTGTCCCCACACCCACGGTGTGCAGGACGAGCCCGGTACCGGCGCGGGCCTTCTGGAGAGCTTCGAGCGCCTGCCCCTCTGTCGCTCCCCCGTCGCTGATGAGCACCGCGACCTTGCTCCGGACACCGCTCTTCCCGAGCGCGTTCGCGGCCGCCTCGATGGCCCCGGCAAAATGGCTGCCCCCCTTCGAAATGGCCGAGGGCCCGGACTGTTCGAGAACGGATCGAAGCACGGTCAGATCATGCGTCAGGGGAGCCTGCACGAAGGCGTCCCCGGCCATCAGGATCAGGCCGATGCGGTCGCCGCCGCGCGTCTTTATCCAATCCGCCAGACTGGCTTTCACCGCTTCGAGGCGGTTCGGCTCGACGTCGCGCACGAGCATGCTCTTGGACACGTCCAGGATGAGAAAGAATTCGACCCCTGTCTGCTTCGCTTCCTGGGCGACGGGAGGAAGCATCGGGCGCGCGATCGCCAGCGCAGCGAGGCAAAGGCATGCGATGCCCGCCCAGAAAGCTTTCCGCGCTGCCCGGACATCCAGCGAGCAGAGAATCGCGGCCTGGCGCTCGGGCGGCCCGAACTTTGCGAGCTTGCGGAGCGCGATCCGCCGCGAGGCAGCCTGCAAGGCGTATCCGCCCGCCAGCAGCACGGGAAGAAGCCAGAGAAAATGGGGATAGGCAAATGTCATGGCAGGCGCATCCAAAATGTGTTTGCGGCGATCCGCTCGAAGAGCAGCAGGCAGAATCCCGGGACGACGAGCCAGAGATACAGCTCGTCGTAAAGCATGTTCCGCGCCTGCTCGAACGGACGTTTCTCCATGCGGTCGATCTCCCGGTAGATCTGGACGAGAGCCTCCGTGTTGGCGGCCTGAAAATACTGTCCGCCGGTCTTGGTCGCCACCTGGGCCAGAGGACTCGCTGCGGTGTTTGAGGTTTTGATCGAGCGGATGGTCACAATTTCGAGCACGTAAACCCGGATGCCCTTCTTCTTTGCGTAATCGGCGGCGTCCAGCGGGTTGCTGCCCGAGTTGTTCATGCCGTCCGTGACAAGGATGACGACCTTCGAGGCGGCCTCGCTGCCCTCGAACATATTGACTGCGGTGACGAGCCCGTCGCCGATCGCCGTTCCCGTTTGCTTGAGCACGACAAGCCCGAAGACATCCTTGATCCAGTTTCCGTCCGTGGTCATCGGGCTCAGGAGATATGTGTCCTTCGCGAAACCGATCATCCCGATCCGGTCCTGCCCGCGGCCGTCCACGAAATCCGAAATCGCCTTCAACAGGGCGTCGCGGCGGCTGATCTTTTTTGTTCCCAGCACGAAGTCCTCGGTGCCCATCGAGCCAGAGCAGTCAACCGCGAGCACGATTTCCACACCCGTATTCGGGTCGTCCTGCTCTCCCTGGGGCACGCGGGGACGGGCGAGGGCGATTACGAAAAGGACCGCTGCGGCAAACTGGATGGAACGGAGCACCCGCCCGGGGCCGCCCCGCCTCGGAGCGCCGAGAGCGGCGAGCAGCCCGGTCGAGGAATGGGCGACCGCCGCCGCCGGACCACTCCTGCCGAGCTTCCAGAACCACCATGCCAGAACCGGCAGGAGAACCAGCCAGAACGGATGCCCGAAGCCAAAGGCCATCCATCTCGTCATGGCTTTGCCTCCACGTTGGTTGGCGGGGTGGACTGGATGATAAAGGCCTCCGCAGCGCCGTGCAGATCCCTCATAGCCTGGCGGTCGAGCGTGCCCAGCGCGAACTTGACCCGGTCGCAGCAGAACAGAAAATGCGCGAGCCTGTCCCGCGCGTCCCTGTCAAGCTGCTTGCTCTGCTCGGCTTCGTAGAGAAACTCCTCGGTTGACAAACGCGGCGCGCGCAGCCCGTAGCGGACTTCGATGTAGCCGCGCAGAATATCCGAGGCCTCCCGGACAAACTCCCGCACGAGCCCCTCATCAATCAAATGCAAAATCGCGGCGAGCCGGTCGAGAGCCGAGCGCCCGGGAGGGACCGGCGAAGCCTGAAAGGGGAGCTTGCCCGCGCGCTTGAGGCGCAGGAACCAAATCCCCGCCGGCACGCAGATCAGCAGCACCGCGGTGAACACCTTGGCCCAAAACCAGGGATCGCCCGGGGAAGCCATACTGAGGTTCTCGATGATGTCCTCCTTCATCAGCCGCGGGCGCGGATCCTCCGTTCGAAGAACTTTTTCAGGACCATGAGATACGGGCGGCCGGTTTCCGCCTCGATGAGATCGAGTCCGGCGCGGCGGAGAAGGCTTCTGCGCGAGTCGCGCTGCTCCTGCGCGGCCCGCTCGTATTTTCCACGCGTGGCCGGGTCGTTCGTGTTGACCTCGACGAGCTCTCCGGTCTCGGCATCCTCCATGGTCACCCAGCCCGCTTCCGGCAGGCGGGACTCGCTCGGGTCCGAGATGTGGATCGCCACGAGATCGTGCTTTTGGTTGGTCACCTTCAGCGCCCGCTCGAAGCCGGTGTCGATGAAGTCGGAAATAAAGAACACGATCGCGCGCCGGGGAAAAACGTGGTTGAGAAAATGGAGGGCCCGCCCGCAGGAAGTCCCGCTCCGGGCGGGCTCGAAAAAGAGGATGTCCCGGATCAGCCGGAAGACATGCGAGCGCCCCTTGCGCGCGGGCACATACTGCTCGACCTCGGAAGAGAAAAGAATCAGCCCGACGCGGTCGCTGTTGCGCGTGGCGCTGAACGCCAGCACCGACGCGATCTCCGCCGCGAGATCGCGCTTGGACTGGCTTCCCGATCCGATGATCCCGGATGCGCTGATATCGACCATCACGACCATCGTCAGCTCCCGTTCCTCCCGGTATTTTTTAATGTGCGTGACCCCGGTCCGCGCGGAGACGTTCCAGTCAATCGACCGCACATCGTCGCCGATCTGATATTCGCGCACCTCCTCGAAATCCATCCCCCGGCCCTTGAACGCAGAATGATACGACCCGACGAGGAGCTCTTGCGCCAGGCGGCTGGTGCGCACCTCGATCTGACGGATCTTTCTGAGGTATTCGCGGGGGATCATCCGGGCTCAGGGCACCTGCACTTTTTCGAGGATCCAGTTGACGAGATCTTCGCTTTTGACCTCCTCCGCCTCGGCCTCGTAGGTGCGGAGGATGCGGTGCCGGAGGACGTCCATCGCGATGCTGCGGACGTCAAACGGCGTCGCGTAGGCGCGGCCCTCGATAAACGCGTGCGCCTTGGCCGCAAGGATGAGATTGATCGAGGCCCGCGGCGACGCGCCATACCTGATCAGTCCTTCGAGCTTCGGGTCGAGCTTCGCCGGATCCCGCGTCGCGAGAACCAGCCGCGCGATGTAATCTTTGAGCGCATCGTCCACGAAGACCCGGTCGCAGAGCGTGCGGAGCTGAAGGATCGTTGGCAGGTCGACGACCGCGTCCGCCTTGGGCTTGGCCCCGGAGGTGCCCATCATCTCCATGATCCGGATCTCCTCGTCGAGCGTCCCGTAGTCCACAACCACCTTGAGCATGAACCTGTCAACCTGCGCCTCCGGCAGGGCGTATGTCCCCTCCTGCTCGATCGGGTTCTGGGTCGCCAGCACGAGGAACGGCTCCGGGAGCGGATACGTCTGGTCTCCGAGCGTCACCTGGTGCTCCTGCATGGCCTCCAGAAGGGCGCTCTGCACCTTGGCGGGCGCGCGGTTGATCTCGTCGGCAAGGATCACATTCGCAAAAATCGGTCCCTTCTTTGCGAGATACTCCCGGGTTTCCGAATTGTAGATCAACGTGCCGATGATGTCCGAGGGCAGGAGATCCGGCGTAAACTGGATGCGGCGGAATTCGCCGTGAATCGTATTCGCCAGCGCCTTGATGGTGGTGGTTTTTGCAAGTCCCGGGACCCCCTCGAGGAGGACGTGGCCGTCGGAAAGAAGCCCGATGACCAGGCGCTTGACGAGGTATTGCTGGCCGACGACGACCTTCGCCATCTCCTGCGTGATGGCGGGAATCCAGCCGGCGGCCTGCTGGATTTCCCCGCTCAGTTGTTCAAGTTCGCTTTGTTCCATGGTGGTTTTGTTGTTCGTTGTTGAGGATATCGGACATTTTTCCGGCCCCGGTGGGTCCGATCAGAATGAGAGAGAGCGATGACATGCAGGAGGAGACTCAGGCCACGGCAGCGCCTGGAGAGAGGGTCACCGCAGAGGTCCGGATCTCCCAGGGGCGAAACTCGCCGAGGGGAAACTTCTGGCCGGCCAGCGTCAGCACAACATCGCTTCCGGCATCGCAGAAATTTTGGACCCGGACGGTGAAAGACCCTCCCCCGTCATGCCTCAAGGCCAGGAGCGTCGCGCTCGCGGGCTCGATGCCCCCGAACGTCCCATGGTCTGGCAGTTTGCCCTCATGAGGGCTCACGCAGAGGGCGACGGGCGGGTTCACAAGGCTTAAGGCCAGACACTCCAGGTCGGCGGTGCCGCGAGCCAGAAGAAACCGGAATTTGAACTCGCCGAGATCCATCGCCGCGGCCCACGGCCGGGCATCCGCAGGTGTCGGCACGTCGTCGGCATAGCGCGACGCTCTCACGAACGTGACTTGAAGTGCGCCCGCAGTGGCATCGACATCGCTGAAGACGTCGCTTGCGAATCCGATCGAGCCTTTCCTGACCCAGCGTCCGCAGGGGAGGTGTCCGGGCTGTGGTCTTGCAGCCACTCCCGCCGGAACCTGCATATCCAGAGGCCCGCCCGAGGGCAGCACCAGCTTGAGGCGGGAACTCCGCTCGTTCCAAAGCATGCGTCCGGAAACACGGATCTCATCGCATTCGCGGGCGATGTGAAATGTCAGGTCCACCCAGGATCCGCCGCCGGTCCAGCGCGTCCAGAGCGCTGCGCGCTCGGGCCCGTGTTCGAGCACGACCGCTTCGCTCACCGACCAGCGCGAGCTGATTTTTTCTGTGAGAACAGAATCCTTCTCCTCCTCCATGCCGCCCCAAGAACCCCAGATGTCCTCGACGGTGACCAGATCTATCGCCCCGTCTCCTCCGAGAAATGGGGTTCCTTCGCGGAGAATCCGGACCTTTCGCTCGGGCGTGATCTCCACCCGCCAGCGGGAGTTCCGGATTGCCGGCCGGGCGCCATCTTCGCCGGCGCATCCGCTCCCGGCGTCCTGCGCGGACTGGTCCTCTGGTGCACGGGTCCCCAGCCGAAATACTTTCCAACCCAGCGACGGCACCTCCGATTGAAAAACCACGCGCTTGCGCCAGGCAGAATTCCGCATCGAGTGGTGTTCGGTGGCGATCTCCTGAAAGCGCGGCTTTTCTCCAGCGGGCCCCTCAAGAACCAGCGGCATGGACCCCACATCCGCGGAGCACCCATGGAACGGACGGTAGTCAAGAGAAGCCTCGAGTTCCATCCACCCACGGAAAGCGACCGGAGACGGGTTCCATACAAGTATCGCGACGTCGCGCGGAGCATCCGGTCCAACCGGGGGCGGCACCGAGGTATCCACTTCCATGGCCAGGCGGGTGAGCGCGTCAAAATAGACCTCCTGGCTCCTGCGCACAACGCTGCCCGCGAGAGCAATCTGATCGTCCAGCGCCCGCTCGATGCTCGATCCCGGAAGAATGTCGTGGAAGGAATTGAAGAGAACCCCTTTCCATTCCTTGGCCAGGCTATCCGCCCCGGGAGCCCCCAGCCCGGCATCCACCGCCGCCGCTGTCGTCTCCGCCATCGCGACCGCATTTTCCGACGCGCGGTGCGCGGATTTCAGCCTCAAGGCCGAGGAATAGCATCCCCTCAGGCAAAACCCCAGGTCTCCATTCTGAACCGGCACGGCTCCCTCGGGCACCGCCGGCAACTCTTCCCGCAAAGCATCAAAAAAACCGTGCAGCGTCGAATACCGGACCTCCACCTCCGGATGCAAGGCCGCCCACTCGCGGGCATCGAGAATATGCCGTCGCGACGGCCCTCCGCCGTGGTTGCCGAGGCCGATGAGAGCGCCCACGTTCGTAAACGGATGCGCCGCGCAGAGGCGCAGCGTCTCGTCGAGGACGTGCGGGAGATTGAACCGCTCGCTGCAATACCAGAGCCAGTGCTGGCGGTAGCACAGGATCCTGCTCTTCCCGCGCCCCTGCCACCAAAACGCGGGGGAATCCATGGGAAACTGGCCCCGCTGCGGACGCGTGAAGGCGAAACTCTCCATCCCGAACCCCGCCAACACGTCCGGAAATCCCGGAGTGTGACCGAACGAATCCGCCTGCCATGCCACCTTCGGACTCCTGCCAAAGCGCTCCAGAAAATACTTCTGCCCCACCTCAAACTGCCGACAAAGCGCCTCGGTGGAAACAAGGTTGCTGTCCGGTTGCACGTAAGTTCCTCCCACCACGTCCCACCTCCCGGATTCCACCATCCGCACGATCCGCCGGAATGTCGCCGGATCCGCCTTCTCGATGTGCTCGTAAACAGCCGACTCCCCACGGAAAAACGTCAGTTCCGGAAACTCCTCCATGAGGTCCAAAATCGTCCGCACCGTCGTCTGCCCCTCCCCCAAGCCCTCACGCCAGTCCCACAGCCACACCGGATCCAGGTGCGCGTTGGGAAGAAGGTGGATGATTTTTTTACTTCCGTTGCTCGGCGGCTGTTGTGTCATATTCGGCGTTTTAAGAATTCTCGGTCAGCGACACTCCGGCTCCCGCCAAAGAAACGCTCTTTCCACAGATGAAAATATCATCTTCTTTGAAGGAGTATTTATAATCACTATTTTACCAACGGCAAGCGGAATATGCCAGAGCGGTGGATTTTCGCCCATTTTCGAGCACAGAAGCGTGCAATCAATGAAATGTCAACTGAGCCATTTTGCTGTATTTGAAAGCGCAACCTGAAATTTGAAGAGGATCAAGCCGGGTTCTGAGGGATGACGATGAGATCCCCTGTGAGAATACGTATTGATTTCCTTCTTCAAAGCAGAGAATATCTCGGGATGCTTAGCGATTCCCTGCCGGGAGTTCATACTGACTATTATGCCTACCGCCATTGAAGGAGCCCCACCCGTAGATTTCCTTCGGGATATCGTTCTCGATAACAGCCGGGATCTTCCTCTCCATGCCCAGGTGCGAACTGCGCTGGAACGGCTGATCGAGGACCATTTTGACAACGACAGCCGGTTTTTTTCCGAGTCGCAGCTCATCCAGCATCTCGGCGTCTCGCAGGGAACGATCCGGCGCGCGCTGGCGGATCTGGCGGCCCGGGGGCTTCTCGAGAAGCGTCAGGCCCGCTGCACGATCGTGAAGAAGCTCAGTGGATTGTCGGGCTTTTTCAATCTGGCCGTTTTCCTTCCCGACTACTCATCTCCGAACGCAGCCCGCTTCCTCGGCCAGCTGAACGGGGAGTGCCTCAATCGCGGGGTTTCCATGCAGCCGATTTACACCCACCGGGGTGAGCGCTTACTGAAAGCCTACGACAACCTTCGGTTCAGCCCTCATGAGGGAGGAATCGTCCTTCTTGAAAATTCCCAGAGAGCAACCACCGAACTCGCCGCCGCGCTCGGGGACAAGGGATACGAGTGCGTGGTGATCGATACCATCGTGCGCAGCGATTCCCAGAAGTTTGTCGGCGTCTGCAACGATGCCATCATCGAGATCGGGCTCAAGCACCTCTACGAGCTCGGCCACCGGAACATCGCGCTCCTCATCTCGGAGCCGGAGGAAAAGGAGAGCGTCCAGCAGCGCATCAAGGCTTTTGAGCGGTGGACCAGGCAGTTCCCGGAAAATGTCACCGCACGGGTCGTCCACACCGGCATGCACCTCTGGGATGACGCCTACTCGGTCGCGCAAAGCTCGATGGATGAGGTGATGGCAGCAAAAGATCGCCCCACGGCCGTTTTTGCCGTCTCGGATGTCGGCGCCCTCGGTGCCATGAAACGTCTGCAGCAGTGCGGATACCGGATCCCCGAGGATGTCTCGGTCATGGGAACCGACGGTCTCGAACTCGGCAACATGGTGCACCCGCCTCTCACCACGCTTTCCTGCCCGATCGAGCAAATGACCCAGGCTGTCTTCAAATTGCTCGCCGAAAAAAATGCCAACCCCTTCCAGGTCACCTTCCGCCCCACGCTCCTGAAGCGGGAAAGCACCGCCGCGCCGGGGGCTCCAGCCGTCACCTGATTTTGTGGGCAGTCGGTGATCTATTTTACGGGAGCGGCCGCGTTCAATGTGAAGAGCCCGGAAAGCGCGGTGAGGGAGGGATTCGAATCGTCAGTTATCCTGCAGGTCCTTGCACAACCAAGCATCTCCCAGCATGTTATAAGACAAGGCGTTTATTCGGGATGTGCATGAAAAGGCAAGAAAAGGCATTTTATCTGACACTAATTGTCGCAAAATCTCCGGTTAAAAAATCCAGCAGGAATCGAGTGTGTGTAGCCCCTCAGACTACGGATCAGAAGGTTGAAAGTTCGAGTCTTTCCGGCTGCACCACAATGACCCGCTCCAGTAAAGGCTGAGCGGGTTG
>CAZRIL010000002.1:0-98962 GCA_964600115.1 uncultured Chthoniobacter sp. | reverse complement strand
GGCAGTTTCAGCCGGGCATCACTGAATCGGGGGCAGACTCGCTCGACCTTGCCGTCGCCCCATCAACGGTCGGATCACTCATCGGCGGCCTTGGGGTTGTGGTCGAAATTCCGATCAAAATCACAAGGGCGATCATCCTGACCCCTAAGATTCGTGCGGCTTGGGAGCATGATTTTCTGGGCGACGACAACCAGGACCATGAGGTGGAGGCGTCATTCGCCAATGTTCCCGAGCCCGGCAGCATCACGGTTCTCGGACAAAACCGCGGTAGCGACGAGCTGAGCCTGAGTGGCGCGCTTGAGCTCGCCGTCAACGACCGCTGGGTATTCTTCGGCGGCTTCGAGTGGGCCGACTGGAGCAATGGCACCGAAGTGACCTACGGCGGAGGCGTCCGCTACTCGTGGTAGCAATCCCGAATTCATGTTACAGGGGTATCCCCGCGTGACTTCATTTTCGCACGCATCCTGATGGCTGTGGCGCACTGTGGCATAGAGATTCGGCGGCTTCTAAACCACAAAACGTGTTTGAAAACAAAGGGAAACAGCAGGGAGGTCGGGGCGTGCAACAAAATTGCGAAAAGCACTATATATGGTGGTCACGATAAAAATAACCACCATATAAAGGATTTTTATTGACGGTGGGTGTTCCGAAATTAGATGTTTCGGAAATCGTCGCAGGCAGGGGCAGAATGGACAAAAGTCCTGTGTCAGACACACCCCCTGTCGCTCTCGTAAAAACAAAGAAATACCCAGCATGGCTACCACCACGATTACGATTGGAGATCGTCAATTCATCCTTGATAAAGACAAAGCAGAAGCCGCCTTTGCGGCGAAGAAGGTCATCAACGGCCGTCAGACGATGTTCTTCAACATCCTCCCGCTGAAATACCAGTGGGCGTATGATCTCTACAAAAAGATGAAGGCGAACCACTGGGAGCCTGAGGATATCCAGATGCAGAAGGACTGTGAGCACTGGAGGGATACCACCGGCTACATCTCCGAAGTCGAGCGGTGGATTATTAAAATGGGGATCGGCTACTTTTCTGCAGCGGAAGGCATCGTCGGGGACAACATCCTCCATGTGGTCCGCGAGTCCGTGACGGCTCCGGAGTTGAAGCTGGTGCTCGGCCGTCATGCGCACGAGGAGAACATCCATGCGGACTCGCTCGTTTACATGATCAGCTCGCTCGGAATCAACCCGCACGAATGCGAGGCGATGTTCGAGGACGTGGATACGATCAAGTGCAAAACGGACTTTGTGGTGAGCAACAGCCGGGCGCTTCGCCGCGACACCGATCTCACGCTCACGGAGAACAAGCAGGCGCTGGCGAAAAACATGTTCCTCTTCGGCCAGTGCATGGAAGGCACACAATTCTACGGCCTGTTCGGCATGGTCCTCGCCCTCTACCGGCAGAACAAATTTCCCGGCATCGGGCAGATGTTCAGCTACACGCTTCGCGACGAGTCCAACCACATCGAGCTCCTCCGTCAGCTATTCCAGGATCTCGTGGACGAGAACCCCGATGTGTGGACCGAGGAATTCCGCGAGGATTTGCGCAACACCATGCGCGAGGCGGTGCGGCTCGAGAAAAAGTTCATCCTCGATTGCCTCCCCGTCTCCGCGGTGGGACTGACAGCGGCGGAATTCACGAACTACATCGACTACATCGGCGACCGCCGGCTGGAAGGGGTCGGACTCGAGCCGCTCAACCCGCCGATCGAGAACCCGCTTCCCTGGCTCTCGGAGATGATGGAGATCAAAAAGGAGACCAACTTCTTCGAAGGCCGCGTCACCGAATACCGGCGGGCTGTCGACACCGGCAGCGTCTCCGATGACGACCTTTGAAAAGATTAATGCCTTAAGGATTACGTCTTAAGCAACCCGCTTCAAAAACCGAATCTCAAAGCCGCCAAGCCCATCCCATTCAAGCCGCCGCCACTTAAACCTGCATCCTTAACCCTTAAGACTTCCCCATGATCCGACACATCACCCTCGACGAAGACATCGCTCTCAAGCGGCTTGTCACCACTCCCCGCGAACAAAAGCCCGGCTATGCCTGGAGAGATGCACTGAACACGATCTCGGTCCCGCATCCGGAGATTCTCGTTTACCGGAGCTCCGGCGAGGAACATGCCTTCAATCTCGCCGATGTCGCCGATGAGATCGGAGCCGCGCTCACCGACCTCCTGCTCTCGCGCGAGGAGAAAGATATTTTTAATGAGGAAAACCGCGGGTTCGTGGCCAATGTGGCACACTCTGTGGCGACCCGGCTCCTCGAGCAGGTCCGCGAAGGGAGCGGGCTGAAGCTCTCGGAAAATGATCTCTCGCTGCTCATCGAAAAGGCCCTGATTGAGAATGACGCGCACGATGTGGCGAAGAGCCTCGTCTTCAAGCGTTCCATCCACTCGCTTGCGGCCCCCTCTCAGGGCGGTTCGCTTTCGACGCCGATCAACGTGCGCCTGATCCGCCGCAACGGATCGGTTGTTCCCTGGATCGAGGCGAAAATCGAGACCGCGTGCCGGAAGGCGTTTCTCTCCGCGAAGGAAAATGCCGAGGCGGCTGCGGAAATTTCCCGCGCGGTGACCGACCGCGTCCGCTTCCGCGACCAGGCCTTCGTCCACATCGAGGATGTCCAGGATATGGTGCAGGAGGAATTGATGCGGCAGGGCTATTACAAGGTGGCCGAGAGCTACATCCTCTACCGCGCCCAGCGGACCCGCCTCCGCGAGGAAACCGGCTCGCAGTCCGAGGAATCCGCCGAGCAGCAGGAGTCGCTCATCGTGGTGCGCCAGCGCGATGGACAGAATGTTTTCTGGGACGGATCCGAGCTCAAACGCCGGATTCAGTTTGCCATGATCGGGCTCCATCTCAACATGGATGCCCTGCACATCGAACGCGAACTCCGCCGTTCGATCGGCACGGAAGTCACCGAGGACAATCTGAAGAGCACGATCATCCTCAACGCGCGGACGCTGATCGAGCGCGACGCGGATTTTGCGAAGTTTGCCGCGCGCATCATGCTCTCGTATATCTATGAGGAGGTCCTCGATTGGAAAATCATGCGCGACGGGATCGAGGGATTGCGGGCAGCGCACAAGAAGGCCTTCAAGAGCTTCCTCCGCCATGGAGTCGCCATCGAGCGCCTGTCGCCGAAGCTGCTCTCGTTCAACTTTGATGTTCTCGCCGACGCGATCGACCCGACCGCGGATATGGATTTCGATTTTCTCGGCATCCAGACGCTTTACGACCGGTATCTTATCGTGGACAAGACCCGCAAGCAGGCCAGGCGGCTGGAAACACCGCAATTCTTCTGGATGCGCGTGGCGATGGGGTTGTTCATCGACGAGCCGGCGGATCGCGAAGCCTGGGTCATCCGCCTCTACAATCTCTACAAGAGCCGGAGGTTCTGCTCGAGCACCCCGACCCTGTTCAACTCCGGCACCCTGCACAGCCAGCTTTCGAGCTGCTACCTCTACAAGGTGGACGACTCGATCGAATCCATCATGCAGCGGGGGATCGCCGACAATGCCTACCTCTCAAAATGGGCCGGCGGCCTCGGCGGCTCCTGGACGGCGGTGCGCGGCACCGGCAGCTACATCAAAGGAACCAACGGCGAGAGCCAGGGGGTGATTCCTTTCCTCAAGCTCCACAACGACCAGCTCGTCGCGGTGAACCAGGGCGGCAAGCGCCGCGGGTCCGGATGCGCCTATCTCGAATCCTGGCACAACGACGTCGAGGACTTTCTCCAGCTCCGCCGAAACACCGGCGACGACCGGCGCAGAGCGCATGATCTGAACACAGCGAACTGGGTTCCTGACCTTTTCATGAAGCGCATGGAGGCCCGCGAAAACTGGACGCTCTTCCGCGCAAACGAGGCTCCCGACCTGCACGATCTCTACGGCCAGAAGTTCGAGGAGAAATATCTGCACTACGAGGCGCTCGCCAAAGAAGGCAGGATCACGGGCCGCGAGGTCCCCGCCATCGAGATGTGGAAGCAGATGCTCAAGATGCTTCTGGAGACCGGGCATCCGTGGATCACGTTCAAAGACCCCTGCAACCTGCGCAGCCCGCAGGATCACGCCGGCGTCATCCATTCCTCGAACCTCTGCACCGAAATCACCTTGAACACGAGTGCGGACGAAACCGCCGTCTGCAACCTCGGCTCGGTGGTCCTCGACACCCACATGAAGGAGGACGGATCGCTCGATCATGATATGCTCCGGGAGACGATCCATGTCGCGGTCCGGGCTCTCGACAACGTCATCGACATCAACTTTTACCCGACCGAGTCCGCGAAGCGCTCGAACATGCGCCACCGGCCGATCGGGCTGGGGGTGATGGGCGTCCAGAATGCGCTGTTCAAGCGGGGGCTGGATTTTGCCAGCGACGCGGCGGTGGAGTTCAACGATGAATTCATGGAGGCGATCGCCTACTACGCCTATTCCTCGTCCAGCGATCTGGCCGCAGAGCGCGGGGTCTACAGCTCGTATATGGGCTCCAAATGGGACCGCGGGCTCCTCCCGCAGGATACCATCGACATTCTGGAGCGCGAGCGCGGCCTCGAAATCGATGTGCCACGCGGCGGATCCATGGATTGGGCTCCCGTGCGGGCAAAAATTAAAGCGCAGGGGATGCGGAATTCGAATGTCCTCGCGATCGCCCCGACCGCGACAATTTCGAATATCATGGGGACGACGCCCTGCATCGAACCGAATTACAAAAACCTCTACGCCAAAGAAAATCTGGGAGGCAAATTCACGATCCTCAGCACCGAACTCGTCCGCGACCTCAAGAAGATCGGAAAATGGGACGGCGACATGCTCGAACAGCTCAAGTATTTCGAGGGCGAGCTGGCGAACATCGAGGGAATCCCCGAGGAATTGCGCCGCAAGCACCTGACCGTGTTCGGGATCCCCTACCAGTTTGTCATCGACGCCGCAGCCCGCCGCCAGAAATGGATCGACCAGTCGCAGTCGGTGAACCTCTTCATAAGCGAACCGGACCTCAAAATCCTGAGCCATATGTATCGCAGGGCCTGGCACACCGGCCTCAAGACCACGTATTACCTGCGGACACTGGGTGCCTCCAGCATCGAAGGGCCGACGACAAACGTGAAGAAAGAGCTTCGCGGAGTGGTTCTGGCCGCCAAAAAGGAGTTCGACGCAGAGGAGAAGCTGGCCTGCTCGCTGGAAGCCATGAGGAATGGCGGCGAGTGCGAAGCCTGCCAGTAACGGAGCCTTGTAAGGCCGCATTTGAAAGAAACGCCCGCGCAACATCCGGATGACCAAAGAAAAACGAGTGAAGCGCCTGCTTGATTTCCTGCCGCATTCCTTGGCATAGTCGAACGATTCATGTCCAGCCCTCACGAAACACTGCGGAATACTGCGATTGTTTTCTCTTTGAGACGGACGCCGGTATTCGCAGGGCTTCCTGATGACGACCTCGCCATGGTTGCGGATTTTTCCCTGCTGAAAACATTCCGGAAAGGAGAGTATCTATTCCGGCAGCGCGAGCAGGCGCACGGCTTCTACATTGTGCGGCGGGGAATCATCAATGTCCACAGGGTCGCTCCGGACGGACGCGAACAGGTGATCCATCTGTTCCGTCCGGGCGAATCTTTCGCCGAAAACTCACTTGTGAACGAAGGGGGTTACCTCACCGATGCACGATCGGTTGCCGAGAGCGAAGTGATCCTCGTTCCCAAATGGGAGTTCCTCCAAATTCTCCGGCAGCGCGCCGACATCGCCCTGCGCATTCTTGGTTCGATGAGCCAGCACATGAGAGGGCTCATCTCCTCGCTGGAGAGCGTGACGCTCAAAGATTCCGAGACGCGCCTCATGAACTGGATTCTGCGGCGCTGCCCGCATCCCCTCTCCCACAAGCCAGCAGAGGTTGCCATCGGAATGACCAAAACCATGCTGAGCGGAGAGTTGGGAACCCGCCAGGAAACACTCTCAAGAACACTCGCAAAACTGCGCGAGTCCGGTCTCATAGCCGTGCGCGGAAGAACCCTTAAAATCCCGGATCCGATCAAACTCCGGACCGCCTTCCGCGATCACCTTGCTGGCAGCAAGGATTAGCCCGGTCAAACGGCCGGTAAAGGAACAGGAATTGGCGCAATCCTGTAGAAACCAGCCCCCATAGCATCATGTCCAACATCCTCGTCATTGGTGGGAGTGGATTCTTAAGCGGAACGTTGGCGGCGCTTGCGCTGGCGAACGGCCACTCGGTCTGGACGATTACCCGCGGCCAGAAGCCCGGGATCCCCGGAACTCATCGCCTGGTCGCGGATCGCAAAGACACCTCAGCATTTGCTGAAGCCATCAAAGGTGCCAAAACAGAATGGGACTTGGTCATCGATTGTATAGCCTACCATCCGGCCGACATTCACCAGGACCTAACCGTGCTCGCGCCTGTTGCAGAGCATCTGATTTTTGTTTCAACAGATTTTGTTTATGACCCCTCGCGCCGCCGTTTTCCTCAAAATGAAGATTCGGATTTTTATCTCACCGAAGGATACGGAGGGCTCAAGCGGGGCTGCGAATTGGAGTTGGTTTCCGCAAACACCGGCGCGATGCACTGGAGCATTCTTCGTCCCTCGCACATCTATGGTCCGGGCTCTTTGCCGGGTTGTCTCCCCTCACACGGAAGGGATCCCAGGTTGATCAAAAGGCTTCGCGCCGGAGAGACACTGAGGCTCGTCGGGGGAGGACACTTCCTCCAGCACCCCATATTCGCCGGCGACCTTGCGCAAGTGATACTCAGCATGGCCGGCAATGACTCCACCTATGGCCGGATTTTCTGCGTCGCAGGCCCCGACATTGTTGAGTCCCGGACCTACTACCGGATCATAGCCGATTTGCTACGGGTGGACCTTGCGATCGAGGCTGTCGATGTGGACCTGTATTTAAGGGACAACCCCGGTGCGGCTCCGTTTATGTGCCACCGGTTTTATGATCTTCAAAGACTCAAGGACGCCGGCATTCCACTTCCGGCGACACCGCTTGAGAGGGGGCTGGAACAGCAAATCGCCGGGCTTTCCTAATTATCGTTTCCCGGTCAGACCGCTCCATGGCTCCCGGGAAGCAGTCAGTGTTCGTCAACCTTCCAAAGGAACCCGCTTGGCGTCGCTCCAGAGGTTTTCAAGGTCGTAAAACCCGCGCTTTTCTCCGTAGAAAAGATGGCAGATCACGTCGCCGTAATCGAGAACCACCCATTGGCTGGCGGGGTATCCGTCCTCGGCAAACGGACGCTGGTCGAACTTCTCGCGAACAGATTCGCGGATTGAGGAGGAAATCGCCTTCAGTTGCGGCTCCGAACTCCCGGAGCAGATCACAAAAAAGTCCGTGAATCCGGAGACTCCACGCAGATCCAACAGAACAAGATTTTCAGCTTTTTTGTCAGCAGCCGCCGCGGCACAGGCACGGGCGATGGTCTCGGAATCAATCATTCCGGTAAAGTCGGTGTTTGGAAATTATCTCGCATGCGGATTCAGGAACGAGATACCGCACCGGGAGCCCTCTGGCAATGCGATTCCGGATGTCGGTGGACGAAATATCGATCGAGCGGGCAATGATCTGGAATCCGTGGCTGTTATTGTTTGCCTTGCGGGCCAGGACCACGAACTTCACCAGAGTCTGGAGGAGTGCGATATCCTTCCAGGTGTGAAGGGCGGCGAGATTGTCTTCGCCGATAAAATAGCAAATCTCTGCTCCCGGGAATTTGGCGGCCATGTGACGGACGGTATCGATGGCGAACGAAGGCCCTGGACGCTGGATTTCGCAATCGTCCCACTCGAACCCTGCCTCATCACGTATGGCAGCTGCGACCATTTGGCAACGGAGATCGGCAGGAGCTGGCGGGCGGTCCATCTTGTGCGGAGAAACCCCTGCCGGGACAAAGATCAGGCGATCCAATCCGAGGGATTCGAACGCCTCACGGGCGAGGATGAGGTGCCCGTGGTGGATGGGATCAAAGCTGCCGCCGAAGAGGCCAAGCTTCCGGAGCGGAGCCGTCCGGGCAGTTGCTGCGTCCGTCATTGTGCTTTTTCCATGGGTTGAACCACTGACCTTCACTGAATATCACTAATTAAACGGCGGATGCGTGGCAAACATCTGTTTGGATGCCGGACGGATTACCGGATTTCCAGAGTCAATTTGTCGGCTCTTTTTCAGTGGTTTTTAGTGCCCGTTAGTGGTTTCTAGAAACGTGCCAACCAACGATGCAGGTCAACTCATCCTCGTCGGCGTGCCGGGCCCGGAACTCGATTCCGGATCCGCGCGCCTTTTCCGGAAAATCCAGCCCGGAGGATTTATTCTTTTCGGCCGCAACATCCAGTCTCCTGTGCAACTGCGGAAGCTCATCGATGACCTGCGCGACCTTTCCGATGTCGAACCGGTCATCACCATCGACCAGGAAGGCGGGCGGGTTTCCCGTCTCAGGCTGATCGGGAACGAGCCCCCGAATGCCCGGCAGCTCCGGGACCGCGGCGATCTCGCTCTCATCAGAAAACACGGGGACATCACAGGCCGGCTCTTGAGGGTCTTCGGATTCAACCTCGATCTGTGCCCGGTCCTGGACATTTCGTATGATGACGAGGCCGACAACTCGCTGCGCGGCCGCTGCTACGGGAGGGACGTGCAGGAGGTCATCTCCAAAGCGGGGGCCTTCAATGACGGGCTTCGCGGGGCCGGCATCCTCTCCTGCGGCAAACACTTCCCGGGCTATTCCTCCGCGGGTCTCGACCCCCATCACGAACTCCCGTATCTCGAACGGTCGCGGGAAAAAATGGAGGAGGAGGAACTTGCGGTTTTCCGGGCATTTGTTGATTCCGTGGACAGCATGATGATCGGCCATATCGCTATCTCCGGACTGGATGAGATCAACCGGCCGGCATCGCTTTCCCCGGCAATCATCAGCGATCTATTGCGCAAGGACATGGGATTCCGGGGCCTTGTGATGACCGATGATCTCGATATGGGAGCAATCCTCAACCATTACGGCTTTGATGAAACGATGCGCCTCGGAATCGAGGCCGGCAATGACATGCTCATGATCTGCCATCGCGTGGAGATGGCGCTGACCGCAAAATCGGCAATCGAGCCAATGGGAGCCGCGCTCCAGCCCGCTTTGGAATCCGTCGCGCGGTGCAAAGCCCGCCTGTCGCCTCCGTCCGCGTTTTCCGTGGAAGCATTTCAGCAAATCGACGCGGAGATCAGGGATTTGCGGATCGCCACCCTCGGAGAGGGTGAGGCCGACACGCGGAGCCCGGAGGATGGAAAACGCTCCCCGGTCGAACTCTACTGACCTCCACATTCCGTAAGCGGGAACGAAAAGCGTGTCGTTCGAGAGATTGCGAGTATGGTGCCCCCATGAAGGCCGCCTTTCTCTTCGCGTCGATCCTCGTCCTGGCCGCATGCTCGACGACCCCCAAGCTTCCGCCTCTCCAAACCGTCAAGTCGGTGGATCTTCCCCGGTTTATGGGCTCTTGGTATGTCATCGGCACGATTCCCTGGGTTGTCGAAAAAAACAATGTCGGCACAATGGACATCTACGAGCTCCGCAAGGATGGAAAAATCAACATCCGCTACGTCTTTCACAAAAAATCCCTGGAAGCACCGCGCCGCGAGATGCGGGCGGTCGCTAGAGTCGTCGACAGGAAGTCCAACGCCGAATGGGCGGTGCGCTTTATCTGGCCGTTCGAAGCCCCCTATCTGGTCATCGGCCTGAGGGAGGACTACGGGAGTTGCATCATCGGACACCCGTCGCGCGATCTTGCCTGGATTATGAGCCGCAAGCCCACCATGTCCGACGCGGAATTCGGCAAGGCACTCCGGGATCTTGCAAAAAACGGTTACGACCCGAAGCGGATTGTGCGTGTGCCACAGAAAGCTGACAGAGCCGGAGAAGCACCGGCTACGGTCGGTCAAAAGTCTGTGAAACCATGATCATTTTTCTCCGCTTCTTCTTTCTGGCGATCCTCGCCGCCATGCTTTGGGTGACCTCCCGCGCCAGCATGGATACCGCGATCTGGCAGCTGCCCGCCTCATTGACCGGAGACCTCTGGTTCCAGGCCACGCTCGCGGATGCCTATTTCGGTTTTCTGACATTTTTTGTCTGGCTGGCCTACAAGGAACGCGGCTGGTTCGCCCGCATCGGCTGGCTTGTGGCGATCCTTCTGCTCGGGAATATCGCGATGGCGGTCTATTGCCTCATCCAGCTTTTCCGCGTGCCGGCAACGGCGGATCTGCGCGAAGTTCTTCTGCGGAAGGACGAGGCATGACGGGCAGGAATGCGCTCATTTCGCTGGCCGTGATCGGCGCCACACTTGCCGCCCACGCGCAATCTGCAGGCGAACTTCTGCGCTCGGGCGATGCCCTCGATGCAAGGCACCGGAATCAGGAAGCGCTCGCGATCTACCTCAAAGCCGATGCCATCCAGCCGGACGATGCGGAGATCCTCCGCCGGATCGCAAAGCAATATTCCCAGCAGGTCGTGAGCGAATCGCGCTCGCCGGAAAACAAGGAACTCGCCCGCAAGGCGCTTGACTTCGCCCTGCGGGCTGTAAAGTGCGATCCGGACAACGCAAACGCCCGCCTCTCGCTCGCAATTTGCTACGGCAAGGCTGCCTTTCTCGAGGGAGCCCGGCGGCGGATCGAGATGTCCCGGATGATCCGGGATGAGGCCGAAGCGGCTCTACGCCTCGACCCGGGAAGCGACTACGCATGGCATGTCCTCGGCCGCTGGAATTACGAGCTGGCCAATTTTAATGCCGCGCTGCGCTTCCTCGCAGAAACGGTTTACGGCAAGCTGCCGGATGCCTCAAACGAGCGGGCCGCAGAGTGCTTTGAAAAGGCGGTTGCCATCCAGCCGGGCCGCGTGATCCACCATGTGGAGCTGGGCCGCACGTACGCGGCCCTTGGGCGGAAGCAGGAGGCCCTCGCCGAGCTCAACAAGGGACTGGCCTTGCCGTCCCGCGAGAAGGATGACAACGAAAGCAAGGACAGGGCCCGCAAGGCGCTCGCCGCATTGCAGTAGGGTGCCCGGCTCTCCGCTCAAAGATCCTGGATGCCCGCTTCCTTCAGGCGGTCTTCGATATCGCTTTTTTGAAGCGCCTCGACCATCTCGCTGATTTCACCGCCCAGGAATCTGTCGAGGTTGTAGAGCGAGAGCTTGATCCGGTGGTCTGTCACGCGGTTCTCCGCAAAATTATACGTCCGGATTTTTTCCTCCCGGCCGCCTCCGCCGATCAGGCTTTTGCGGTGCGCGGAATACTTCTCCTCCTCCTCGCGGCGTTTTTCCTCGAGCAGGCGCGAGCGCATGATTTTGATGGCCGCTTCCTTGTTCTTCTGTTGGCTCCGTCCATCCTGGCATCGCACGATCCGCCCTGTGGGAATGTGCATCACCTGCACGGCGGAGTCGGTGGTGTTCACCCCCTGGCCGCCTGGCCCTCCCGCCCGGCAGACCTCGATGCGGAGATCCTCCGGCTTGAGGTCGATGTCGACCTCCTCGGCCTCAGGCAGCACGGCGACTGTTGCAGTGGAGGTGTGAATCCTTCCCTGGGCTTCGGTCGCCGGCACACGCTGCACACGGTGGACTCCGCTCTCATAACGAAAACGCCGGAACACCGACGTGCCGGAGACACGGAAAACCATCTCGCGGAATCCTCCGAGGTCAGCGGCACTGGAGTCCATCTCCTCGACCTTCAGACCGAGCGAATCGGCGTATCGGGAATACATGCGGTAAAGATCGGCCGCGAAGAGAGCGGCTTCGGTCCCGCCGGTGCCTGCACGGATTTCCACGATCGCGTCGCGATCCTCGTCAGGCTCGGGAGGCAGGAGTGAAATCTGGACCTCGCGTTCGAGTTCGGGAATCAGCGCCTCGAGAGCGGGGATCTCCAGCGCTGCGAGTTCCGCCATCTCCTTGTCATCCGAAGCGGCGAGTTCCCGGTTCTCTGCATGTTCTTTCCTTGCCTTGACAAGGCGGGCCCAGACCTCGAGCAGGGCCTTGGTTGCGGAGTGCTCGCGGAGGACCTCCCGGGCGCGGACAGCGTTGTCAAACAGCCCGGAGGAGGAAATTTCACGCTCGAGTTCCTCGAAACGGGCGCGCTTTCTTTCGACCAGGGGTCCGAAGTCCATATTTTAGAAAACAAAAACGGTGAATGCACCGGGTGCATTCACCGTTCTTTTTGGTGGGGAAATCTAAGCTTTCTTGACGAGGCGGGGAGCCCGCACCGTGCCATACCGGCGTTTGAATTTGTCAACGCGACCGGCGGTGTCGACAAACTTCTGTTCTCCGGTGAAGAAAGGGTGGCATGCGGCACAGATGCCGATCTTGATGTTTTCGCGGGTGGACCGTGTGCGATATGCCGCACCACAGGCACAAAGGATAACGGTCTCGCGGTAGTTGGGATGAATATCAGGCTTCATTCTTGAAAAGTGGGTCAGAATATCGCGATTGTGTTTGAAAGCAACAACGAAATGATGAACCGGATTCTTGAAAGATGGGAGGATGTCCTCGCCTCCCGCAAGGGAGGGGCGATATTTTCGCCATCCGGTGTCCTCTTGCGCACATGGGCCGGAATCGAGTCGGAATCCCGGGACTTTGAATCCCGGATGCATGGCGGAACCGGCGGCGTTGCCCTGCAGACCGGCAACCATCCTTCCTTCCCCGCCCTGATTCTGGCCTGCCTGCGGGCCGGGCGGACGGTCAGCCTTTTCGATTCGGAATTTTCCGGGGAGGCGCGCTCCCGGATCGAGCAGCAACTGGGACTGACAGTGCGGGTGGCGGTCTCCGGCGGGGAGCTATCTTTCAAAGAGGGAACATCCTCGAAAACTGCAAACAGGGAAAACAGGCGTCCCGCCTGTTTGGAGACTGGCCTTTGCGGTCCAGAGAGCAGAATCTGTCTCTACAAACTCACTTCAGGAACGACGGCACTGCCAAGGGCGCTCGGATTCACCGCGGATCAACTGGTGGCCGATTGTGACCAGGTCTGCTCGACGATGGGGATCGGGAAGGACGATACGAATTATGGAATCATTGCCCTGACACATTCCTACGGTTTCAGCAATTTGGTGACTCCCCTCCTCTGCCTGGGAGTGCCGCTTGTGCTGGCGGACGACCCTCTCCCACGCGCCATTGAAAGCGGTTTGCATCTGACAGGGGCAACGGTTCTGGCTGCGGTGCCGGCAATGTTCCGCGGACTGCTCTCGGCAGCTTCTCTGCCTGCGACACTTCGCCTCTGCATTTCAGCGGGATCCCTTCTGGATCCGCTGCTGGCCAGAGAATTTCAGGAAAAATTCCAGCGGAAAATCCACGCGTTCTACGGCGCGTCCGAGTGTGGAGGAATCTGTTACGATGCTTCTGACGGGATGATCGAGACGCCCGGGTTTGTCGGCAGGCCGCTCCAGGGGGTGGAGATCGATGCCCCCGGGGCCATGGAGGGGTCGAAAATCCTGGTCCGCTCACGGGCGGTCGGGGTCGGCGTATCCGGTCCGGATGGCGCCTTTCAACCGGCAGACCTCCTTGTCCGCGGGCCGGATGGCTTCCGGATCGTGGGACGCGAGTCCGACCTGATCAATGTGGCCGGAAGAAAGGTGAATCCCTCCGAAATTGAGCAGGTGCTTACCGGTTTTCCCGGCGTGCAGGAATCCGTTGTTTGCGGCGGCGATGACCAGGCCCGGGGTGAGGAGATCTGCGCCCTCGTTGTCGCAACAGCGATCCCGGAGCTTCTGCTCCGCCAGCATTGCGCGGCGAAGCTTGCCTCATGGAAAGTGCCGCGGCGTTTTGCTTTTGTTGAGGAAATCCCGAAAAATGCGCGGGGCAAAACCAGCCGGAGAGACATTGCAAGGGAGTATTTCAGCTCCGAATCAAGCCTGGAAAACCAGCGGACCACGGATGAGACCTGACACGATTTTGATCGTATGAAACAGGAAACAATCGAAATACTCCCGTCCATGTCCAACTTCACAATGAAGCAGCTCAAAAGCAAAGCCCAGCTGCTCAAGCCGGCTATCCACATCGGCAAGGCCGGGGCAACCCCGGAATTTCTAACCGCTTTTGGCGAGGTTCTTGATCGGAACCATTTGGTCAAACTCCGCTTCGAAGGCATGAAGGAGGAGCGCAAAACGTTGTCCAAGCAGCTTGCCGAGAGCACGGGATCGGTCCTGGTTCAGCAGGTGGGCCACACCGCGGTCTTCTTCCGCGCCCCTGCCACGGGTCCGGCCTGATTTCCCAGGGCGGGGTTGATAATTCGGGAGCCGGCTGAAGGCCGATTCGTCTCCCCCATTGACCTCCGGCGAAAAATTGGCAATTTGGGAAAGTTATAGTAAGATCAATTGTTATGTCAGCGATCACACAATCGGAAAACGGGGCTCTGACGCGCGAGGCCATCTCGCTTCCGCTCCTGCGTCCTGTTTCAAAACCCCCGTCGATTTCCGCTCCAGCCGGCCATGCGAACGGCAATGCGGTTCCCCCCGCACCCATACCCGCCCAGGGTCCCGGCTCCCCTCCAACAGTGCAATCCGTTCAGAAGCTGAACCTTGATCTACTGGGAGAAGGGGACAAAGTCGTCATCCGCACGGCGAACAGCACCTATAATTTTGAAATGTCCAGCCACCACCACTGCAAAGTGGTGCCAGGCAAATCATCCGCCAGATCGGGGGAAGCGATCATGATGGGAGGGACAAATGCCGATGCCTCGGAATATATGCCCAACCGTGTTCTAGTGGGAGGCCGGGCTGCCTATCAATTCCCGGACGAGGAGTCGGCCATCCTCACGTCAGTGGTTGAGTCAATATTCTGGGTGGCAGCCAAAAAGCCGATCCCGGCCTGATCCAGCGCGGTTCGAAACCGGCTTTCCCGGGCATCCGAAGGCTTCTGGTCCCGGGACTTCCGCAAACAGCGCAAACCCCGGCCCGGTGGTGGCATTTGCTCCGCCCTCTACTCCCGGGACAGATCCTCCCTCAACCGGCGAAGACCTTCAAGGATCTCAAGGTCGGAGCGGGTGAGCTTCGAGGCAGGGAGCTGGAACTCCAACTGCACGTGAACCGGACGGGCCGGACGGCGGGAATTCCAGAGGATTTTGCGGAGTGATTTAATGTTCATAACGCGCAGATACTCGCACGTGATGTAGGACATCCGCTGTCCTATATTGGAAAAAGTGAAGAAAAGTTGGAATTGATCCAGCCGGAGCCTCCCGGGCAAATGAGGAAACAAATATCTCCACGGGCGAGGAGAGCGGCGCATTGCAGCAGCCGCGGTGCCGCGACCAGTGAGAAACGGCGAAGGGTTCCCCCCCAATTTTGCGAGTGGCGGTAAAACCGGGGTCCGCACAGTTGAAGTCGCGGAGTATTCCCGGTAGTCTTGGGAATGCGGTTCATCCGTTTCGCAATTCCTGCGGTGATACTTCTGGTGGCGGTTGCACTGGGAGCATGGCTGCATGCCGGGCACGATGAAAATTATGCGCTTCAGAGACTGTTCTTCGCGTCCCGCTACGAAAGGTATGACGGGCAGATCAACCAGGCGGCAAACCGCTACGGGGTGAGCCCCGCGCTGGTCAAGGCGGTCATCTGGAGGGAGTCCCGCTTCCAGCCGCGCATGGTCGGAGCTCATGGCGAGAGGGGCCTGATGCAGATTACCGAGGGAGCCGCCCGGGATTGGGCAAAAGCCGAAAAAATCGAAACCTTCTCGCCGACGGATCTTTTTGACCCGAAAACCAATATCGAAGCCGGCTCCTGGTATCTGGCAAAGGCTCTGAAGCACTGGTCGGAAAAAGACGACCCCGTCCCGTTTGCCCTCGCGGAATACAATGCCGGCCGCACGCGGGTGATCCGCTGGGAAAAAAACTCGGGTCTGGGTGGCGACTTCGGCGCCGGAGACCTTCACAGCATCATGGATTTTCCAGCCACTCGCGCCTATATCCGCTCTATTGTCGACCGCTATCTCGACTTCAAAAAGCAGGGGGAATTCCCGGGGGAGGCCACTGGAACCGCCTCACAGTAAATCCTCCAGCAAAAGTAGTTTTCCTTCGGCGACCAGATGAACCCGCTGCTCACGGAGCACTTCGGGGTGCCGGTCGCGTGAAAGAATCATCTTCCCTTGCGTTTTCGTGCAACTGTGCTACTGTGCAGCACGGCCATGAATGTCACGTTAAAACTTTCGGACGATCTCTGCCGCAGAGCCCGCCATTCTGCCGTGGACAATTCGAAGTCCCTGTCCGCATGGGTCGCCGATTTGATCGAGCGGGAGTTGCATGCGCCGACCCCCAAACAACGGCCGACTCTGGTCGAGGCCATGGCACCACCCGCCGCGCCGGAGTGGTTTTATGAACGCGAGTTACCCTTGGAAGATCGCCAGGGGATGGAAGATCGCGGATTTTCCTTCCCCAAGGAATGAGATACCTCGCCGATACGGTTACGCTCTCCGAAATGCGCCGAGGCACAAAAGCGCATCCCGGAATCCTCCGATGGCAGAATGACCTCGGAGAGATTTTCCTCAGCGTCATCACTCTCAACGAAATTCGTTTCAGCCTGAAGAAAGTGAAGCGAAACGACCCTGCCTTTGCAGAAATCATCGCCACATGGTATGCCCGGCTCATCGAGCAACCGGACCGCTTCCGCATCCTTCCCGTGGACCGCCCAATCGCCGAACTGGCTGCGGATTTTCGCTTCGCTCATTCCACCTCCATCAACGATTCGCTCATCGCCGCTACCGCAAAAATCCATGACCTGACCCTCGTTACCAGAAATGTCGGCGACTTCACCCCAACCGGAGTGCCAGTCCTCAACCCATGGGAGAATCCGGAGAATTGAAGACGGGACTTGTGCCCGCGATAAAGCCAGCCTCGATCTCTTCCGGCTCAAAGACCACCGCTTTTCTGACCTCGACAACCTGCTCGACCTGAAAGGCGTTCCGGAGAACATCGTAGCCGGACTCGGCAATTCTCGCTCGGTCCTCGCGGAGTTCGGAGCTTGGCCAGCCGCTCCGGAGAAAAATTCTGCTTTTCGAGCCGTCCGCCTCCGATAAAGTCCGGCTTCTCATGGATACGACCCTGATTCTACTCAAACCCGATTGTATCGCAGGCCGCAAGGCTGGCGATGTCCTCAAGCGCTTCGAGGATGCCGGCTTTCAGATCCGCGGATGCAAAATGTTCCGCGCCGATGCTGCGCTGCTGCGCGAGCATTATGCGCACATCGCCAGCAAACCGTTCTTTCCGGAAGTCGAAACCTTCATGCGGTCGACTCCGGTCATCGCGCTGGCCCTCGCCGGGGATAATGCGGTGGATCGCGTGCGCGACATCATCGGGCCGACGGATTCCAAGAAGGCGGCCAAAGGAACCGTCCGCGGCGATCTCGGTGTTGATGTGATGGTGAATATCGTCCACGCCTCTGACAGTCCTGAGAATGCGCAGATCGAGCTGAACCGCTTCTTCAAAAGCGATGAGCTTTTTGATTACGAAATGCGCTACTCGACGAAAGCCTGATGTGGCGGCCCTTGTCTCAAGGGCCTGATCAGTTGTTCAAAAGGCGGTTGGCGCAACCGCCTCTGGAGAGTGCACACCGCACTGGGGGAACCAGGACCTGCTCCAGATATGGACAGCCTGCGCCTGCGGATATCGGAGCTTGAGTTCAGCCTGATCGAGCGCCCGGGCCACGGCGATTTCCTCCAGGTTGTCCCAGGCAACCGGGTAGATCCGTTCGCCCGGGATTTGATGAAAATTTCTCCCGACCGCATGGGCGGTCAGAAGGCGTGGCCCCGTTGCGGTGACCGGATTCCCCTCCCCCGCCCTCTCAACCAACGATTCCTCAATGCCTTCAAAAAACGGGTCCTCCGGGGCGGGAGCCCACAAAAAGGCATTGCATAGTTGTCCGTCCCCCTGATCTCCGCAGGCGAAACAATCGATCTCCGCGATCCAGTCCATCCGCGACAAGCTGACAAAGTCCAGATCCACATAGAGGCCCCCGAACCGCTTCAGCAGCAGGTAGCGGAATGCGTCCGATCGCATGACTCCACAAGGATAGGCTTTCATCGCCGCCCGGATTTCCTTTGGCTGTGTTTTGAAAAAATCCTCAATGTCGCGGTCGGTCCAGAGCCGCGCGTCCCACCCGGATGCCTGCCAGCTCTCCCGCCACCACCGCGGGAAAACCTCAGCCGGCGGATTGTCGTCTTTCCATGTAAAATGAACTGTTCTCAAAGCGTTGTAAAAGGACTCTTGTCAAAGAAACCGGCTTGGCAAACACGAAACGCGGTCAGGGAAGCGGTTTGCCATCCGGCCGGCGTGACCGATACATAACTCTGTTCGTTACCACTTTGAAAACTCCGCACTCCAGTCTGGCTCAGGTTCTATCACTGGCCGCCCTCGCCCTGCCGATGCTTGTCGGTCAGGCGGGACAGGTGTTGATGCAGATGACAGACACCCTGATGGTCGGACGCCTGGGATCCGTGCCATTGGCAGCTTGCGCCCTGGCAGGAAACTTTTTGATGTTTGCACTCTATTTCGCCTACGGATCCCTCGGAGCTGTTTCTCCACGCATCGCCCAGGCCTTCGGAGCCGGCGACGTGGCGGGAGCAGCAGCAGCCGGCCGGGCGGGACTCTTTCTGGCCGGGGGAGTCAGCCTGCTTGTTGCAATCGCACTCTCGGCCGTCGTGCCATTCCTCGGCTTCCTTGGACAACCCCCGGAAGTCGTGGAGGTGACCGGGAGCTATCTCACGCTGCTGGCGTGGTCGATGCCGGGGGCTTTGATCTCGCTGGTGCTCGGCCAAACGGCGGAGGCGGTCAACCAACCCTGGCCGGTCGTGGCATTCTCGGCGGGTGCGCTCCTGCTGAATGCCGCTCTCAATTATGTTCTGATCTTCGGCCACGCAGGCTTTCCCGAATTGGGCTTGGAGGGAGCCGGCTGGGCGACCCTCGTTGCAAGAACGGTTCAGGCGGCCGCCATGTCGGGGTGGATAGCTGCAGGAAAAACCATGAGGCCGTTCGCATTTTTCTCCGGCAGCCTTGATACCGGCTTGCTCCGCGGGTTGTTCCGCGATGGGCTCCCCGTGGCAGGCCAGGATGTTCTCGAAGGAGGATCGTTTGCTGTCGGATCGATCATGATGGGCTGGGCGGGCACCACGGCGCTCGCGGCGAACCAGGTCACCATGAGTATCGCCTCGTTCGCATGGATGTTTCCCATCTCGCTGTCGATGGCAACCGGAGTCAGGGTTGCCCAGGGGATCGGGGCGGGAGACGGAAAAGCTGCGAGGAGCTCAGGCATCGCGGGTGTCGCATTGGGAACCGGCCTCATGGCATGCTGCGCGGTTCTCTATATATGCTTCGGACGTTGGTTTGCCACGTTCTTCACGACAGATCCCGGGGTGGCCGCCCTTGCAGGCGTGCTGATCACCATCGCAGGCATCTACCAGATTTCGGATGCCATCCAGTCGATCAGCCTCGGAGCGCTGCGCGGGCTCATGGACAACCGGGTCCCGCTGATCGCCAACGCTGTCTGCTACTGGATTCTCAGCCTGCCAACGGTCTATTTTCTGGCCTTCACGGCCGGGCTTGGGGCAACCGGCGTCTGGCTGGGTTATCTTCCGTGGATGGTCCTCACCGGCATGTTCTTTTTGTGGAGATTTCTTCGCAAGACCGCAAAAAGCATCCACAGTGCCTGAGGAATGACAGGCAGGGATTCGAAACAAACAGGCAGAACGATCATGCTCTCCGTTGCCGCGTGGGCCGGAGCTTCGCTGCTATTCTGGAAGGTGCTGCGTTGGATCGCCGGCACGGCGCTGGCGCGGGAACAAATCGCACACGCGGCCATCGTGCTCATATTTGGTTTGATATTTCTCCTCCGGGAACGACAGGACGCATCCCCGCTCGCGCTCCGGTTCGGGCAGCGGGCGGCGTGGTTCTACGCGTCCGCCTGCCTTGCTGCAGTTTTTGCAGGATTGTTTCACCAGCCCCTGCTCATGCTCTGCGCGCTGGGATTTCTGGCGGGGGCCGTCCTGCTTTTTGTGTTTGGGGATTCCGTGCTCCGCCTGGCCTCCGGTTTCGGGCTGGCATTCTCCGGCTTCACATTTTTGTCCGTTCTCTTTCCCCTTGCCGACTGGCCGCTGCGCCTGCTCGCTGGAAAGACAGCGATGTGGTTTCTCGGGATCCTCGGACGCCCGGTCCAGCTTGGCCTTGCGGGAGATCCCGTCCGTCTCATCCTTGTTGACGCGGGAAAACCCTTTGAGGTCGCTCCGGAGTGCAACGGATTCGGAATCATCAGCGGTTGTATCCTGCTCGCCCTGCTTCTGGTTTTCAGCAGGCGTCTCCGCCTGGCAGACAAAATCCTGGTCCTGGCCCTGGCCCCGCTCCTTGGGCTCTTCTCCAATGCGGTCCGGATTTTCATAATCGTGCTGCTCGCACCAATGGCCGGAACCAACTACACCCTCATGCACGAGGCTGTCGGCATTGTGCTCTTTTTTGGAACGCTCACCGGCCTGTGGTGGCTGGTGGCAGGACTACCCGAGCGCCGCGAGAGGGGATCCCGCAGAGATCATAGAAAATCCGCCATCTCATAAAGCGCCGGATCCCTCACCGGCCTGCGGTGGGCCTGGCGGGACGAACCGCCCTCATCGGGAGTTTCCGAGTCCGGCAGGTCGAGCCCTTCGAGGGCATCGCCGAACTCCTCCTCCAACTTTTCAGGATCCTCACCCGCTTCCATCCTGCGGATCATCTGCTCCATGACTTTCGGTATCGGCTGGCCCGTGGCTTCGGTCATCTTCCGCATCAGCCTCCCAATGGCTTTAGGGTCGGGGTTCCCCTCATCCATACCCGCCATTTCACTCTGCATCTCGGCCATCATCCGGTCCATGCGGGGATCTTCCGCACCGCCGGGAGTTTCCTTCTTCTCAACCGCCTTGCCGGTCACCGCAAACCGGGACAGCATTCTTTCCATCCTTGCACCCGCCTTGTCTGGACAGCGGGGAATCCCTTTCCCCTGGGCGAGACTGCGGGCGAAAAATGAATAAACCTTGTTGGTGTCCGGCGAGTAAAATTCGTAGATCGGCATGGTGTCGGATGGATTGCAGGTCCAGCAATTGAACCACTAATTTCCACTGAAAGCCACTCATTGAAGGTGCATTTGCAGCTCAATGGAACGTTCATCTGCAGGGGATGCTGGAGATTGCAGAAGCCCTCTGCTCTCCTTCATGGTGTAGTGGTTTTTAGCGGTTGAAATGGGATTCAACCGGTTCGTCAAATCACCGCGGCAACATCGGGTGAACGGCATCGGGAAGCACGGCTTGCTCCGGAACCTCCACCTCCCGTTCCATACCCAGCAACTCCAGCAGGATCGTGACCCTGGCCCGGGCCGGCATAACGCTTGTGACGATTGCCCGGATACCCCGGAAGGGGCCTTCCACAACTTCGACCTCCTTCCCGATTGACAAGCTCGATGGAACCTCAACCGTCTCCCCGTCAGCCACGGAGGCCCGAAGTTCGTCGATGATCCCGGCGGGGACTATGGCAGGGATTCCGCCGAATGAAACGATGGTGGAAACCCCATTGCTCGTGCCAACAAGACGGTAATGGGTCTCATAGCAGAACCGGACGAAGAGATAGCCCGGGAACATGGCCTCGACAACCCTCACTCGGCCGCTTTTTCGTGCCCGCTCAAAGCGGAGCATCGGACAAAACACCTCAAGGCCGGCTTCATTCACGATCGCAATTTTCGCGGCCTGCTCCTGGCGGGGACGAGCTTTCACGCAATACCACTGGACATTTTCTGTGCTCATCAAAGGTCGCGCATTTTGCCGCTTTCCCGATGGATGACAAGCCTGCAGCTTTGTTACGGAATTGTCACAAAGCTCCGGTTCCCCCTGCGCGCTGCGGGCGGGTATTCTGGCAGGGCCAATGATGAACCACTATCGCACGGGATGGATCTCCGATGTGCATCTGGGCACCCGCGGAAGCCGGGCGGATGCGCTGCTCAATTTTCTGAAGGAGACCGAGTTTGAAACGCTCTACCTGGTCGGGGATCTCATCGATATCTGGTCCCTGCGGCGGGGCATCTACTGGCCGCAGGAGCACAACGACGTGCTGCAGAAAATCCTCCGGAAGGGACGGAAGGGCACCGAGATCATCTATATCGTCGGCAACCACGATGAGTTTCTGGCCGGCTTTCTTGGATCGTATGCAAGCGTCACGCTGCGGAAAAATGCGATCCATACAACCGCGGACGAGCGCCGCCTGCTGATCATCCACGGCCATGAACTCGATACCATTGTCCAGAACATGGGATGGCTGGCCCATGTGGGTGACATCGGATACACGGTCCTCCTGCGATGCAACGGGCTCGTGAATTTCTTCCGGCGGCTCTTCGGCCTCGGCCACGGGTCGTTGAGCGCCTACGTGAAGGCGGAGGTAAAAAATGTCGTCAGCTTTATCGGACAGTTTGAGGAGTCTGTCGTGCGCTATGCAAAAGATTACGATGTGGACGGCGTCCTCTGCGGGCACATCCACACCTCATCGGTTCGGAACATCGGTGGCATCGAGTATTACAACACGGGCGACTGGGTGGAAAGCTGCACCGCCATCGTTGAGCATTACGACGGGAAAATGGAACTCCTCCGGCCGGAGAACAATGCTTTGGTCTCTGAAATTCCAGATCAGGTCCGGGCCCCGGCCCCCGTGACGGCTGGCGTTTGAATATTGCCCCGTCCCTCCGCGGGGATCAGGACCTTGCCTTCAGAAGCAGCACGGGAACACCCACCATGTGGCGGACCTTGTCGGCGGTGCTGCCGTGAAGCAAATCGCCGATCAGGCGGTGCCCGTGGGTGGACATCGCGATCAGGTCAACTCTGTGAGTTTCCACAAACTTGATGATCTCGGCCGGTGGGTCGCCCATCGCCAGCACACACTCCACAGAAAATCCCTCCGCCCGGAGCCCGTTCGCGCGGGTCTCAAGGTAAGCCCGGTCGGCCTGGATCTCCTCGCTCTCGGCAAGATTCAGCTGTTCGTAATTCCTGGCCCCGAATCCGTCGGCAACATGGATCAGGATGAGTGCTGAGCCGGTGAGCTTTGCGAGCGGCCTGATGTGTTCCAGAATCGTCTCGTCAGCCGGGCTGTTCTCAACGGGGATAAGAATGATGTCATACATGGATTTATTCCAGGGGTAGTCCCAGAGCATTGTAGAACACTCTGCGGAGCGGGTCCGGGGCAAAGAGATCAAAGAGCAGTTTCAGGTTCAGCGTAATAATCACAAAAGCCGTAGTCCATCCCAGAACCGCAATCCAAAGGGGGTTGACAAACTCTCCCATCTTCGACTTCTCACCGGTGAATCGCAGAAGCGGCCAGACCGCAAATCCCAGTTGCATGCTCAGCACGACCTGGCTCGCCACCAGCAGATCGGTCGTCCTGCTCTCCCCGAAATACCCGATCACAAAAACCGCGGGGATGATTGCGATCATCCGGGTGATAAGCCGGCGCAACCAGGGCCTCAGGCGGAAATTCAGGAACCCCTCCATCACGATCTGTCCGGCGAGAGTTCCAGTGAGCGTGGCGTTCTGGCCCGACGCAAGGAGCGCGACCGCGAAGAGCGTGCTCGCGATGCCAACCCCGAGGACCGGGCTCAGCAGCTTGTAGGCGTGCTGGATCTCGGCCACATCCTGATGTCCGGACCAATGGAACGCGGCGGCGGCCAGCACCAGGATCGCCCCGTTGATGAAGAGCGCGAACATCAGGGCGGCGGTGGAATCGATCGTCGCGAACTTGATGGCTTCCCGCTTTCCTGCCGGCGAGCGCTCGAACATGCGCGTCTGCACAATCGACGAGTGCAGGTAGAGGTTGTGCGGCATCACGGTGGCGCCGAGGATGCCGATGCTGATGTAGAGCATCTCATGGTTCCTGAAAATTTCCGCGCTGGGCACAAAACCCATCAGAACCCCCGTCAGGCTTGGCCTGGCAAAAAACAGCTGCGCGGCAAAGCAGCCGCCGATGGTCAGAATCAACACCACCACGATCGCCTCGACATACCGGAACCCCTTGTTCTGAAGATACAGCACCGCGAGCACATCCAGGCATGTGATCACACAGCCCCAGACCAGCGGAATCCCGAAGAGCAGCTGGAGGGCGATCGCCGAACCCACAACCTCCGCCAGATCACAAGCCGCAATGGCCAGCTCGCAGATCACCCACAAAAACCACACCACAGGCCTGGGATAATGGTCCCTGCACGCCTGGGCCAGGTCCCGCCCGGTCACCACCCCCAGCTTCACACAGAGGTGCTGCAGCAGGATGGCCATCAGGTTCGATATCAGGATCACAAAAAGCAGCGAATATCCGAACTTCGCCCCGCCCGCCAAATCCGTCGCCCAGTTCCCCGGATCCATGTAGCCGACCGCCACCAGAAATCCCGGCCCGGCAAATGCCATCATCTTCCGCCAGAATGAGGCGTTGCCGGGAACAAAGATGCTGCGGTGAACCTCAGGAAGACTCACCTCCGCCACCTGCCGCTTCCACGCATCGAGCTCGGAGGAAATGTTCTCTGTTTCTGATTTCATGGGCTTCTTTGTATTGGCTGAAAAGCGGCCTGCCGACCGACTATTTGTAGCATGAGCTACAATGTGGGGCTGACGCTATACCCCGCACCGGACTCTTGTCAATGAACAATATTTTCAGGAGACTGCCTGATGCCTTTGAAAAAGAAGAAGAGGGCGGCCCCCCGCCTGTCCGGCCCGAAAGCCGGCCCGGAGACGGCTCTCTACCAGCGCCAGACGCGCCTCCAGCATGCCCAGGAGCGGGCACAGGACTATGTCGAGGTGATAGCAGATCTCATCGCGAGCCGTGGGGAGGCAAGAGCGACGGATCTGGCCAAGTCGCTGGGAGTGACGCATGTGACGGTGATCCGGACGGTGCAACGCCTGCAGCGGGAGGGGCTGGTGACCACCGAGCCCTACCGCTCGATATTTCTGACGGACGCGGGCCGGAAGCTGGCCGGGAAAGCCAGGGCCCGGCACGAGAAGGTCGTGGCATTCCTGCAAGCACTGGGGGTCCCGCCATCAACGGCCCGCGCGGATGCCGAGGGCATTGAGCACCATGTGAGCGATGAGACGCTCTCGGCGATGGAGAAATTCCTCAGCGGACAATCCCTGAAGAGCAGGCCTGCCAAGCCCGCGAAGCCGCGAGTCGGGTAACACGTCATTGGAGATGCGTCAGGATGGAGCGATTCCAGTTGTCTCCCGCGGCTGGTCTGGAGAAAGATGCCTCCCCTCTCCATGACTATGCACATTTCTTCTCCGCAGGCACGTGTTGCGAAATATCTCTCCGCGGCGCTGGCCACGATTCTCCTGGCAGCGGGAGCGGTCTCCGCGGCGGACGCGGGCAAGCCGGCCTACGCCGAGAGTTTCGAGACCGATGGTGCCGAGTCGGGTTGGAAGCTGCAGGGAAACGTGCGGGTCGATGACGAAGCGGTGGAAGGCAAGCGGGCGCTGGCACTGACGAAAGTGGCGGAGAAGCCCCAGGAAGCCGTGGTGGCTACCGGGCCGGCCTTTGCGATCAACCCGGGGAACTGGCAGGTGCAGGCAGCCGGGCGCACCGACCTCAACTCGATGGATAATTCCTACAACGGCACCCTTGATTTCGAAAGCCTCAACGCAAAGGGTGAGGTGATCGATCGCTCGACCGTCTATATCCAGTTCCGCAAGCACAATTGGGAACGCGTGAGTCCGGTCATCGAGGTTCCTGAGGGCGCGACCGCAGGGCGGTTCGTCGCCCGCATCAACAAGGAAACGCCGGGAACTTTCTGGATCGACGAACTGGCGGTTGCGCCGGTTGCCGCCGCCGCCAACAAAATGCGCCTCATGTTCAACATGGAGGCGCTCGGCCACCTGCTGTATCCGACGGACCCGCGCAAGGCGACGATTGAGGTATGGAGTCTCCAGCCGTTGACTGCGGACAAGGCCACAGTCAGCGTGCGCGACTATTGGGGTGCGGAACAGTCGCCCGCCATCGAGGTCCCCCTGCGAAGCGCGGGAGAGGAAAAAGGGTATCAGAAATATCTCGGCGACATCGATCTGGCCGCGCTCCCGCTGGAAGTGGGCCGGTATTACGAACTGCACGGTTCGGTCGCGCGTGTCGGGGCGGAACCGTATGAGGATTTCAGCGCATTCGCTATTTTACCCGAGGCTCCCGCCAACGCGTATAAGCCGGAGGAAATCCCATTCACGAGCCACAGTTGGGACGACCGTGCTCCCGAACACGTCAAGCTAAGCCACCGCCTCGGCCTGCGCATCACCGGACTGGTTTACCAATACAACTTCAAAAGCCCCGCCAAGACACGACTCGACAATGCCGACCTGGCCAGGGAGCTCGGGATGGGGGTCCTGACCAGTTCGCTGGCGTCATCGGTTGAGCGACGGGTGCCTCCATTCGACAAAATCACTCCGGAGTCGGAGGAAATCATGCGGGAGAGCGTCCGCTATGAGATGAAAAAATACGGCCACATCCGTCCGCTGATCATCAAGATGGGCAACGAACCTCACAACGTCGGCGAAGGCATCAAGGTGAATGTCGAGGCTTACCGGATCATCTACAGCGAATTCAAAAAGCTGGATCCAACCATCATGGTGGTGGGGTCATCGATCGGGCCGGTCGAAGACTATTTCAAAGCAGGCTTCGGAGAATGGTGCGACGCCTACGACTTCCACACCTACGAAGATCCCGAGGATATTCGGGAGATCATATCGGTGCAGTATCCGGAAATGTTCAGGAAATACGGCCACCCGCGCCCGATCTGGGCCACCGAGGTCGGCCTGAACAGCCAGGGCATGACACGCCACGCGGTGGCCGTGGCGCTTTATAAAAAGTTCCTCAATTTCTTCGCCGCGGGCGGGGCCAACGTGTCGTGGTTCTCGCTTATGTATCCCGATCCCAACGCGAAAATCGCGGAAACCGATCCATTTTCGGAGGCCCACAATACCTTTGTGAGCCGCTACGTGCGCTATGCGCCGAAGCTGGACGCCATCGCCTACTACAACACGGTCAATGCGATCCTCGACAAGAAACCGGTCTCGGAAAAACTTTATCCGGGCGACGCTCAGATGTTCCTGTTTCGCAATGCGAAGGGAAATTCGCTGCTGGCGGCGTATACGAAAAAGGGTCGCCAGGATGTCTTCGTGCCGCTCGAGGGTGTGGGTGAAGTGAAGGTGATCCGCATCGACGGCACCGTGAGCGCGATGAACGCCGGCGGCAGGGGCCTCACACTGACGATCAACGAAGACCCGTTGATCCTGTTGTTTGACGGAGGTCCCGCCCAGCTTGCGGAAGCCCTCGGCGAACCGGCGGTGAAACTAGCCGGGGCCTCTGACCAATTTGTCGGCGGGGTGGAAGGGCACGTGGATTTTGTGCTGTCGGGAGTGACCCCGGAACAGGTTTCGCTCAAGGCGCCGCCACTTTGGAAGGTGGAGCGGGAAACGATGGAGACGCAGGGTGGTCAGAAGCTGCGCTTCCGCTTTACCGTGCCGAAAACCAGCGCCGCGCGCGAAGCCGACCTGACTTTGAATATTGCCTCCCCCAATGGAGGAGGGGCGCTCTTTTTCCGCCCCCCGGTCACCAGCGCCCTCGCGATGGAATTGCTGCCGCTGCCCGCCGGCCAGCCCGACGGACCCGGCGCCCGCTTGGTCATCCGCAACAATGGGGATGCGACCGAGAAACTGACTTGGGGCGTGTTTCTCGACGGACAGCGCGCCCTCGAAGTGGGCCGCTTTTCGAACCGTGGTGCCGCCGAGGCATATTTCTCCCGAAAAGCCTCGGGCGACCTCACTCTTGAACCTGGAAAATCGGCGAACGTGGACCTGCCGATGTCGAACGTGAATTTGTTCAACGTGTATGATATGCGCGCTGTGGTGCGCGACGCCAGCGGACGGGCCACCGTGGTCGAGCGTCCAATGGGCGGCTTTGTCGGCGTGCCGAAGGCCGGGGCTCCGCCCGCTTTGGATGGCAATCTCGACGAGGGCGAGTGGAAGAATGTTTCCCCGGTCACCATCGACAACGGCGCGGCCTTTTACCCGATCCACCCGGACGAGCGCAAGGAGAGCCAATGGAAGAACGCAGCCGATTTGTCGGCCACAGTGCGGTTTCTATGGGATGAAAAGTATCTCTATGCAGGCGTCGAGGTGACAGACGACCTGGCAGGCACCGCTCAGCCGCCAAATCAGCTTTGGAACCAGGATGGTCTTCAACTCCTGATCGATCCGATGCGCAACAGCCCGCAGAAAGTCGGGAAATACGATTACGCCATCGCCATCGGCAAGGACGGACCCGGGACGGCCTGCCACCTTTCGGCCACCACGGATATACCGACCGGCCCGACGGCGGCGATCAAGGTCTCGGCGATAAAGAAGGATCCCAAGACCGGGTCGGTAACCTACGAGGCGGCCATTCCATGGGCCAATGTTGCGCCATTCGTGCCGCGACCCGGCGCGAACCTCGGCCTGCACATCGCCTTCAACGAGGACGACGGCGGGGGACGGGGCGGCTACCTCACCTGGTTCGGCACCGTGCAGACAAAGGACATCGACACGGTGGGAGACCTCATCCTTCTCCCTTAGGAGCAGACCAGGCTCAGATTATACGAGGCTCCGGCGCTGGCACCCGATCCACGCGGCGAACAGGCCGATGATGATATGTGAGCAGAGGACCCAGGCGCAGAGGCCGGCTGGAGAGAGGGCGGTTTGGACGACCATCTGAACAATGTCGTAGTAGCGCTCCCCCTTAAGGGTCTGAAGGACTCCGGACCAGCTCCAGTAGGCAGCAATGAAAGGGCGGACAAGGATGCCGAGAAAATCCGGCAGCGCGAGAACGGCCCCGGACAGCGGAAGCTGAAAGCCGACGAGATAAATCGAGACCAGCGAGGCCTGTTCGGCTGAACCCAGAAAACTCGATACGGCTAGACACACCGACGTCATGGCGGCATTCACGAGTATCAGGAACAACAACTGGGGCCCGAGATCTCCGGGAAATCCGCAGACATAATGGACGAAAAGTCCCATCCAAACGGACTGGGCGAGCACAAGGAATCCGAGGAAGACGGCTTTCCCGGCGACGTAGCTGAGCGGGCGGAGGCCAGCCAGCTTTTCCTTCTCGAAGATCAGGCGCTCGGCCGCGATTTCGCGCCCCGAGTTGTTCGCCCCCATCAAGGTGAGGAGGATGACCTGGAACATGACGATGCCGGAGACAAGGCTACCGACCTTGCTGGATTGGATGAGAAATTCCTTCGCCTCCACGAGTTGCTGAATCACATCAAGGCCGAGTCCCATGCTTAAATTTTTTACCGTCGGGAGTCCGTTCCACGCGAAGACCGCCACAAGAACCGGAAATCCGAAAATCAAGCCGAGCTGGAGGGCGAGCTGGGCGCGGTTCCGGAAAAAGATTTTCAACCGGCGGGAGAGCAGAGTCAGGAACTGGCTGATCGCGCCCGGGCCGGGGAGCGAGGACGAAGCAGGAGGCTCGGCCGGCTTGATCTCGACTGTTGGAGCGGACTCAGCGCCGGCACTGTCGAAAGTGACCGCTTTTACCAGGTCCCGTCCCCCTTTGGTTTCTGCAAAGGCCTGCCGGTGCTTTTTCCAGGACTGCGCCCACTCTTTACCCGACCGGACTTCCAGTTGGGCGTAGAGATCCTGCGTGTCGTCGGCACGGAAGTAGTGGGTGAGAAACTGTGGGGGCCCATGATAGGCGACAACGCCCTCGTAAAGCACGAGCACGGAATCGTAGAGCTCGACATGCCTCAAGCTGTGGGTGACCGAAAGCACCACCCGTCCCTCGGTCCTGGAAAGGCCGTGGAGCAGGTGCACGATCTCATCCTCCGATTGCGGATCGAGGCCGCTGGTGACCTCGTCACACAGGAGCATGGCCGGCTTGCTGACAAGCTCCATCGCAAGGGCAAGTCGCCGCCTTTGGCCGCCCGACAGCACGCTCACGAGGCGGTCATCGAACTCGGCCATGCTCACCTCCTCAAGAATGTTTCCGACAGCCTCGTCCAACGCGCCGGCATGCATGCCCCGGACCCGGAGACGCATCGCGTAGGAGACGCACTCGCGGACGGTCAACTCCTCATGCGCGATGCTGAACTGGGGCACGTAGCCGATTTCCGAAGGGGAAAAATCCTCCTCCGCCACATCGCGGCCGTTCCAAAATATCGAGCCCTCCTCCTCGCCGGGTGCGATTCCGGTGATCACCTTGAGCATCGTGCTCTTCCCGCAGCCCGACGGGCCGATGATCGCTCCGAAGTGCCCTTTGGGAAAGGACACCGAGACGTCCGCGAGGAGAGGACGGACATCCTCCCCCTGACCGATAAACAATGTGACTTCCTTGAGTTCGAGCACTGGCGCGGAGCATGCAGGATTTCCAAGGGGGTTGACAACGCAAAAGCATCAAACATTTTTGCACCTCACGGCGGGACAGCCATTGATCTTGGCGCGGAATATTGAAAGACTTGCCCATCTATGAAGAACGAATGTTTCCGTTCGGTGACGCTTCCACCATGAAAACGCGGAGACCGATTCCTGCCATGCGGGTTCTGTCTGATCCGGAGATCACAGTGGCCCGGGCCGAGCCGGTGATGCTCGATCATTCCTGGCCTCCATCCGCCCGCCCTGCGGGAACCACGGTCCGGGTTGGCTGGGACCCGGACTGCTTTTTTGTCCATGCGGTGTTGGACGATGAAGATGTCACTACCAGGGCAACGGCAGACTCCCAGCACACGTGGAAGCTCGGAGATGTTTTCGAGATTTTCCTCGAGGCAAAGGACGCCGGATTCTATACCGAAATGCACGTTGCACCGGGAAATCACCGTCTGCACCTGCGGCTTGGCTACGACGACTTCGCGTCCATGAAAAGCAAAACCCTTTCCATCGAAGACAGAATGATCCGGCCCCCGCAATTCGGGAGCCGCTGCACCATCCGGCCGGACGGCTGGACGGTGGATGTCCGCATCCCGGCCGGCTTGGTAGATCCCAAAGGTCTGATAACTCCGGATTCGCAATGGAACGCCTCTTTCTGCAGATACGATGCCTGGTCGGATGGCCGGCCCCCGGTGCTCTCCTCCACGTCCGCACACGAGCAGGTGAATTTCCATCTTCGCCAGGATTGGAGGCCGCTATGCTTCTGAGTGAAGAGCAACTGGAGCTGCTCAAGGGCGATCTGGATTACATCCTGGCCCGCACAAAGTGCGACTCGATCCAGCTCACCAAAGGGCAGGTCGCCAACGCGCTTGAGCGGGATCCGGATGTGCTGCTCGATCTGGTTGAGGGCCTGCCGGCTTCCGATGCGAGATGGCTCAGCGTTCCTCCTGACATACTTCGTGGGCTGATTAACCGCCGTGCGCGCGGCGGCACCGGCGGATCCGCCGCCGATGAGGGCGGGTTTTTGATTTCTGTTTGAGATATCCAGAGACGACCAAATCTTGGAGAACTAAAATGGTAATCCATGAAACCCGGGTTCTCCGGCATTTCTGAAGGAAAATTGTGAGGGCTGTTTTCTACGGAATCCTCCTCTTGGCACCGCCTGCTCTCCTGGCTCAGGAGAAGCCGCCCCGCATGGTCGAAATCGAAGCCCGATTGGTGCGCGCGACAGATGCGCAACTCGACAAAGCGCTCAACGCCGGAGCAGAGTCCTCATCACCAAACAGCCTCGCTCTCGCTGAACCGCCATCCGGCGTGATGGCCCTCCAGGGGGTATTCACAGCGGAGCAATCAAAGGGCGCTATGAACAAACTTGAGGAGGCGGGTGCGGAGATCATCAGCATTCCACGGGCGATCACCCTGAGCGGGCATAGAGCGATACTCGAAAATGTCAGGGAACTGCGCTACCCATCGAAATTTTCCACGCCCTCCAAAGACGCCCAAACGGTAATCCCAATCGCCTTTGAGACTAAAAATGTCGGGATCATGCTGGAAGTGCAACCCACGGTGGGGCCGGACAACTACACCATCGAAATTTTTTACAGTTCCCGCATCGTGGATTTTCTGGGGTTCATTGACTACTCGGAAGCAAAACCCGGCGCCACGCCGCCTGGGCCGGATGCCAACCTGGATATGTTGAAGGCCCCATTGAAAGGCGGCGGCATCTGGCAGCCGGTTTTCTCCACACGGGAAATCACGTCTACGGTCAGCGTCTACGCCGGACAAACAATTCTGATCACTGAATCGGGGAAAAGTCCCCGCCTGTGCCTGTTTCTCACCGCGAGGCTTGTTCCCGAAAAATGAACCCGACTCTTTCATGGTTTTCCGGGGTGGCGCTTGGCGGATCGCTCGCTTTGCTTTTGAACACTCCGCTCCATGGCGCCCCCGCCGCTCCGGATCAAGCACCTGCGACGCACGTGGAAATCGAATCGAAGTTCCTCGAGGTGACCCCGGCCGTTGCGAGGGAGGTATTTCAGACCAGCCCCACGGGCGATCAGCGGTCAATTTTTGAACCGGAGGAGATTCAGGCAATTTTCCAGCGCTTGAACGAACTCAAAGGTGTGGATTTGGCCTCTGCTCCAAAAGTCACAACGCGTTCGGGGCAGCGCGCGAAAGTGGAAATCGTCCGGGAGTTCCGCTATCCGACAGAATTTGTTCTGGCAAAGGATAACCGCACGCCTACCCCGACGGCCTTTGAAACGAAAAATGTTGGACTGACTCTGAATATCGAACCGCTCATTAAGCCGGACGGAAGGATCCTTTGTGAGATGGCGCCCGAGGTTGTGGAGTTCCTTGGGTTTATCAATTACGGCGAGGACCATCCTGACCGGACTTCATTGAAAGGGGATGCGCTCAATGAAGCCCTCCTGCCGGGAACGGAAACCGGACAGACGATCAACCAGCCGGTTTTTCAAACCCGCAAGGTGCAAACGGCTGTGTCTCTGCGATCTGGAGAGACCGTCCTGCTTGGAGGCCTGTCACGCCGGGAAAAACAGGTCGTAACGGACTTGGTTGGGGGCAAGCAGCAACGGAACGAGCAGGAGATCGAACGGGTGCTGTATATTTTTGTAACACTGCGACTCGTGGGCGATGACGGGATACCGCAGGGAATCCCGAAGCGAACGAAAACGCCTGGCCCCGGGCAGCCTCCGCCAGCGAGCCCCGCACTTGTGCCGCCGCCCGTCACACCGGCGACGAATTCCGACACAGTCCGGCCGGGGCCATAAGAGAATTTCCCATTCCGGAAAATTGCGTATGCTATGGCTTCACATGAGCAGGTTTCCCGTCATTTTTCTCGCCGTGGCCGCAGGCACCGCCTGCGCACAGAGCCCCTCACCTGCGGAGGACGATTCTCCCTACGAGCAGATGCAGATTCTGGCGCGTGCCATGCAGTTGATCCGCCAGGACTACGTCGATGACAGCAAGATTTCGTACAAAGACCTGTCCTACGATGCGATGAGGGGGATGCTCTCCGCACTGGATCCCCACAGCCAGTTCATGGATCCGGAGGAATTCAAGAGCATGCAGGAGGACACCAAAAGCGAGTTCGGAGGCCTGGGAGTGGTGGTCGGCCAAAAGAACGGCGTCTTTACTGTTATTAATCCCATGGAAGATTCCCCGGGCTTTGCGGCGGGCATCCTCCCGGGAGACCAGATCCTGAAGATCAACGGGCAGACGACCGATAAGCTGAGCCTCCAGGAAGCCGTGGAAAAGCTGCGCGGCAAGGTCGGCGAGAAAGTGACCCTCACGATCAACCGCCCATCCAGCAAGGAGATCAAGGACTACGAACTCACACGGGCCGTCATCAAGGTGCCGAGCGTCAAGGATGCCAGGATCCTCCCGCAGACCGGAGGGGCCCGGATCGGATACGTCAGGATCACGCAGTTCAACGAGCCCACGGCAGACGAGCTTTCGAAGGCCCTCGACAGGCTCGAAAAGCAGGGCATGGACGCGCTCGTCCTCGACCTGCGCTACAACCCGGGAGGCCTGCTGAACAGCGCTGTCGATGTGAGCGGACAGTTCCTGCCTGCAAACACGATGGTCGCCTTCACGCAAGGCCGCACACCAACCCGCGAATACCGGACAGAAACCCGCAAGGGCCCGCAGCGGAAATATCCGCTCGCAGTCCTGGTGAATTACGCGAGCGCCAGCGGGTCGGAAATTGTTGCGGGCGCGCTCAAGGATCTGAACCGCGCGCTTCTTGTCGGCGAAACGACGTTTGGAAAAGGATCGGTCCAGAGCGTGATCGCACTTCCCGACGGTTCGGCGGTCCGCCTCACGACAGCCAAGTATTTCACGCCGGGCAAAAACCTGATCCACCAACACGGAGTCGCTCCGCATATCCGGGCCACGCTGACATACGAGCAGGAAGCCGCGTTGCTGCGATCGAGGAGGCCCAGGGAGGACGGGACGAAAGATCCCGCCATTTATATGGACCCCCAGCTCGCGAGGGCGATCGATGCGCTCCAGGGCACGCTCCTCTATGCGGGCAAGGCCTCGAAACCGTGAGCATCCTTGCCATCGAGACATCGTGTGATGAGACGGCGGCGGCTGTGCTGGATGGATTCGACCGGGTTCTCTCGCATGAGATTTTCAGCCAGGCCCTCATCCACTCGGAATTCGGGGGAGTCGTTCCGGAGGTCGCTTCACGGAACCATCTCGAATTTCTTCCCCGGATTGTCGACCGCGCGATTGACGCTGCAGGAATTGATTTCAACAGCCTGACTGCCGTGGCAGCGACCTCGGGCCCGGGCCTTGCAGCAGCACTGCTCGTCGGCACCTCAGCCGCAAAAGGGCTCGCCCTGGGAGCCGGATGCCCGTTCATTGCGGTCAACCACATCGAAGGGCACCTTCTCTCGCCATTTTTTGGAGAGGCAGAAATCCCCCCCCACATCGCCCTTGTCGTCAGCGGCGGGCATACCCTGCTCTTTGACGTGCGGAAGTTCGGCGACTACCAACTGCTGGGCCGCACGCGGGACGATGCCGCCGGGGAGGCGTTTGACAAGGTGGCGAAAATGCTCGGCCTCGGGTATCCCGGCGGAGCGGAGATCGACCGGCTCGCCCGGTCTGGAAATCCCGCCCGGTTCCATCTTCCCCGGGGAATGCTGGACTCAGGGGATTTTCATTTCAGCTTCAGCGGGCTGAAGACCGCCGTTCGGGTCTTTTTGGAGAAAGGCTTCGAGGAGGCGGACCTTCCGGACATCTGTGCATCGTTCCAAGCGGCGGTCGTCGACGTTCTTGTCGCGAAGTCGTTCCGGGCGGCCCAATCGCTCGGAAGAGACATCGTCACGATGAGCGGGGGCGTCAGCACGAATGCCAGCCTGCGCTCCACAGCACTCACCCGCGCCGGAAAAAGCGGGGTCACCATCCGCTTTGCGCCCGATGGCCTCCGGACGGATAACGCCCTGATGATTGCCTATGCGGCCGCGCATCACCTCGCCCGGGGGGAGCGCCACCCGGTGACCCTTGACATCACGCCGAATTTTGATCCAGCCGCGCTTTGCATTTGAATTTTGTGAAATCCGCGCGAAACTCGTGTTCTTATGAAACGTCTCATTCTCTCCGCAATTATGCTGGCATCCTCCACCCTCTTTGCCGGTGACGGGTGGCAGACCGATTACAAAGCCGCCCTGGAACAGGCCGCGAAAGAAAACAAGCCCGTGCTGATCGATTTCACGGGATCCGACTGGTGCGGATGGTGCATCAAGATGCAAAAGGACACCTTCTCGCAGCAGGCCTTCAAAGACTTCGCCGCCAAGAACCTGATCCTCGTGGAACTCGATTTCCCGAACAGCAAACCCCAGTCGGCCGAAATCAAGAAGCAGAACGCCGAGCTCCAGAAAAAATACGGCGTGGATGGTTTCCCGACCCTGGTGCTGCTCAACAGCAAGGGCAAGGAAATCGCCCGCAATCCAGGCTACCTCGCCGGCGGCCCCTCGGCCTTCATCGAGTGGTTTGAGAAATCGGCAAAGTAATCCGGAACGGTTCGGAGATTCCTGAATTTAAAAAATCCGGACTTCTCCAGAAGAACCACCACTGTCCGCCTGACGGTCTGCATTTCGCGCTGCTCCTGAACCAGCGCAAATGCAGACCGGGCAAGCCGCTCCGGAGTTCCCTCGCGGATCCGGAACAGTTCTTCGCCGGTCTGCGCGTCCACAAAGCCGAAAGCATTCCGCCCGGGCTCAATGAGGAGTAGGATATCAGCCCCCACCCGGCGTCCGATGTCCCGGCGAACCGCCTCGCTATCCGCCTGAACCTCCTCCCCCGGCAGGAGTCGCAGATCAGACCGGATTAAGATCTTCACTCCGGAAAGCGTTTCAAGCTCAGCCAGAATGCCGGCGGTCACATCGACCGGACCGGATTCCGCCGCAGCAATCCCCATGAACAAAAAGCTCAGAACGCATGCCCGCAGGCAGATTCTCACCGAAGATCCCGGGAACAAACCGGTAATACGCTGCAGGGCAGAACAGGATCGGGCACACGCATCCCCCCGGTGAAAGGCAGCAGCCTGCGACGGCAGAGTCAGCGTCCGAAGCGGCACGCCCGAAGCTGACAGAATATGTGCCATGGCATCACATCAGCTCATTGAGGATATTCTCGATGAGTTCCTGACGCCCGCTTCCGTGTTGAACCGGATCTTTGGCGGCCAAGGCGAGCTTCTCCAGCGAACGGAAACCGTGCTTGCCGGCCTCGATCTCGGCACCAAGGCCGGTGTCCCATGAAGCATACCTGGTTTTGACGATGTTTCCGATCCGGCCGTCCTCTCGAATGGCCGCAGCGATCTTGAGCCCGCGCGCAAAGGCATCCATCCCGCCGATATGCGCGTAAAACAGGTCTGTCGGCTCGAACGATTCCCGGCGGACTTTGGCGTCAAAGTTGAGCCCTCCGGTTTTCAGCCCGCCCATTTTGAGGACGGTGAGCATGATAGCGCCCGTGAGATAAAGGCTGCTCGGAAATTGGTCGGTGTCCCAACCGATGAGCTCATCCCCGGTATTGGCATCGATCGAGCCTAGTGCCCCGGCGGCAGCGGCGACCTCGCATTCGTGGTGCATTGTATGGCCCGCCAGCGTGGCGTGGTTGGTCTCCAGGTTGAGCTTGAAATGCTCGAGCAGACCGTATTCGCGCAGAAAATTCAGGCAGGCCGCCGCATCGCTGTCATACTGGTGACGGGTGGGCTCCTTTGGTTTCGGCTCGATGTAGAATGCCCCCTGGAATCCGATCTCCTTTTTGTAGGCGACCGCCATGTGCAGAAACTTCGCCAGGTGGTCGAGTTCCCGCTTCATGTCGGTATTCCAAAGCGTCGAGTATCCTTCGCGCCCCCCCCAGAACGTGTAGCCTTCGCCGCCGAGTTCATGGGTGACTTCCAACGCTTTTTTCACCTGTGCGGCGGCATAGGCAAAGACGTCGGCATTCGGGCTTGTGGCCGCCCCGTGAAGAAACCGGGGATTGGCAAAAAGACAGGCCGTTCCCCAGAGAAGCCTGATCCCCGTGCGGCTCTGCTCTTCCTTGAGGACCTTGACGACCGCATCAAGGTTTTTGTTCGTCTCCGCCAGCGAGTTTCCCTCGGGAGCGACATCACGGTCGTGGAAAGCATAAAACGGAGCCCCGAGCTTCTCCACAAACTCAAACGCCACCCTCGCGCGGTTCTGCGCGTTTTCGACGGAGTTTGATCCATCATCCCAAGGCCGCAGCATCGTTCCGGCACCGAAGGGATCGGAACCGGTGCCCCGGAAGGTGTGCCAATACGCAACCGAGAACCGGAGGTGGTCGCGCATCGGCTTTCCTTCGACCAGTTCGTCAGGGTTGTAATGTTTGAAGGCCAGAGGATTTTTTGACGAGGGGCCTTCAAAGGGAATATTCGGGATTTCGGAAAAGACGCTCATAGGAGGGGCCATATCAGCATGGTTTTATTTCTTTTACAAGATGGACACCGGGCATCCGCTCTGCGAGGGGATGATGATGACTGTTCAAGCGATTCTCTTCGACCTTGACGACACACTCATTGTGGATGAGGAGATCTCCCTCTCAGCGATGGGCCAAACGGCGGAACTCGCCACCAAACTTCATGGCGCAGAGGCATCACGCTTCCTGGCCGATGCCAAGCGGTTGTCGCAATCCCTATGGAGGGAGAATCCCTGCATGCCCTATTGCGATGAGACCGGAATCACTGCCGAGGAATGCCTGTGGGGAAATTTCACAGGCGACTCGCCCGACCTCATTGCCCTGCGAGGCTGGGCGCTGGCTTTCCGCCGCAGGCTGTTCGATTCCGTCCTCCGGGAACAGGGATTGCAGGATGATGACGGCGCGCTCGCAGAGGAATTCGCCATGTCGCGACGCAGGCTCCAGCGCCTGATGCCCGACGCCAAAGAAACGCTCGCACGCCTGAAGCCTACCTACAAAATCGGGCTCCTCACAAACGGGGCTCCCGATCTCCAGCGGGAGAAAATCGCAGCCTCCGGGCTCGCGGGATTTTTCGATGCGGTCGCGGTTTCAGGGGAGCATCTCATCGGAAAACCGAAACCCGAAATCTTCCACATCCTGCTCCGCGAACTCGGTGTCCCACCGGAAGCCGCGATCATGGTTGGCAACAGTCTCGCCCGTGACATTGTCGGAGCCCGCGCGGCAGGACTCGCCAGCACGGTCTGGCTCAAGGTCCCGGGCTCGGAGGAGTTTGCCGATGTCACCCCGGATCACACGATCACCGCCTTGCACGAGCTGCCTGCACTTCTTCTCCAACCCGTCACCCCCTGACACGGTCCAGCACGGACTGACCAATGCAATCCGTAACGAACGGGCTTTCCGCAAGGCGGAGGTCCGTGTTGTGAATCCCTTTCTCGGGTGACTTGCGCGCCCCGTGGCGTGCTGTTAAGAACATCCGCATGTTGAGAGTCCGAGCATTCCAGGGGCTGAGCCCGAAACCCGAACTGGCCGCAGACGTCGCCTGCGTCCCCTATGACGTTGTGAACCGCGAGGAGGCGGCGGCCATGACCACAGGCAACCCGAACAGCCTGATGCATGTGGATCGCGCGGAGATCGATCTACCGCCGGAGACAGACCCGTATTCGGACATTGTGTATTCCACGGCCAGGAAAAATCTCGATGGTCTGGTCGCCTCGGGGGCCCTCGTGCGCGAGCATTGCCCGACAATTTACCTGTATCGGCAGCAGATGGGTGACCATGTGCAGACCGGAGTTGCGGCAGTCTGTCACATTGACGATTACGAAAACGACATCATCCGCAAGCATGAGAAAACGAGAAAGGACAAGGAGGACGACCGCACGCGGCTGATCGCCACGCTCGGGGCGGATACGGGACCGGTTTTCCTGACCTACCGCGGCCGTCCGGACATCGATGCTCTGGTGGCCGGGCAGACATCGCTTCCGCCCGCAGTGGATTTTGTGGCTCCGGACGGCATCCGCCACTCGCTCTGGAAAGTGCAGGAGACCGGACCGCTCGAACAGGCATTTGCCGATGTCCCCCTCGCCTATGTGGCCGACGGGCACCACCGCAGTGCCAGCGCAGCCAGGGTCGGCCGCGAGCGCCGGGCCGAAAATTCAAACCACACGGGAATGGAGGACTACAACTGGTTCCTCTGCGTTCTTTTCCCGGGCGACCAGCTCCGGATCCTTCCATACAACCGGATCGTCACCGACCTGAACGGACTCAGCGGAGCGGAATTTCTCGCGAAGGTCCGCGAGACATTTGATGTCGCCGAATGCGCACCCGGATCACCTGCGGAATCCGGAAATGTCAGCATGTATTTTGATGGACGCTGGATGGGGCTCTCGTGGAAAACCGATCTGTCGGCCGATCCGGTTTCCCGATTGGATGTGAGCGTGCTCCAGGACCGCCTGCTCGCTCCGATCCTCGGCATCGACGACCCGCGCACCAGCAAACGCATCGATTTTGTCGGCGGCATCCGGGGAACTTCGGAACTCGAGGAGCGAGTGAAGAACGGGCGGGGAGCGGTTGCCTTTTCCATGTTTCCGGTGACCGTCGATCAGCTCATGGATATCGCCGACGCCGGACAGATCATGCCGCCGAAGAGCACCTGGTTCGAGCCAAAGCTGCGCTCCGGGCTGTTCATCCACACGTTCTGAGTTGGATCAGGCAGGCAACTGCCCCATGAAAACCTACAAAGCCCCTTGGGGAACTTCGCTCATTGTCATGTCGGTCCTGGCCACACTTCTGTGTCTTGCCATCACGTTCGGGGTTCCGCTGCTTCCCGCACCGAAGCATGGAGGCGAAGTGGGGATGTGGCTCAGCCGCCTGCCGCTGGTTTTGATGCTCGGTTGTGGGTTGTTCACGGTTCGCGGCTACACGATCACGACGGATGCGATCCTTGTGCATCGACTACTTTGGGCCACACATCTTCCGCGCACGGGTCTGCTGTCGGCGGAATTCCTCCCCAACGCGATGCGCAAAAGCATCCGCACCTGTGGCAATGGCGGCTTTTTCTCATTCACCGGATTCTATTGGAGCAAGGCGCTCAAGTCCTACCGCGCCTATGTCACGGATCTGAACCAAACCGTTGTCCTGCGCTACGAACGCCGCACGATCGTTCTCTCTCCGGACTCTCCGGAGGATTTTGTGAGAGAGCTATTCTAAGCCGGGCACTGGTCGGGCTTCTTGTGCAGCCTCAGGCCCGGTTGATAACGAGGCAGCGGGGCTCGGTCATTTCCTCCATCGCGTAGCGGACGCCTTCGCGACCGAAGCCGCTTTCTTTGACTCCGCCGTAGGGCATGTTCTCGACCCGGAAGGTGGGGACCTGACCGATCATCACGCCGCCGACCTCCAACTCCTCGAAGGCGAGAAGCGCCTTGCGGATGTCGCCGGTGAAAACTCCGGCCTGCAGGCCGAATGCCGAGTCGTTCACCATCGCAAGCGCATCGGCAAAGGAATCGTAGCTCTGCAGAACGGCGAGCGGGGCAAAGGCTTCCTCGCACAGTGCCGGGCAATTTGCAGGAACATTTTCGAGAAGGACAGGCCCCAGAAGGGAAAGGCCATCCACGTGCAAGGGCGTGAGCAGGCCGGCTCCCTGCTCCTCCGCCTGCTTGATCCAACCGAGGATCTTGTCGCGTTCGCCGGCATTGATCATCGGGCCCACGATTGTCGATTTGTCGGAAGGATCTCCCGCCGGGATTTTCTTGTTGATGAAATCGATGAGCTCCCGGCGGAATGCGCCGTGAATATCCTTGTGGACAAGAATGCGCTGCACGCTGATGCACGACTGCCCGGCATAGCCGTAGGAGGCGGCTGCGATCTTTGGAATCGCGGCCTGCCAGTCGCAGTCCGGCTCGACAACAACCGCGGCATTGCCGCCCAGTTCGAGGGCGACCTTCTTTCTTGCGGCCTTCGCTTTGATATCCCACCCGACCTGGGCGCTGCCGGTGAAGCTCACCATTTTGATCCGAGGGTCCTCGAGTAGCGGGGGAATGTGCTTGTGGTTGAAGGGAACGACATTGACCTGACCTGCCGGGACCATTGCGGCGTCGAGCACCTCTGCGAGCAGCAAGCTCGAAAGCGGGGTTTTCAACGCGGGCTTGAGGACCATGGTGTTGCCGGTTGCAAGGCACGGGGCCACTTTGTGAGCAACGAGGTTGAGGGGAAAGTTGAACGGCGTGATCCCGAGGATCACGCCCATCGGGAACCGCCTGACCATTCCGAAATGTCCCGCCCCGGGAGCGCTTGCATCCATCGCGATTCCATGCCCTTCGTCGGACAGAGCCAGCGCGGCGGCGAACCGGAAGGTCAGCCGGGCGCGTTCGGTTTCCGCTTCCGCGAAGGTGACCGGCTTTCCGGCTTCGGAAACAATTGTGGAAACAAAATCCTGCCGCCGCTCCGCGATGAGGGCGGCGATGTTCTCCAGCACAACCGCACGGGCATCGGCTGTCATTTTCCTCGTGGTCTGGAATGCGGCGTGGGCGGAGGCGACAGCCTCCTCGACCTGCTCACCGTCGGCGAGACAGATCTCGCCGAGCGGGGATCCATCCCAGGGATTCGTCAAAGCATGGCTGGTTTCGGACACCACATGCCGGCCGTGGATATAGAGTGGCTTGGGATTCATGGAGAATATCAGATTCTTTCAACTTCGCGTTTCTCGACAAAAATGGGGAGGCCCTCGCGGGTGAAGTTGCTCATGAGTTCCTCCGGATCGAGGGCTTCCGGCATCATCACCCCGCGCTCGGGGATTTTGCCAGTTGCAAGAAGCTTGGCGGTGATGGCGGGAGGGATGCCGGTCTGCACAAGCGTCAGCGAGTAACCGTATTTCTCGTAGGTGTCGCGGTGGCTGTCCATCGAGTAGACGAAATATTCAACGCGCTTGCGGTCCTTCGTGCCCCGCACCTCCGTGCCGACGCAGGAGTATCCGTCCACAGTCGCGCCAAGCTGGGCGGGTTTGGGAAGGTGGGCGCTTGCGACGCGCACCGGGGACACCTCGACGCCGTCAACACGGACTTTTTTCCACGTGTCAAGATTGAGGAGCTGGAGCGACTTTGAAATGTTCACCACCTTGTCGGGGACGCTGTATTTGAACACCGAATACCGCACGCCCTTCTCCACAAACGGCGGATAGATCCCGAGGCTGACACCTTCTTCATGCGCGACGGCATAGGTTTTCTGAAGACCGATCGGCTCAGGAAACCGGACCCATTCGACTTCGGTTTCGAGCGGCTTTCCGCTGATCACCCGGCCGTCCTTCACGTAATAGGGAGCCGCTCCCAGTTCCTCGAAGAAGGTCTCGGGGGAGAACAGAACCGCGAAGCGATAGCCTTTCACCTCGGCGTTGTCGGCATCGAGGACGCGGATGCTGGATGCGGTGTCCAGCCGGTCGATGGCCCAGCGGGCAAAGACGTTCACTGCGCCGGGATCCATCCCCATGCAGAGGATTCCCGCAAGATCCCGGTCCAGGAACGGCTGGTGGAACTTCTCGATCTCCGCCTCGAAGGAATTTTTACCCGGGCGCTTGACGCCAGGGGCCGAATAGATGTCCGCGGCCATGTCCAGATAGTGCGAGCCCGCGCGCAGGCAGGCTTCAAGGACAGAATGGTTTGTCTGACAAACGCACGCATTGCAGGTCACAGTAACCGCATGTTCCTTCATGAGAGCGGTAAGCCCGTCGATATCCATCGCGTTCGCCTGCACCACAACGAACCGGTTTTTCGGTGTTTTTGCGGCGAGTTGCTGCGCAAAAACAGGATCCAGATCCGCAAGAACGATCCGGTCAAAACAATCATACTCGTGAAGTTTCTGACCGATGACAGACCCCACTCCACCGATGCCGATAACCATTGCGTTTGCCATAAGAAAATGCCTTTCAGGCTGTTCCAGCTTAACCCATGGCGTGTGCTCTGGCAAGTGGGGCCGGGGGGCACCCATGGTCAATCAGGCTGTTGGCGTGGTCAAAGCAAGGAGGCGCAGCCGCCCCGGCTGCCCTGGGAACTGCCCGCAGGCGGGACGCCCCGCTACAGTATACAATCCGGCTACGGGTTGCCGGACGAGGCCGGGGCGACAAACAAATTCCCCTTCATTTTGGCGCGGTCCGGTGGCCCGATGCGGTTTGGGAATTTTCCGAGGCGCTTGGGTCCCGCCGCCTTGCCATAGGGAATCGCCCCCTGTTGATAGAGATATTCGGAAAGCGCGGCATTCACCTCGCGGGTTGTCCTGATCGTATCAAAGGTGATTCCGCTGCGGACACCATCCACGACATTAAACAACGAGGTGAGCGCCATGGGACCCGAAACGAAAAAGGTCGCGACCCCGCTGATTCCCGGGGAGATATTTGATCCGCCGGTGGTTACGATGCGCAGGAAGGGCATGGGCTCGGGGCCCGAGAGATCGTAGACGATAACTGTGGTGTCCATGAGTGTGGCCCCGGCTCCGAGACCGACCACCGACCGCAGAAGCCGGCTGCCCTGGTAAACCCGGTCGAAATTTCCCCGGATGAGCCAATAGTTCCCCCTCGGCAGCGGCGCGTTGACCGCGACCGCCTCGGCGGGCGACGCATACTTCGGCAAACGGCGCACGAGGTTCCTGGTCATCAGCTCGCGAAGACTGAATTTGAAGTTCTCGAGGTCAGCCCCCCCCCTGTCCACGCGGACCCCGACATCCGTGAATGTAAACGGCGCCACAAAAATTTTCGAGGGCAGGCGGGATGGCGGATCCGGGTCCAGGCGGGCCACATCTTTGATGCTGACGGACGCGCAGGAAGCAAAAAGCAGACCGGTTATCACAACGGTCGCAAACCGTATCCAGTTGGGCAAAAAGAAACGCATGAGGCGATCTGTTCTTGATGAGGAATACCCTCGTGTCCATTAAAATAATTCTGGAAGCTCACGCCGGCGCCGGCAACAGTGCAACCTAATCCAGAAATGCCCAAAGCATACGCCTGCTGGCCAAATCAAGTCCCTCGGGCCTCGGGATGCGATAGAGATCTCCGGTGATGTCGCGCACAACCCATCCGCCACCGGGAACGGGCTCGGGCCATGTATCGAGCTCGGTTTGAAACTTTCTGTCGCCGGCCGTGGTCACGACTTCCCAGACCCGTAGCTCGATGTCCTGGCCGATGCGCCGGATTTTCCGGATTTCCAGGCAGCTCGCGGAGGCCGTCAATGCAAACTCCAGCGCCTTTTGTGAAACGCTGTCCAGGTCGCCGGGATTCTCCACCAGCGAGAGTTCCTTGCCGTCCTTGTCGCGAATCGAAAGGAAGCCCGCAGCGGAAATCCATGGAAAACACCGGGCCACACGCACCGGGATCCATGTTTCCCCGGACTTGCATTGGAGGCGTCCGTCCGCACCGGTTCTGAGTTCGGGCAGGGAGTTCATCATACGGCAAAGTTTGCGTGGAGCTGCTGCTGCATGTCGTGGAGCTTGCGGTAGAGGCCATCCGGAAGAGCCAGCAATTCTGCATGCGTCCCCTCCTCGACAAGCGCGCCTTCTTTGATCACCAGAAGCCTGTTCGCACGCTGGAGCGTGGAAAGCCGGTGGGCGATCGCCACAACCGTGCGCCCCTGAACCAACCGGTCCAGGGCCTCCTGGATATTCCGTTCCGTCTCCGTATCCACATTGCTGGTCGCTTCATCGAGAATCAGGATCCTCGGATCATGCAGGACGGCGCGTGCGATGGAGATCCTCTGCCGCTCACCTCCGGAAAGCGTGTGCCCCCGCTCGCCGACGACGGTTTCGTATCCGAGGGGAAGGCGGCAGATGAAATCGTGAGCGTTCGCGGCGCGGGCCGCCGCTATGACCTTCGCCAGATCCGCTTCCGGCAACCCGTACCGGATATTGTCCAGGAGCGTCCCATGAAACAAAAAAGGCTCCTGCTGGACCATGCCGACCTGGCGCCTGTAGTGCCCGGTATCGAGCAGCTTCAGGTCCACCCCGTCGATGCTGATCCGGCCTTCGGCAATTTCATAGAATCTCGCGATCAGGTTGATAATCGTGCTTTTCCCCGCTCCCGAGGGCCCGACAAGGCCGATCATCTCGCCGGGCTGAATGGCAAAATTGATCCTCCGGAGAATCTGGCGGACTCCGTCATACGAAAACGACACCTGTTCGAACCGGATCTCCCCCTTCACGGGATCGAGACGGACGGCATCCTTGCTCTCTGCGGCAGGGGGTTCGGTATCGATGACTTCGAAGACCCTGTGGGCGGAACTCACCGCGCGGTTCATCATCCGGGTAATCTGGCCGATGACCTCGAGCGGGTAGAAGAACAGCCCCATGTAGAGGAGGAATGCGACAAATGTTCCCAGGGTGAGAGGTGGCCCCCAGAGTCCCAGGACCCGCATCAAAGCCATTCCCCAAACGGCGAGAAGAATGAGATGAAACCCGAGCATCAGAAGCGGCCAGAACGACGTCCAGCTTTGGTGAACAGCGTTGAAACTCGTCAGCGCAATGTCGTTCCGCGCATCGAAGCGCGCCCTCTCGCGATCCTCCTGGCTGAATGACTTCACGACACGCATGCCGGGGATCGTGTCGGAAAGAACCGCGGTGACATCCGACCATTTCCGCCAGGCGTGCAGGAACTTCCGGTTGATGTCCTTCCCGTGAAAGTAATACGAGGCCAGAAAGAATGGAACCGGCAGGGTCATCACCAGACCGAGCTGCCAATCCATCCAGATCAGCATTCCCCCCAGGCCTGCGAGCATGAGGACTGAGAGGGAAGCCTCCACAACACCGAACGCCAGAAATTCCCACAGGCGGTCGGTGTCGCTACTCACGCGCGTGATCAGGCTGCCGGTCTGCTTCTTGGAAAAAAATCCGAGGCTGAGCTTTTGAAGGTGCGCATAGACCTCCTGCCTGAGGTCATGGGCGACGAGTTCTCCAAGGAAGGCCATTTTCCGCAGCCGCAGCCAGAGGCAGAATTCGCGGATCAGGAAGATGAGCCCGAGGAGGATGATCACCCATACCGCTGTTGCGAGCACATTATCCGGACGCAGCTTCCCCTCCTCCACCGGCCGGATCACCTGATCCAGCAGATACTTTGTGAAGTAGGGAGGTGCGAGGTTGAGCAGCGTCATGATGACCGCCGCAACCGATCCGATGATGACTTCCCTGCGGTAGGGCTTGAAATATCCCAGCAACCTCCAGATGACGGCCATCTGGTTTTTTGCGACTGTCGCCTGGGCATCCCGGATCCTGGAGGCGACAGCCTCCGCATAGATCTCGTCGGGGTTCGCGGGTTTCACCGGGTGGCCGTCCAGTTGCTGCTGCAAAAGGAAGCGCAACTGCTCGAACCCTCGCTTCTGCCTGTTGGTGAAGGAAAAGCCCGCAAGCAGCTTCTCCCCGTCACCGTAAATTCCGAGCCATCCTCCGCTCATGCCGGAATCCTCGCGAACCAGGCGGATCTCCTCACGCGGAAAACTCCGCCATGCGGCAGAGCCTTCGCCCTCAGAGGCTGTCACGATCAGCGAATCGGTGACAACAACCCACCGGCCATTCAGCTTGAGCGCGGCATCCAGGTCCGCCCAGACATAGAGCCGTATCGTCTCGCCCCCGGCCATCAAATCTTCGCGCACACGCGGCGAAAGATCCGACGGCTGCTCGAGGAACCGGCGGATCAGCGATTGATCGGTGGAGAGTTTTGTGGAACTGGACATGCAGGCCGGCAAGGATTCCAGCCGCTTCTTTGCTTCTTGCCAAGACTTCCGGCAGTTTTTCAGGGAAGGAATAGGAATGCGAGAATCATGATCGCCGTCGGGATCAAGGCCGCGAGCAGAAGCTTCACGGCATCCACGCCATTCGCCCCGAAGTGGGATTGCAGGATTGACTGGCCGGCGGGATTCGGCGCGTTCGCGATTACGGTGAGTCCGCCGCCAGCGACCGCCCCGGCCACGACCGCAAGCTTTGCCTCTGCGGAAAACCCAGGCACGAGCGAGGCGAGGTAGGTGATGGCCGCGTTGTCGTTGAACGCGGTGAGCACGGTCGAACCGAGCAGAAGCTGCAGGGGGTTCAGGCTCGTGAGCACCGGCTCGATCCACCATTGCTGGCATCCGCCGTGAATCACGAGTCCGGCGAGGAAAAAGCCCACAAGCACCGGCGATCTGAGGTTGATAAGATCCTGGTTCCTCTCGGTCGCCATGACAAAAGCCTGAAAGAGCATGAATGCGAGGACCACGATCGCGGCGTAATGCGACGAAAGCACCACAAGCCCGATGAAGAGGAGGTGGGCAGCCACGATCCAGCCGGGGACGCCATCCCGGCTCCGGTCCGCAGATCCATCGGGATCGCGCAGCGAAACGAGCTCGCGGCGGAAAATCAGGAAGGCCAGAACGTTGCAGACAACGATTCCCAGGGCGGCCTTCCATCCGAAATTTCCAAACATGAAGGCCATGTTCCAGTCCCACTTCGAGGCCACCATGACAACCGGGGGAGCCGCAAAGTGGGTCAGGGTTCCTCCGACCGATATATTCACGAACAGCAGGCCCAGCGTCGCGTATCGGAGCGGCATGGATGGCTCGAGCCGGTAGAACTTCGCCGCAAGGAGCATGGCGCAAATCGTCATCGCGGCAGGCTCGGTCACGAAGGATCCGAGGAGCGGTCCCACGGTCAGAAGAGAAAACCACCAGGCTGCGGGGGTTGCCCGCCCGAGATTCGCCACCCGCCGCAGACAGCCTTCTGCAAAATAGAGAACCGGACGCGAGCTGGCGATGGCCATGATCACGACCACAAAAATCGGCTCCGTGAAATTGACCCCGTTGATGTAAGCGCTCATCGTTCCGGGTCCCTCCATCACCGTCATAGCGATCGCGAGCGGGATCACCCAGATCCCGAAAATCGCCTCGACCTCACCCAGGAAATGGAACACGACCGCAAGAAATTTCTCCCTGTCCCAGGCCCGCTCGAGGTCCCGTTTTCCGGCCCTGCCCTCGTCCAGCTTGCGGTCGATCTCGTCATGCTTGTGCTCGAACCGGTGGGAGATTTTCCGGAATTTCGCAGCAAGGAAGGTGTGCGCGATCGCCCCAAGGAAGATAAGCGTGGCGACGCCGTTGAAGGGATCTTTTTTCAACCTCCCCGCAAGTTTCACCCACAGGTTGGATTCGCCGCTGTCGGCGTAGCTTTCCACAGGTGTGGGAAAATCCGCCGGCTCCGGCGCGGCGGCCTGCACGAAGGAAAAACCCAGCAAGCACGCCAGCAGCAGGGCGGCCATCCGCAATTTTGTGGACCCGTGGAAAAGTGCCATGGGAGGTGCTTAACACAGAATCAGCGGATCGCAAGATGCGCCGGGATGGCCTGATGAGGAAAACAATTGCGCGGCGGGCGCACTCAGGAAATGATGCTCCGGATGTTTACTGGACTCGTTGAAGAACTGGGCGAATGCCAATGGCTCCGCCGGACCACAAAATCGACTCAGCTCACCGTCTCGGCTCCCCGTATCGAGAAGCGCATCCGGACCGGCGACAGCGTGGCGATCAACGGCTGCTGCCTCACGGTGACGTCCCACAGCAAAGGCAATATTTCGTTTGATCTCCTCGAGGAGACGCTCAAATGCACGAATTTGAAATCCGTGCGGCCCGGGCACCAGATCAATCTGGAGCGCGCCCTGGCGGCTGACGGACGGCTCGGCGGCCACTTCGTACAGGGGCACGTGGATGCGACGACCGTCCTCCGCGCAGCAACCCCAAAGGGCGGAGACCTCCGGCTGGATTTTGAGATGCCCCCGGAATACGCGCGCTACATCGCTTACAAGGGATCCGTCGCGATCAACGGTGTCAGCCTCACGGTCGCAGAAGTCGGCGCCGATACTTTCACGATCTGGATTATTCCCCACACGAGAAAAGCCACAAATCTCGGAAGTCTGTCCGCCGGCGGCGAGGTGAATCTGGAATGCGACATCATCGCCAAATACACCGAGCGGATTCTCGCGGCTAAATAGCGGGATACCCCTCCCGCGGAGTGCGTTCCTTCGAACACCTCCCCGCGCGATGACGAACTCCTCAACGATTCGTTGACATGGTGTATTGAGTGTATAGTCTTGCGGTGCTATGCCCCTCAATGAGCGCGAACGTTTTGCAACCGCCCCGGCGGACAGGGTGTCCCTCTCTCAAAAGCTCCTCTACTCCGCGGCCACGGTGGCGATCATCCCCGGGATGCAGATCATCGAGCGCATCGCGCAGGTCGTGTTGAACATCTGCCTGGGAATCAACCCGACCCTGATCGGTGTGGGGATCGCGACCTTCCGTGTATGGGACGCATTCACAGATCCGTTCGTGGGAAATCTGTCGGACAACTGCCGCTCGAGGTGGGGACGCCGCCGGCCGTTCATCGTGGTGGGCGGCGTGCTGTGCGCGATCACATTTCCCCTGATGTGGCTGATGTCGCGCGAGTGGAGCCCCACGACCGCATTCCTATATTTCGTCGCGGCCGGCCTGGCCTACAGCACCGCCATGACGATCTATTCGGTGCCGTATTGGAGCATCGTTGCAGAGATGACGCCGGACACCCATGAGCGCACGAACGTCATCGCGTTCCGGACCGTCATCATAAACCTCGTCACGATCGCGATGGGATGGCTGATGTGGTTCATCACCCTGAAGTGTTTCCAGGACGAACTGGAGGGGATCCGATGGCTCGCGGGAATCACGGCCTTCCTCTTCCTGACTTTCGGCACGATCCCGATGCTTTTCGTCAAGGAGCCATTCTACGAACAGGCTTCGAAGCAGAAGAAAATCTCTGTCTGGCAGAGCATCAAGGAAACGATGTCGAACCGGGTGTTTCTGATCCTGGTGTCGATGATGCTGCTCATGACGCTGGGCATGCAGACCGTGGGCACGCTGGGGCTTTATGTCAGCATCTATTACGTTTTCGGGGGTGATAAATCCGCGGCCGGACTCGTGGCAGGATACGGCGGCACGGCAGCCATGGTGCTGTCGATTCTTTCCATCCCGCTCTTTGCGTGGCTCTCGAGGAAACTTGGCAAGAAGGCGGCCCTGTATATCAACGGCACCGGTTTCCTTCTCGCCACCTTCTCCCAGTGGTTTCTGGTGACGCCGGCACACCCCTACTGGCAGATCATCAGCGGGGCCCTCATCGGCCCGGTAGTCACGGGGATTTGGATCATTCTTCCCTCCATGCAGACCGACGTGGTCGACTACGACGAACTTCTCACCGGCTGCCGGCGCGAGGGCAGCTTCACCGCAATTCTGACATCCATCTCCAAAGTCGGATTCGCGCTGGCCGTGCTTCTGTCGGGCCTCATACTGGATTTTTCAGGTTTTCAGGTGGCTTTAGGAAAAGACCAGCCGCCGGAGACATTGCTCATGATGCGGGCCCTGTTCGTCTTTTTCCCGATCGTCATGGCCGGAGCGATGGTTCTGCTCATCCGCTTCTACCCTCTCGATGACAAGCGCTGCCATGAGATCCGCCTGCAGCTCGAGGCCCGGCGAGGCGAGTTGCACGGGACGGAGAAGGTTTAGCCCGAAAACGTCCTTTTGAGGGGAGGAGATGGTGCAAGATACTGGCCGATAGGGCCTGCGGAAGTGCGAGGCGTATCCGCTGTGATCCGGTGAGCGCTGACAATGGCCCTTCGCGGCCAGTAGATTGCCCCAGATCGCCCCGAGCAAAGGAGGTTTTCGGGTTTAGGGCTCTACTTCTCTCCCGAATCCCCGCCGTCGAGTTTGGTCAGTTCCCTGCGGGCTTCCCCGCAGCGCCCCTTGTTGAGAAGTCCGCTGATGCGGTCCAGATCGCTGGCGGGAGCCGTGCCGGTTTTGCGGAGTTTATAGAGACGGGCAGGCAGCCTGAGGTCCCCGGCTGTGAACGGGAATGCCCCGCCGGCCTCCTGCCTTCTTGCCTCCTGGATCACCTCCAAAAACCTGTATCCGAACTCATGGGTCGGCTCGATCATCGTCCCCTCGCCGTAGTCGTTCCAGGTGACGAGTTGGATCACAGGCCACGGGCCTTCCATGCACACAGCCAGTGCTTCCTTCAGCGTCTGGCCGTCGCGGTGGTCGAGTTCCCGGTGCCGTTGTTCATAGACATCGTTGAAACCCGGAGTCGCTGAGACAATCAGTTGTTCCGGGGTGACGGTCATTTCGGAAAAAGTGGCATTCAGCCGTCGCTTGATCTTCATCTCCTCCGGATATCCGTTCCAGGGCTCCCAGTGAACCCAGGTGAACCCTCCGTCAGCCCCCGCATCTTTCCAGAGGTGGTGCAATGCATAGAACGCCGGCCGGTCGGCGGCGGAGTCCAGTGCCGAGTCCCAGAGTTTGGCATCCTTGACATACATCGGCCCGAAATCGAGGAGTAGCGGCCGGCCGCCGACACGGAAATACTGCGGCTTCGAGAACCACTCCGCCTCCATCCATTCGATGGTTTTGCGGAGCTGCTCCGGCACCTGCTCCGGCGGGAATTTGTCCATATTGACCATGAGCTCGAGCGACCGGTCCTCGAAGCACGCGGCAAACTTCATTCCGAACCGGCCTGCAGCGCCGAACATGGCGCGGGTCGCTTCGTGCATCCGCGGGTAATCCGCCGTGCCGCTGATGCCATACCAATCGACGATCACGCCATCAATTCCCGCCAGCTTCATCTGGAGCAGGTGGCACTCGATCGCCGCCGGATCGGTGGAGTCATACAAGCCGATCAGCGGGTGGTAATGCGAATAGATATCCGGCAGGCTGTCGGCGCCGGCGGCATCCGGGTTGTGCTCGGACTTGTGGCCTTTCCAGTGGCTGCCCCACTGCCCGCGCACAGCCGAGGTTTCATACCAGGGCATATAGTGCATCAGGAGGACTTTTCTTCCGTCCATCCCGGGCTCGTTCACGGCGGGTTCCTCCGCGACGGGCTTGCCGGTTGGCGGCACCGGGCGGCAGGAGACCAGGCATAGCGCGATCGCCAAAATCCACTGCGGCGGCACACGAAGGAGGGAAACAGCTGACATTGTCCGGCTTGGAAAAATTGGAACAGATCAGGGGATACGCACCAGGTGTTCGTCGACCTCGCTCTTCAACGCAGGATTCAACTCGACGGCCTTTTTGTAGGCGGCCTTCGCCTGGTCCTCTTCACGCAGGTTGTATTGGTAGGTAATCCCAGTGTTGAGGAAAGCGACCGCCTTGATGCCGGCGCTCGCCGAGGGCAGGGCCGGAATGCGCTGGTAGGATTCCAAAGCCTTGTCGAACTTCCCGGAAAACCGGTAACAGTCGCCCAGGGAAAGATTGAGGGAGGGCCGGGCCCAGTCAACACCCTCGAGAGTCAAAGCCTGTTCGAGGGTATCAATCGCGGCGACGTAGTCCTTGTCGTCCTTGAGCTGGCAGTCCCCCAGCACCTGCAGCGCGATGACGCGCGCCACGGGCGCGAGTCCTTTATACTCCAGCGCTTCCTGGGCCGCCGCCTTGGCGGAGGGGTAGTTCTTCATGTCGACGTAGACAACTCCCTTCTTGCCCAGGGCCAGCGCCTTCATTCCGCTGTCGCTGGCAAGCCCCAGAGCGGCCTCATACTCTGCGAGCGCAGGTTCGTATTCCTTGTTCTTGCGGTGCTCGTCACCCGCTTTGAGAGAAGCATCGTAGCTGTCGGCCGCAGTCAGCGCGCCCGCGCCAAGGCCAAGCACGGCGGCAATCACTCCTGCGAGCGCGTTTCTGTTCAGGGCTTTCAACAGGAAGCGGCGGCTTCCCTGTCCGACTGTGTGGTTCCGGGTGGTTTTCATGGCATCAGGATACCACTCCCCGCCCATCTGCCAACGGGCAAGACGACTTTACGTAAATTCAGCCTTCCTCACGGATGCGGTCCGGGATTTTCACGGCGTTACGCGCCGCCGTTTGAGCGTGGTTTTTCCGGGAATCCAGGTCCCCTCGATCTCGGTGCGGAGCGGTTGCTTAGGAACGCCCCTCTGCCCGCGCTGGATGGCGCCGACCAGCATGTCAACGGCAGCGGCACCGACCATACTCGAGTTCTGGTCAATCCCGCTCATGCCCGGATACTCCGCCGAGTCGCCGTCCAGGTCCAGCGAGGCGTAGCCGATGTCTTTCGGAATCCTCAGCCCCCTGCTCTCAATGAAGCGGAGGCCAAACCGGTCGACGCTGACGATGGCGTCCGGACGGTGGCGGTCGAACCAGCTGTCGAAGGATTTCCGGCTTGGAGTGGCCATGATGAGCGGAGGAGGCATCGTTCTGGCGCCATGGCGCTGGCGGTAATAGAGATAGGCGGCGGACCACTTGCCATTCACTCGGAGGTCAAGCGCATCCTCGAGAACCAAGCCGACAGCCCTGTAGTTCAGATCGGCCAGCTCCCCGAGAACCTTGAGCATCGACGTATACTGATCGTGATTCGACCGGTCCAAATCCGGCCACTCGACCGTTTCACTGATCTCAACTGAGGAAAAAAGACTGAAATCCAGCTTGATGGAACGTGATCCGCTGCCGGAGATTTTTTCCTGGAGCGGGGCGATGATGACCCCTTCAATTCCACGGCTCCAGATGATATTGCCCAGACGGGCCATCGTCAGGCCGGGCTGGTTCATCCAGAATTCGTCGATGCGGTAGCCATACTCGCCGGCCCTCGCGCAGGCACCCTCCACATATTTTCTCTCGGTGGTGAACTTTTTCCAGGCCTCTGGAGTCGGGCCGGAAGTCAACAGCGCAAGGCAGGCTTTCGTTTCGACGGGAGCCTTCCTCCGGATATGGGCGAGGAGCTTGGCAACCTCGGGGTCCGGTTCGTAGCCGAGACGCTTCGCGGCAGCCAGAACCTTCCTGCGCGTCGTGGCCGACACACCCGCCTTGCCGCGGATGGCGAGAGAGACCGCCATGCGGGTGACTCCTGTCTGCCCGGCAATCTGCCGGAGGGTGGTTCGGGCGGGGGTATCCATTACTGACGTGTCCGTCTCTTTGTAGCCGACGGCACGATTTACGTAAAGCCATCGTTTGTTTGGAAAGGGGGATTCTTTCTGGCGGGATGCGAACATCCGCTCCCGCCAAATCCCTTTTCGCCCATGAATATTCCCTTTCCAACTTTTGTCGCGCTCCTGGGTTTCCTGATTCCCTGGCTGCCGTTGGGTGCCGCGCCGGAGCCCTCCGGAAACGGTCACCCGGACTACCAGACAGCCGGGAACATCCTGTATCGCGTGGAGCCGGAAGCGACGGACGCCATGAAATCAGCCTGCCGGCTCGACCTCTACTACCCCGCGAACACGAAGGACTACGCGACGGTGATCTGGATACACGGCGGCGGGCTGACAGAAGGAAGCCGCTCGATTCCCGGAAAGTTGAAAAACCAGGGGTTCGCGGTTGCGACGATCGATTACCGCCTCAGCCCGGGAGTCAAGTCGCCGATCTACGTCGAGGACGCGGCGGCGGCGGTCGCCTGGATCTATAAGAACATCGAACGTTTCGGAGGCTCGCCAGACAGAATCTTCCTCACCGGCCATTCCGCTGGCGGCTACCTCGCCATGATGCTTGGTTTGGACAAACACTACCTGGCCGCACACGGGGTGGATGCGGACCGTATTGCCGGGCTAATTCCGCTGAGCGGGCAGGCGATCACACACTTTACCGTGAGGAAAGAACGCGGGATGAGCGACAAGCAACCGCTGATCGACGAGATGGCCCCGCTCTACCACGTCCGCCCGGATGCCCCGCCGATGCTTCTTGTCACCGGGGATCGCGATCTCGAGTTGCTGGGGCGATACGAAGAGAACGCCTACCTCTGGCGGATGATGAAGATCGCCGGTCACAAAGCTACAGAACTGCAGGAACTCAAGGGGATGAACCACGGCACGATGGTCGAGCCATCCTTCGACCTGCTCATCCCATTCGTGCACGGGCACACCAAATCCTCCGCAGCCCCCTGACGGAATCCATTTTGCGGAGCCAATGACAAATCGCATGAAGAACGAAAGCGGAAATCAAGCATGGTATGCCTCCGGAGATCCCTGGATGCTGACTCAGACCGGATGGGAGCCGGAAAAGGCCTTATACTATGAGACCATATTCACCCAGTCCAACGGGTATATGGGGATCCGCGGCCATCGCGAGGAGGTTGACACTGCGGCTCCCGCCTGCCGCGAGGGTTATCTGGGCGGAGTGTTCTCGAAGCTGCCTCCCGTGGCCCGCGAACTGGTGGTCCACGACTACCCCTGGGATTCGCGGCAGATGGTCGCGCTGCCGGAGATTTTTGCCGCATGGATCGTCCTTGACGGTGACGGGTTCTGCCTCACCGCAGGCAAGATCGAAGGCTACAGGCAGTCGCTGGACATGCGCACCGGCATCCTGCACCGCGAGGTGATCTGGAGCAACAAAGAGAAAGGGAAAACCACAAAAATCCGGATCACCCGCTTCCTCTCCGCAAAGACCCCGAATCTTGCCGTTCAGAAAATCGAAATCGAGCCGGTCAACTGGTCCGGCGAAGCGGAAATCTTCTGGGATTACGACCTCGCCACAAAAACAATGTTCCGCTGCGGCGATCCGGCCAAAGCCCATGTGCCCTGCGCGCATTTCAGCATTCTCGAAACCACCGCCCAGGGCAGTTCGGCCGGAGGGGTCGTTGAAACCGTTGGCAGCGGCCACAAAATCGCATTCCTCAGCAGGCTCACCGGCGAAGGGGTGCAAAGTTCCACGACCAGCGCGGGGACGGTTTCCCAATGCGGTGGAAGCAAAGTGCTCAAAGGCAAAGCGAGCTCATGGGTCCGGACCACCGCCGTCGTGACAACCCGCGATGCGTGCGTGACCAACCCGGCCCCGGTCGCCGCCAGGCTCCTCGACGAAGCGGACGCCAAAGGGTTCGATGGATCGGTTGCGGAACAGATGGCGGTGTGGGCGGTGCGCTGGAAGGATTCCGACATCGAGCTTGACGGTTCGGTCCACGACCAGGTGCTGATCCGCTACGGGATTTTCAGCCTGCTTCAAGTGGCGCCATTCCACGCGGACAACCTGAGCATCCCCGCGCGTTGCTTCGCCTACAACCGCTACAACGGACTGTATTTCTGGGACGGCGAGATTTTCCTGCTCCCGTTCTACCAGTTCTGCGCTCCCGGCGTGGCGCGCAACATGCTCAAGTTCCGCTGCAAAACATTGCCGGGCGCCCGCAAGAATGCGGCGCTGCTCGGCGGCGAAGGGGCCATGTTTCCCTGGCAGGGCGATGCGGACTCCGGCGAAGAGCAGGCGCCATGGGGGCTTTATAAATATCTCTGGCACCAGAACGCCGACATCATCTACGCCTTCGACCAGTATGCCAGATCGACCGGAGACGACGCCTTCATGTGCCACGAAGGGCTGGAGGTGCTGGCCGAAACTGCGCGCTTCTGGGTTTCGCAACTCCAGCGCGATTCCGCCGGGCTCTACCATCTGGAGGCGACGGTTGGCCCCGATGAAGCAGAGGAGCATGGCCCCGACAACGGATACACCTGCCTGATGGCGCGCCGCAGCCTCGAAATCAGCAACCGCTGGTGGAACATCGCCATGGAAAAGGCTCCGGAGGAGGCCGATGCCACCGCCGCCAGGCTGGGGCTCATCGACGGCGAGATCGACGAGTGGGCGGCTGTTGCCGCGGGTATCAACATCCCGGAGGTTCCGGGCTGCCCGGGCGTGCCGCTCCAGGACGCGTTCTTCCTCAAAAGGAAGTCCGTGGACATCACCAACATGACAGTTGCGGAGTATTGGCAGAAGCGCGGCGAGGTCCAGGTGATCAAGCAGGCCGACATCGTGCTGGCCATGTATCTGCTCGAGGACAGCTTCACCCGTGAAGAGATTGAAAGAGGCTACGAATTCTACGAGCCGAAGACGCTGCATGTCTCCTCGCTGAGCTACAACACGCACTCGATTGTTGCGGCCATCATCGGCCACGCCGGCGAAGCCTACGACTACTTCCGACGCGCGGCCGGCCTCGATCTCGACAACCTGCGGAACGCGACCAAGGACGGCCTCCATGCCGCCGCGCTGGGTGCCGTGTGGCAGATGGCGATTCCGGGCTTCATGGGCATGCGTGCGCGCGAAGACCATCTGTATTTCCAGCCCGCTCTCCCGGAATCGTGGAAGCAGATCCGCTTCCCCCTCCAATACCGCGGGTGGCACCTGAAGTTCACCGCAGGCGAAGGCCGCTACCGTGTGGAGGTGTCCGGGACGGGGCAGAAGGAGGCGGTCATCAAGATCGGCGACTCCGCTCATCTGCTGGCGGATGGGGAAACCATCGAGGGCATCTACAAATCATGACTTCAGCTTCAAGCAACGAATGGTCGGTCTGGTCGGAAGGATGGTCCGCGGAGAACGTGACGCACCACGGAAATCTTTTCCTGCTGGGCAACGGCCACATGGGCTATCGCGGGACGCTGGAGGAATTTGGTCCGGATGAAAAAGTCGGGATCCTTCTCCCGGGGCTTTACGACCGCGTGGGAAGCGCCTGGCGCGAACCGGTCAATGCGCCGAATGGCCTCTACACCCGTGTCGCGGTCAACGGAACGTGGCTGAACCCGCTTGAAGTCGAACCGGTTTCCCACCGTCAACATCTCGATATGCGGGCGGCAGTGCACCACCGCGATTCGCACTTTTTGATCGATGGCACGGAGGTCTCGATTCATGCGGAGCGCTTCCTGAGCGCTTCAAACGTCCATCTGATGGCATTGCGTTACAAGGTGCTTGTCAACGGGGATGCGGAGATCACGCTGGAGTCGGGGATCGACTCGCGGATCTGGGATCTCAACGGCCCGCATCTCGAGCATCCCGTCGCTCTCGAACGGGACGGGGTCCTGATCCTGAAGACCCGCACGCACGAAAACGGAAGCGATGTCGTTGTTGCGGAGACCTGTCTCCTGACGGCCTCGGTGCCTGCGCTCTCCTCCACCACCCATGGCAGCTTGCGCCGCTGGACTTTCCGGGTCGCGGGCGGAGCGACTCTCGAACTTCAGAAGTCCGTGGCGGTTTTCTCCTCGATTGATGACTGCAAGGGAACGCCCGAAGAGGCTGCGCTCGCGTGCGTGTCGAAGTCCGGCGTCGGCGGATATCCTGCCTTGCTCGCCGCCCATGAAGACGTCTGGAACAAACGATGGGAGCGGGCCGACGTGATCATCGACGGTGACGAGGAGGGCCAGCATGCGCTGAGGTACAGCCTGTATCAGCTTCTTTCCGCTGCGCCGTTCCACTCGGAATACCTTTCGATTCCGGCCCGGGCGCTCTCCGGCCAGGTTTACAAGGGAGCGATCTTCTGGGACACGGAGATTTTCATGTTTCCATTTTTCCTTGCGACCTTCCCCGCGGTCGCGCGCAATCTCGTGCGCTACCGCATCCACACCCTGGCCGGCGCCAGAGCGAAAGCCGCAGAGTATGGCTTCGAGGGTGCCTACTATCCGTGGGAAGGCCAGGAGGGAGGTTACGAAGCCTGTACCCTGTTCAACATCACCGATGTTTTCACCAACCGGCCGATGCGGACGTATTTCCGCGACAAGCAGATTCACATCAGCGGCGACGTCGCCTGGGCGGTCTGGAAGTATGTCGAAGCCACCGGCGACACCGGCCTGCTCAGGGAGGGCGGGTGGGAAGTCATGCTCGAGTGCGCCCGGTTCTTCTATTCCTACGCCTACAAGAAGACAACCTCCGACCGGTATGTCCTTCCCGACGTCACAGGGCCCGATGAATACCACGAGCGAGTTGCCAACAACGCCTACACGAATTACCTGTCCGGATACTGCGCCGGGGCCACCATCGAAGCTGCAGGCCTCCTCCATCAAGAAGATCCACAGGCATTTTCCGCGCTCAGAGAACGGCTTGGATTCAGCGCGGAAGAGGAAGCGCGGCTCGCGGACTTCGCGGCGAAGCTCCACCTTCCGCAACCCGATCCGGAAACCGGGATCATCGAGCAGTTCGACGGCTACCTGAAACTCGAGGACTGCTCGCTAGAGGCGATCAAGTCGCGTATCCTCAACCCCTCCGAATACCTGGGCGGGGGCAGCGGGCTCGCAACAACCACCCGAATCATCAAGCAGGCGGACGTCGTCCTTCTCACGCATCTGCTGGGAGACAGGTTCAGCACGGAGGTGAAAAAGGCGAACTGGGATTTTTACGAGCCGCGGACGGAACACGGCTCGAGTCTGAGCGCCTGTGTCTACGCTCTTGTCGCAGCAGAAACCGGCCGCGCGGACTTCGCTCACAAATATTTTCTAAAAACCGCCACGGTCGATCTCACGGGCGACTCCAAGCAGTATGTCGGGACGCTCTACATCGGAGGCACGCACCCGGCCGCCAACGGCGGAGCCTGGATGGTGGCGGCCCAGGGGTTCTGCGGCATCCGGTTCTGTCCGGATGGACTTGTCGTCGAACCCCGCCTGCCGGCGAAATGGAAATCGGCATCGCTCCGCGTCGTCTTCCGAGGATATGTGCTGAATTTTTTCTTTACCCGCGATTCGCTTCGGATGGAAGTTGATGGCTCGCAGGGACACGGGCACGCAGAGGTGATCCTGAATGGCGCAAGCCATGTCCTGACCGATAAACTCCGCATACTCTCGCCATCCACTGTCCCCAGAGGAATTTGAACTCGCAAATAACCTTATGAAAAACATACAAGCCGTCATCTTCGACCTCGATGGGGTCATCGTTTCCACCGACGAGTTTCACTTCCTGGCCTGGAAGCAACTCGCCGACGCCGAGGGCATCCCGTTCACCCGTGGGGATAACGAGAGACTGCGGGGGGTCAGCCGGATGGAATCGCTCGATATCCTTTTGGAGAAAGCCTCCCGCAGCTACTCCGCCGCCGAAAAAGAGGAGATGGCCACACGCAAAAACACGATTTACCGGGACTCGCTCAGGGCGCTTTCCCCGGCGGATATCCTGCCCGGAGTGGCGGACGTGCTGAAAGGCCTGCGGGAACGCGGCATCAAGATCGCGATTGGTTCCTCGAGCAAGAACGCCGGCCCGATCCTTATTGCCATCGGTCTGGACAAAACCTTCGACGCCGTTGTCGACGGCACGCACATTGCGAAATCGAAACCCGACCCCGAAGTTTTTACCCTGGCCGGACAGCAGCTCGGCATTTCGCCGGACCAGTGCCTCGTGGTCGAGGACGCCGATGCGGGCGTCGATGCGGGCCTCGCCGCCGGGATGCCCGTGCTCGCGGTGGGCAGTGCCACCGGTCATCCGGGGGCCACGCTCAGAGCCAGCGACCTCTCGAAAATCTCCATCGACGAAATGCTCGCTATCCCTTGAGCGGGCGCTGTTTTTCGGCCCCCCCTCAATGCGATCACCAATGCCCTGCCCAGCCAGATGCCCCGTTTTTTCGTGTGGCGATCGACTGAGAGGTAGGGGCTCGGGAGGAGGTTGACCGGAAACATCCCATGAGCAGATCATTTTGAAGTCTCCCCCGGGTTGATCGGTCCACGCGTTCATTTTGAAGTCCTGACATTAAAACTCGTGGACTCATTTTTGATGATGGGTTTTCGGGTGTCGGAAGCGCTCAGGCCCGAGACCCGCATTGCCCCTGATGAGCCCGGTTGGATGAGGATTGCCGGTCCGTTTGCCCTGTGAACCTTCGTATTGACAAGCCGGAGATCGGCGATGCACCGGGGACCGTGGGTGGTTATTCCGGCATGCAACGCATCAACGATCCGGGTCTGCCCGATGATCACGGGTGCATTGATGTCGGATTCCGCGGCTTGGACCCAGATCGCACCCACGCTCTCTCCAATGTAGCAGTCTCCTCCGGTTTCAAGGAATGCGTTACCGCTCGCACGAATCGTCCCGGAAAAGGGAATGGACCCGTGTCCCGAACTGATCAGGAGTCCGCCGCCGGAGAGGACCGTTCCTTGCACGCTGTTGCCAATTGCAGAGTGATCCTTTCCGCCGTAGATGCCGATGCCATTTGCCAGCCATGGAAACTGGATCCGGTTGTTCTGAAAGCGATTTCCGATGCAGGGTTTCCTGGACGACCAATCGCCGCCCGGAGACCATGTCGCCAGGGCATCATCACCGGTGTTTCTGATTTGGCAGTTCTGCACGGTCGAATACTCCGTCCCGTCGCAAAAGTTCACCCCATCGGCCATCGTGTTACGGATCCGGCAATTTTCGATCCGCATGTTCCGGGTGCCGCTCAGCGTCCACACCCCGCATTTCACGTGCTCGATCCAAAGATTTTTCAGGACCGTGCCATCGCCAAAGTTCCCGTTGAAAGCATTGTCGGGTGCCGCATTGTTCCGGAGGTCCACGCTGCCAAATATTGACAGGTCGGACATTCGCAGAGGCCTGCCATTTCCCTCGAACATGGCATGAGACCCGGACAGCTTCGAATGCCACATGCCAGCCCCCGTGACCACGACCCCGCCGATCCGGATTCTCCCGCCGTCAAGCCGGAATTCCCCAGGCGGCACCCACATCGCACGGGTCGAGGCAACCGCCGCAGACAGGCACGCAAGAAATGCCGGCGAGTCATCCAAACCGTCATTCGGAACCCCTCCAAAATCCGTCAGCGAGAGGCTGTTCTTTGGACGCTCCCGCGGTGGAGGAGCCATTTCGGCTTCGATAAAATCGATCCGGTAATGGCTTGCGCTGTCGTCCGCCTGCTTTTCCAGCCGGACAATATCCCCCCGGTCCAATCCCTCGACACGGACCTGAGCCTCATCAAAATAGTTCCGGGCATTGCGCGATGCGGGATCATTCGTCCATGGGTAGTCTCCATACACGCAGGACAAGGCCGATGTGAGAGGAATTTTGCGCACGAACCGGCCATTTACCAAGAGGCTGATCGTGGCGTTGATGCCTCCTCCCCGAACGGCATCGGGCAAGCCGTAACGGATCACGATCACGTTCGCCGGAGCGGTCATTTCGAACTCCACAAAGTGACCCGTTGCCGAGAGAACAACGTGGCTGCGGCCGCTGGATTCCGCCTCAGGCGTTCCAGGTTGGGTCGATGGTGGAAGGATTTTGCCGTTGGTGCGTCCACATTCGGACTCAATCGGCGGCGGCGGGAACGCCCCGCCGCACGGGCGGGGCGTTGCACAACCCCACAAGGCGAGCGATGCCAGACCAAGGATCGTCGCCCCTCGCGAATATTTGCGGACAGCGCCTTGGCGCAAGAAGGGGAGATATTCTAGAAAAATCATGGCGGGCATGTTCGCAAATCAAACCGGCGACTCCGGAACACGCTCCTGATGGTTCCCCAAGATCTGAAAACCACAATCCGCCAAACACTCTACGTAAAGCAACAGAAGCGGGAAAACACACGCGATAGCGCTTCGTGCCTCAGCGACACTCGGGCGTTTGGTGATGGGAACACACCAGGGTGCCCTGCGATGGCGCTCGGGAGACTGCCGGAGGCAGCCTGAGGGCAAGATGAGCGGGAGCGAACGAGTCAACTGATTCCGTAGCGAAGCAAAGCAACCCGTATCGTCCGTCCCTCCATTTATTGCACTTATCGGGGATGCGCCCATGCCCTGCCCTCTTTCCTCCTTCCCATTGAGAAGTCGGTGTATAGAATGTTCATATGGGAGTCAGCCAGAATGGCAGCGAGTTGTTCGGAAAAAAAATTGTTCCGCATCACATGCTCAATTACGCGGAGCAGATCTACGATATTCTGGTGGGGGAAATCGAGCTCGGGCGCTGGAAAGTCAATGACCGACTCCCGGGAGTCATTGCTCTTGCGAAGCAACTGCAATTCGGGACCAAAACGATCCAGTCCGCCTACGACCGGTTGAAGCAGGAGGGTTACGTCACGACGCTGGGCTACCGCGGCACCTACCTCAAATCGATGCATCCACAGGCTCCTGTCATCAACGGAAAGATCGGAGTTCTGGTTTCTGAAGAGCAGACCGGACAGCCGCTGATTCTCTGGTATGAGCACGTAATCCTCCTGTGCGCACGACGCAAGAATCTGCTGACGGAAGTGAAGGTTCTCCCCGCCGGGCTGGATGCCGGCAGGGCGAATCAGAAAGGTGCGGTTTTCGGGGAGGATGTTACCGGAATTATTTCCCTCACGCCTTTCCAAATGCCCGTCCGGTTCGGAGATGTTCCCGACACCCTGCCCATTGTTTTTCTGTGCCCTCCGTTTGAACGCTGCGCCCCCAAGGTATGCGCGGACGTCAGGGATGCCTACTACGACCTGACTTCGCGCCTCATTCGATACGGCCACAAGCGTATCGTTTTTTCCGAGGACAACGTGGAGCCGGATGCCAGACAGACAAAAATGCACAGGGAAGGATATCTCGAAGCCATGAAAGAACACGGCCTCCCGGTCGACATGGATCTCATGAGAGCATCCCGCGAGGTCCGGAACACGACGCTGTCGAGCGTCGCAAATCATCTCAAATCCATCGCCGGCACGAAAGCCAGGCAGAGGCCGACCGCGATCGTCGCCGGTTCGCTCGGCCGCGGCATGGCGCTCGCCCGCGTGGCCCCGCTCCACAATATTGAAATCCCCCGTGATCTCAGCATCGTCACGATCGGCTCCGACCGCCTCGAAGGGCAGAGCGGCCGCCAGATCACGGGCATGCTCCCCGATTTCGACCAGATGGTGGAAATGTGTCTCACCATGCTGTCACAGCAGAAAAGCTCCGGAAAATCGGACTTCACCGAGATCCATATCCGGATGCATTTCATCCCCGGCGACACAATCCGGTTCCTTGACAGGTCGGCGGAATCCGAAGCGGGAGGGATTTCCCACCTGTCCCAGATTCATGACATCCAGACGCTCTCGCAGGCTGTCCCCTGCTGAAAATCAGGCCGGACCGGCGGAGCCCCCCGTGCAGCGCTCAGTCCGATTTACGTAAAGCGGGGATTTCATTTTGCCGCGGGGTGCGGGATTGGTATGGTCTGCACGTCATGAAGACCGGTTCCCCCGTCCGCAGCCCGCAAGCGACAGCCAGCGCTCCCAGCAAGGGCGGCAAAGGCTTCACGCTCATCGAGCTTCTCGTTGTGATCGCGATCATTGCCGTCCTGGCGGCGCTCCTGATCCCGGTCGCAGGCCGGATGAAAAACGGGGCGCTGACCGTCGCCTCGACGAGCAACCTTCGCCAGATCCACACGCTTTTCACCACCTACCTCGGAGAGAACAACAACGTCTTCCCCACCGCCCTGGGAAGCACCGCTGAGGATCCCGCCGCCCGCCACCACTGGCGCCGCACGCTCTGGGAAAAAACCTACGGCCCCTTCGAAGGCGACGTCGCCGGCCAGATGGCGAGGTCCGACTACGCCAAAATAATGTGGTGCCCGCTCATGGTTAAAAAATACGGGGAGGAGCAGCACCCGTGGGGACGCGGCAGCTATGCCATCAACTACTTCTTCATCGATCCCAACTGGCGCGCCGGCGACCCGGTCCGCGTCCTCAACCGCGAGGATCTCAAGGGACGCGTCGAACCCCTCATCATGACCGGCACCGTCCTTAAAAACTCCCCGAAATTCGGAACCTGGGAAGCGATCCAGTCGGCAAAATATCCCTACGACACCACCTGGATGAACCTCAACTACTCGTATGGCTCCGCAGGCAACCAGGCCCTCGGCCTCTTCCTGGACGGCCATGTCGAATCCATCACGAAAGAACGCGGCGCCGAACTCGATCCCCTCCTCCGTGACCCGGCCAATTTCAACTGATGAGCTCCCGGTCGCCAAACGCTTCTTTTCCCCGCAGAAAGTTGCATTTTTCCCTTGATGGATCGCAACGCCAGTGTTTAGAGTGTATAGAATTTCAGGCCCAGAATAAGAAATAATCCCAACCCCGAAACCAGATCACAAGCATCATGAAAGCACATACCCTCCTTAAAACATCCCTCTTCGCGGGCATTATTACGCTTGCGATGAGCTTCGCAAACTCTGCCAGCGGGCAGACGATCCTCATTGATTTTGGAAATAACGGAACAAATGGAAGCCAAACACCAAGCCCCACTTCCGGGATCTACTGGAACAACTCGTTCAACGGTGGCTACACGGTCACCAACATGGTGACATCAGCGAACGCGGCGACTACCATCGATCTCGGATACACCACGGCAGTGGCCACAAATTCCGCGGCTCTCGGCGTCGGCGGGGCCCCGGCACCGTTCAATATAGTCACCGCGTATGAGGATGCGATCTTCTCCACTGGCACAACGGCTATCACCGGCATCACGATCCGATTTTCCCAGCTTGATCTTGGCAAAACCTATAAATTCACCCTGTTTGGCAGCCGTAGCGCGGCGGACAGCCGGACAACAAACTTTGAAATGGTTGGCGCCACAACCTCCACCGGTTCTCTGCAGACATCCGGCACCAACCTCGGTGGATCTGGTATCAACTACAACAACAGCAGTGTCCTGGTCCTCGGCGGAGTCAGCGGACTGGCTCCAAACGCCAGCAGCCAAATCGACCTGACTCTCTACGCGACTTCCACGGATACAAACAAATTCGCATACCTCAACTCGATGGAAATCACCGTCATCCCCGAACCGACCACCTGGGCTTTGCTTGCGTGCGGTCTGACAGTGGTCACAGTGTTCCGTCGCCGTCGGTGGAATTGAGCGGGATAGCGGGTTGAGATTTGCGGCAGGGGCGGCATGCTCCGGTTTACCCCTGTTTGTTTTAGGCCCGGTGACAACACAGTGGCATGGGTATCCGGGGAGCGTGACACAGGATCACAACAATGGGGTTCGTGCGAGCCAAAGCGCTGGAGCAACAAAAAGCGAACGGCTCCCTGACAAACGCATTAAACCCGGCAACGGTTTGGGCCCCAACACTGTTCACTTAGCTGCCAATGGAGTGCAGAATGCCCGCGCTCCGTTCTTGAGCGAGCAGCATCCGTTTCAGCCCGGATCCGGCAGGAGAAGAATTTAAAAAATGAGCAGCATCGCCCGGCCGTCAATTTCATAACGGCCACATTTTTTTCTCATCATTATCCGGCGGATCGGTTAGTTGTCCGCGCATGTCAACATTGGCGGAGAAGTATCAGGAGTATGTGATTCCGACCTACGGGCGCTTCGATCTCGATATTGCGCGCGGTTCCGGCTGCCGGGTCTGGGATTTCGACGGCCGGGAATATCTGGATTTTGGAGCTGGAATCGCGGTCTGTTCGCTCGGGCATGCACATCCGGAGATCACCGCGGCGATTTCCAGCCAGGCGGCCACACTGGTTCATACATCCAATCTTTACCGCACCGCACCACAGGCCGGCCTCGCGGAACGGCTGGTCAAAATCACCGGGGCGGGGAAAGTCTTTTTCTGCAATAGCGGAGCCGAGGCGAATGAAGGGTTGATAAAGCTTGCAAGAAGGTTCGGGAGCCCGACTCAACGCCACGAAATCCTTACATTCGAGGGCTCGTTTCACGGCCGCACGATGGCCGGGATCTCCGCCACCGGGCAGGAGAAAGTCAAATCAGGATTCGGGCCGCTCCTGGAGGGTTTCCAGCATCTGCCGTTCGGCGATCTCGCGGCTGTCGAGGCCGCTGTCGGGCCATCCACGGTGGCGATTCTGATCGAACCGGTGCAGGGAGAGGGAGGGATTCACATCGCCCGGCAGACCTTTTTGACCGGGCTGAGGGAACTCTGCGACAAGCGGGATCTGCTCCTGCTTTTCGATGAGGTGCAGTGCGGGCTGGGGCGGACCGGAGAGTGGTGCGGATGGAAGAGCCTGGCCCCCGCCGTGCAGCCCGACGGCGTCTCCTGGGCAAAAGGCATTGCCAATGGCTATCCGCTGGGCGCGTTCTGGATTGGGAGCGGAGTGAGGGATGACAGGGGGCCGCTATGCGATCTTCTGGGGCCGGGAAGCCATGGAACAACCTATGGCGGAAACCCGGTGGCCTGCGCGGCCGGGTCGAAGGTTTTGGAGATCATCGAACGGGATAACCTTCGGGCCGCGGCAACCCGGTTGGGGAAGTATCTGGTCGACGCCCTGCTCGCAGCCCGGATTCCGCATGTCACCGAAGTGCGGTCGATCGGGCTCATGGCCGGAGTGCAATTCGACAAGAAGGGTTTCCCGAAGGGGACGCGCCCCCCGGCTCTGGAGGCTGTGGTCCGCTCGATGGGGCACGGGCTCCTCGTCATTCCTGCTGGAGAAACAGTCGTGCGGTTCCTTCCTCCGCTCAACGTTACCGAAACCGAAATTGACGAGGCCGTAAAAAAGTTTGCCGCAGCAATTGGGGAATTGGAAAATCTTGCGGAATCTGCTCCCATCCCTGCTTCCTGAATGAAAAACCTTCTTTCAATTGAGTCTCTCGATGCAGCGGGGATTTCTGGCATCTTGGAATCCGCCGCAGTCATGAAGTCCACCAGAGGACAACATGCAGCGCATCCGTTGCGGCATCAATGCTGGGCGCTCATGTTCTCCAAATCCTCCACCCGCACCCGCGTCTCGTTTGAGACGGGAATCCGGGAGCTCGGGGGAGACGTTATGTTTCTGGCGGCCGACGACATTCAGCTCGGCCGGGGGGAACCGATCCGGGACACCGCCAGGGTGATGGGACGCATGATTCAGGGAGCTGTCGTCCGGACATTTGCCCAGCAGGATGTCGAGGATTTTGCATCCTTCAGCGGAATTCCGACGATCAATGCGCTCACAGATGAGGAACATCCCTGCCAGATCCTTTCGGATTTATTCACGATTATCGAGACCCGCGGATCTCTGGACGGCTTGCGCCTGGCATTTATCGGCGACGGGGACTGCAACGTCGCACGATCTTGGATCTGGGCTGCCGCGATCCTGGGATTTGAACTCCGCATTGCGGCTCCTCAGGAATTCCAGCCCGCTCCCTCACTGCTGGAGAAGGCTGGCGGAAGGATTTCTGTCACTCCGGACATCCGCGCAGCGGCGGAAGGGGCGTCGGTCCTCTATACCGACGTCTGGGTGAGCATGGGCAAGGAACAGGAATCTGCCAGCCGCATCGCGCAGCTTCAAGGCTACCGGATCAACGGGGAACTCTGCAGGTTGGCCCCGGACGCCATGGTCATGCATTGCCTGCCCGCCTACCGGGGAAAAGAGATCGATGCCGTGACCTTCGAGGCAAACGCCGAAACCATCTTCCGACAGGCGGAGAACCGTCTCCACACGCAGAAGGCGATCCTCTCCATTCTGGTGCAATAGCCCCCCCGCTTCCATGCTCCGCACCTTCCCGGGTCGATTCACGCCGCGCGGATTGTCTCTGCGGGCGAAGTCGTTCCTATTTGTGGGGGCGGTAGCTTTGGTGGTGACTGCTGCGCTCCTCGCGCTGGTCGGAACAGTCTTCATGGAATCCATGAACAGCATTCAGAATGAGCTCACGAAAGATCTCATCGAGAGCGTGATCAGCCGCCTCAACCAGGCCGCCCGGCAGCAGCAGAGCAGGGTCCTCGACGGCGCGATCCGGGATGAGACTTTCTCGTTTCTGAAAGGAACTCGGAAGGGTTACATCGAGCGTGGCACCCTCGCCCAAGCCCACTCCTCCGGTCAGGACTACTTCGTCCTCTTCGACCGGCAGAAGAACCCCTTCGCATGGATGCTTTTGTCCCCCGGACGGGAGACGGCCAATAATCTGCCGGACTATTTCCAGTCGGACGAAGCCAGGCACACCGGCCTGCTCCAGGAGGGAAAACCAAGCTCGGTGTGCCTGCCCGCACCGGACGGACTCCTTCTTTTGTCCGCCCACCCTGTGACCCGCGCGGATGGGTCGGGCCCTTCTCCGGGCTGGCTCGTCTACGGGCTCAATATCGGGAAAGACTGGTTTGCAGAAATGAAGGAACTCACCGGCGTGAGCATCACCCCGATTGCAATCGACGGGAGGGGGGAGGGCGTCCGGCGTGAGGGAAAATCCGTCTCTTCCGATGCCTTGGGAACATGTCGGATATTTCTGTCGGGAAGCAATCCCTCCGGAAATGCTTCCGCCGGTCTCTCGGCGGATATCCAGTTCGAGAACGCCGCCGGCTTCGTCCCGGCGGGTCTGCGGTTGACATTCCCATCGGTGTTGTATTCCGGGGCTGTCGAGCTCCGGAACAAACTGATCTGGAGTTCGATCCTCGGGGCGGTGGTGCTCGGCGCTTTCTGCTGCTTGGCCATCGAACATTTGTTCATCAGAAAGATTATCCGCATGGACAGGGAATTCCAATTGCTGGTGGGCAGCAAGGATTCCTCCGCCCGCCTGATGGAGACCTCAAGCGATGAGTTCGGACGGCTTGCGGGTTCGGCGAACCGGCTTCTCGACTCATTGCGCCGCCAGCGGTTGGAGTCGGAAAACCAGAAGACCCTTTTCCTGAGCGTGCTCGACAGCGCGTCCGAGGGGATCATGGCCTTCCGCAGCCTCAGAAATGAGAAAGGCGCGATATCTGATTTTATCCTCGTGCTCGCGAACAAGTCCGCCGAGGAAATGATGAACAGGAATTCCAGAGACATGCTGGGAAAATGCCTGCTGGGTCTCTTTCCCGGAAACCTCTCCGAGGGGCTCTTCGAGCGGTATGTCCGCGTTGTCGAAACCAGGACCGGCGAACAATTTGAGGCCTTTCACCCGCACGACGGGATAAGGAGTTGGTTCCACATCTCCGCAGAGCCCTGGGCGGATGGATTTGTCGTGACGTTCGAGGAGATCGGCCAGCGGAAGCGCGTGGAGCAGGAGCTCAAAGCCAGCATCGAGGAACTCGAACGGTTCAATCGCGCCATGATCGGCCGGGAGAACCGTGTGCTCGAGATGAAATCGGAAGTCAACCTTCTCCGGAGGCGCATGGGGCTTCCTCCGGGATACAAAGTGGATTCCATGACCGATGAGGCCTGAAACCGAACCCCGTTTCCTGCTGCAAGCCGTCGCGGATGCCCTTACGATTCTCCTCGAACCCGGGAGCTTTGCGGCCGCGACAACCGATTTTCTGGGGTGCCTGGGCTCCGCGGTCGGCGTGGACCGCGCCTACTATTTCGAGAATATCACCGGAAGCCCCACGCTTTCCTGCAGCCAGCGATGCGAGTGGGTGAGGGATGGGATCTCCCGCGAACTTCACAACCCGGTTCTCCAGAACATCCGCTACGATGAGATGCTGCCGGGGATTCTTGATGTCCTTCTGGAGGGTACCACCGTTCCGATTCTCACCCGCGAGTCCCGGTCTCCGCTGCGGGAGATCCTGGAGGCCCAGGATGTGCTCTCGCTGGCCCTGATGCCTGTTCATTCGCACGGCGAATTTATCGGCTTCATCGGATTCGATGATTGTGTGACCGAAAGGGTGTGGAAGCACGAGGAACTGGAGGCGCTGCGCGCCGCAGCGGCGGGCCTGGGTGGAGCGATCATGCGTCACAAGATGGAGGAATCGATGTCCGCCCGCACCGAAGAGCTCACCATGAGCAGGAGAGTCGCTTTGAGTCTCATGGAAGATGCGCAGAAAGCCGTCGCGGCCTCCGAGCAGGCGAGCACTGCAAAGTCCGCGTTCCTCGCAATGATGAGCCATGAGATCCGGACACCTCTCAACGGGGTTATTGGATTCACGGATCTCCTGCTCGAGGAGGACCTGCCCGCCCATCAGGAGGAGCTTGTTTCAACGATCCGCAGCTGCGGAAATTCCCTGCTTGGCCTGATCAGCGACATTCTGGATCTATCGAAGATCGAATCCGGGAGGATGGATATGGAGATGCTGCCCTGCTCCCTGCGCGGATGCCTGCAGGAGGTGCTCGCATCTTTTGAGCCAGCGCTCAAGTCCAAGCGGCTTTCGGTGGAATCCCGGATCGGAGATACCGTGCCCGACGAGATTGTCACCGATCCCAAGAGGGTCCGGCAGATTTTTTTCAACCTGGTCGGGAATGCGATCAAATTCACATCCGAAGGCGGCATCACCGTCCGGATCGATGCGACCTCCACGCCCGGCGGACGGTTGCTCCTTGACTGCGAGGTCCTGGATACCGGGATCGGAATCCCGGCCGGAGAACAGGAAAGGATCTTCGAGGTGTTCGGCCAGGCGGATCCTTCGATCCATCGGCGCTTCGGAGGCTCCGGGCTGGGCCTGACAATCTGCAAAAAGCTGGTCGAGGCGATGGGCGGAAATATTTCCGTCGAGAGTGCCCCGGGGAAGGGGACCGCCTTCAAATTCCGGATCCCCGCGTATAGAAGCGGAAAATCCCCCCTCCTTGAACCGGCTGCGGAGTCCGCGCCGCCCGCCGATCTCCGGGGTCTGCGGGTTCTCGCCGTCGACGATGTTCACACAAACCTGCGCCTGATGACCGGGATCCTCCGCCGGCTGGGGTGCGAGCCCTCTACCGCGGCGGATGGCCGGCAGGCTTTTGAACGCGTGAAGGAGAACCGGTTTGACGTGATCTTTATGGATGTCCTCATGCCGGTCTGTGACGGCTTGGAGGCCACTCAGCTCATCAGGAATCATGAGGCGGAGAGCAGGGGATGCAAGCCGGCCTATATTGTCGCACTCACGGCTGACGCTTTCGCGGAGAACAAGGTCCGCTGCCTCGAAGCGGGAATGGATGAGTTTCTTACTAAACCTCTGCGGATGGACCTGATCAGTGCGGCAATCCAGAGAGGGATCCAAAAGGGGGCCCGGTGAGCCTCAAGGAATCAAACAGAAGATACCCCGCCGCCACAAAACAGAAAGCAGACGCTTCCCGCCGCTAGCGGCTCCTGCGGCATGAATTGTGTTTTTGCATTGGCCATGGACATCATAGCGTCTTCAGTGTATTGATTGTATAGTTATTGCCGGCGACAGAGTCAGCCGGGAATGCCAACGCATGAAAATCCCGCCCGCCATCGGCCCCCGCCTCAAGATCCTTTGTTTCTTAGCCGCCCTGAGCGGCCTTGTTACGGAACCGGCATTTTCGCAAACCTATCAAGCCCCCGTCAACCGTTGGAAGGCGCAGGATGCACTGGACGCGCCACCCTCCGGGGCGATTCTTTTTCTCGGCAGTTCGAGCATCCGGCGCTGGGAGGATTTGTGCCGCGATTTCGCCGACTACAAGGTGATCCAGCGGGGAATCGGCGGGGCCGTGATGGCTGACATGATCTACCACGCAAACGAAATCGTGCTCCCCTACAACCCCCGGGCGATCGTGATGTGGGCGGGAACGAACGACATCAATGCGGGAGCAACCGGCCAGTCGGTCCTCAACGGCTTCCAGACATTTGTGAATACCGTCCACACCGCGCAGCCCACGGTGGATATTTTTTTCATAGGCATCACAAAAAACCCGGCGAACAGCGGCAATGCCCCGCAGACAATCCAGCGCCTGGCAGCGAACTCGCTCATCTCCTCCCACATCGCGTCATCGGGGAACCCGCGGCTCCACTACATTGACCTGCCTGCGTCGTTTGAGAACCTCGACTCAACCCAGATGAGTGCGTTCTACGTGGATAGCCTGCACATGAACCGCCACGGCTACAGCACGATCTGGTCACCGGTCATCCGCTCGGCATTGTCCGCAATCATCGCTCCCAACCGGACGTTTGTGGCGAATGACATGACCCCCCGGCCGGGTCGGACTCTTCTCTTTGACTTCGGGCCCGGCGACACAACGAACGGCAACAGAACCATCGGCACAGACTCGAACGGAAATGTGTGGAACAACTGGTTTTCGGTCAGCGGAGGAGCCCCCATCAATGTCGGTGAGCACATCGGAAATCTGTCCGATGCGACCGGCGCAGCGACTGGAATTGATCTGACGGTCACCGGCGGATTTTCCACGAACGGACGCCTTAACGGCGGCTTGCTCTCCCCCTCCGCCTCACTTCTGGGCTTAATGGGCATAGGAACGGTCACGGAGGATTACTTCTACTCCACTGCGGATGGCCTGACTGGCGGTGGGGACGATGATACGCCGGGAAGCTTCATGCTTGAAGGACTCGACCCGAACCTGCTCTACGACTTCAAGTTTTTCGGTTCACGAACCGTCACCGATACGCGTGAAACGACCTACGATGTCCGCGGTGCGAACAGCGGTTCCGCCACCCTGCGAACGAGCGGAAACAACATCGGGAGCAACGGGACATACGACGGCAACGACAACAAAGTGGCGGTCGTCCGTGGAATCCGGCCGAATGCCTTCGGCGAGGCATTCGTCGATCTGACCGCAGCGCAGGTGACAAATTCCAACGCCTACATCAACGCGATGGAAGTGACGGTCATCTCGGCATTTGAGGGGTGGACAAGGAACCGGGGCTTGACGCCCGGAACCAACGACCAACTTGCGGCCAGCCCCGGTGCCGATGGCCAAACAAACCTCGGGCATTTCGCGATGGACACAGACCCGCTTGGCGGCGGAGGAAGCGAGGGGAAACAACAAGCCGGGCTCATCGATGACTCGGGCCGGAATTACCTGACATTCACCTTTCCGGTGCGCAAGGGTGCGGCATTCAGCGGAAATCCCCTCGCCTCCGCACCTATAGATGGCATCGTCTACACAGTTTATGGCGATGACAACCTGCAGGGAACGGATTTGAGCGTGGTTGAAATCCCGGCAGGCGACACTTCCATGATGCCCGCCCTCGGTGATTACGACGATGACGGACAAGCGGATTACGAATACCGCAGCTTCCGTCTGGGCCAGTCGACCGACAGCCTTCAGCGCGGGTTTGTCTGGGTCGGAATGTCAGCCCGGTAATCCTCATTCCCCCGGTCAAACACGCTTCGCGCAGACCTCAACCACTTCTGGCAAAATAGAGGCGATAAGGCGGCCAGCGCAAAATTGTTCACTTTGCATCCAACGGAGCGCGGGCGTCCCGCCCGCGAACCTGAACGATGGCGGGCAGGATGCCCGCGCTCCTTTCTTAAGTGAACAGCATTGGACCTCGAGTCCGTGAAAGACGCCAGCTTGCGCTTGCGGAGTCAGCGTCCAAACGCGCGCCCGTTCTCCCTGATCAAGCGCAAAGTCCGGGTAATCCCAGGATTTGGCCGCAGACCGCTACTGCTTTTTGTATTTGAGGGCAACGACCGCGAGTGGCGGGAGGTCGAGGAGGACCGAGTTGGGTTTGCCCTGCCACGCCCAGTTTTCATCCGACCAGCGGCCCCCGTAGTTCCCGACATTGCTGCCTCCATAAGTTCCGGCATCGGTGTTGAGCACCTCCTCGTAAAACCCGTGAACCTCGATTCCCACGCGATAAGCCGGACGCACGACCGGCGTGGCGTTGATGACAAACAGAATGTCTGCCCCGGTCCGGGACTTCCGCATGAACGACCAGACCGTGTTGTCGGCATCGTGAAAATCCACCCATTCGAACCCGTCGTAGCTGTCGTCCAACTCGTGGAAGGAAGGCTCGTTTGTGTAGAGCCAGTTGAGGTGCTGGACCAGGCGGCGGAGGCCGTCGTGCATCGGAAACTGGGTGAGGTGCCAGTCGAGGCTTTTCCCGTGGTTCCATTCCAGCCACTGGCCGAACTCCATGCCTTGAAAGATCAGCTTCTTGCCGGGGTGCGCCCACATCCAGGCAAGGAACATCCGGCAGTTCGCAAATTTCTGCCACATGTCGCCGGGCATCTTGTCGAGCAGCGATCCCTTCCCGTGCACCACTTCATCATGGCTGAGCACCAGGACGAAATGCTCCTGGAACGCATACAGCATCGAGAATGTGATGTCACCCTGGTGGTAGCGCCGGTGGATCGGATCCTTGCTGATGTAGCGCAGGCTGTCGTTCATCCAGCCCATGTTCCACTTGAACCCGAACCCGAGCCCGCCGGTATAGGTCGGACGCGAGACGCCCGGCCAGGCGGTGGATTCCTCGGCGATCATTGTGATGCCTGGAAAACGCTCGTAGCAGACTTCGTTGCAACGTTTGAGAAAGCTGATCGCATCAAGGTTCTCGCGGCCGCCGAAACAGTTTGGAATCCATTCCCCCGGCTTGCGCGAGTAGTCGAGATACAACATCGACGCGACCGCATCCACCCGCATCCCGTCGATATGATATTCGTCCATCCAGAAGAGGGCATTGCCGATCAGGAAGTTTTTCACCTCGTTGCGTCCGTAATTGAAGATCAGCGTCCCCCAGTCCATGTGCTCGCCAAGCCGCGGATCCTCGTGTTCGTAGAGGCAGGTCCCGTCGTAGCGGGCCAGACCGTGGGCATCCTTGGGGAAGTGGCCGGGCACCCAGTCCAGGATGACTCCAATTCCCTCCTTGTGGCACCTGTCGACAAAATGACGGAATTCGTCGGGATTTCCGAAACGGCTGGACGGCGCGTAGTAGTTCACGACCTGATATCCCCATGAGCCATCGAACGGATGCTCCATCACCGGAAGCAGTTCGATGTGCGTGAACCCCAGTTCTTTCACATACGGGATGAGGCGGTCGGCGAGTTCGATGTAGCTCAGGAACCTGTCCCCGTCCTCTGCGACACGCTGCCAGGATCCAAGGTGGACCTCGTAGATACTCATCGGAGTGGAATACGGGTCCCGCTTGGCGCGTTTCTCCATCCACTCGGCGTCCGACCAGCCAAAGCGGTTCAGATCAAAAACCATGCAGCCGGTCTCGATCGTATGCTGGGCAAAAAATGCGTAGGGATCGGTTTTCAGGAAGACCTCTCCGTGTGGTCCCCGGATTTCGAATTTGTAGTGCGCCCCCTCGTGAACCCCCGGCAGGAATATTTCCCAGATGCCCGAGGGCACCATTTTTCTCATGGAATGGATGCGGCCGTCCCATCCGTTGAAATCCCCCGCCACGCTCACGCGCTGGGCGTTCGGCGCCCAGACCGAAAAGTGGACCCCGGGAACGCCGCCGATTTCCATCACATGTGCACCAAGCTTTTTGTAAACGTCGTAATGCGTCCCCTCGTTGAACAGATAGATATCCATCTCTCCGAGCACGGGCCCGAAGGAATAGGGATCTGGCGAGCGCCAGCGGGTGCCGTCCCGGCCTGTGAATTCCAGGGTGTAGCCGAACTCCGCAGTCACACCCGGCAGCACGGCCTCAAACAGCCCGCTTTCGTGGATCCGCGTCAGCTCATATGATCCACCCCCGGCATCCAGCATGCGGACCTTCACGGCATCCGGACGGAATGCCCGGCCGATCCACCGGCCTTGAAACTCCCTCAGCCCGAGAATCCGGAACGGATCACAATGCCGGGCTTCAATCAGAGGGTAAAAATCGTCATCTGAAAGGAGTGAGGGATTCATGTCACTCCAGCCTAGTGCCCCGCCACCGCAAATGCACAGATTTTCTTGTGGCGTGCGCTGTCCGGGCGGGCCACATGGAAGGAGCAAAGGAATGCGGCTGCAACGTAACAGGCACGCCCGTGTTGGAGCCACGGCGCTTTGTCGCCGTGTTCGTCCCGCTCCACGCGAAGGGTGCCGGCCCGGTCTCCATATTCGTTGAGGCCCGCCCGCCCACCGGCAGCGATCATGAAGGAAGCCTCCACCGTATGGACCTGGCGGAAGCGCAATGGATTCTGACGGGGCGAAGCCACCTCGATCGGGCAGAATTTTCGAGATCGGGAGGTTTTTTCATTTCACGAATCCCCTCCCCCACATAGTCTCGGGCGCTTAACCAACACGACCCGAACCATGGCCAAATCCGACGACTCCTCCGCAGCAGACAAAACCGCAGCCGCACGCTCGAAAAGCCTCGAACTCGCGCTCCAGCAAATCGAAAAAGACTATGGCAGCGAGGCGATCCGCCGGCTTGGCGACAACAGTGTCTCGCCGGTTGATGTCATCCCTACAGGCAACATCCTGATCGACCGCGCCCTCGGCGTCGGCGGGTTTCCCCGGGGAAGAATCGTTGAGGTTTACGGCCCTGAATCCTCCGGTAAAACCACCCTTACGCTCACCGCAATCGCGCAGGCACAGAAGCGCGGGGGGCTCGCGGGCTTCATCGATGTCGAGCACGCGCTGGATCCCCAGTATGCCCAGAAGCTCGGGGTCAACCTCGACGAGCTGCTCGTTTCGCAGCCCAGCTCCGGCGAGGAGGCACTCCGGATCCTTGAGACTCTCGTGCGCTCGAACGCTCTCGATATCATCGTCCTCGACTCGGTCGCGGCCCTGGTCACGAAATCCGAACTCGAAGGCGAGATCGGAGACGCGGTCGTCGGCGCCCAGGCCAGGCTGATGAGCAATGCGCTCCGCAAGCTCACGGCCTTTATCTCGAAATCCCGCACGGTCTGTATCTTCACAAACCAGATCCGCGAAAAGATCGGCGTCATGTTCGGCAATCCCGAAACGACTCCGGGCGGGAAGGCGCTGAAATTCTACGCCAGCGTGCGGGTGGACATCCGCCGCATAGGGGCGATCAAGAGCAGCGACGGCGCAATGACCGGAAACCGGACGAAGGTCAAGGTGGTCAAGAACAAGGTGGCCGCACCGTTCATGGAAGCGGAATTTGACATCATGTATAATGAGGGGATTTCCAGCACGGGCTCGCTTCTGGACCTTGCCATCGAGAAGAACATTCTGGAAAAACGCGGATCCTGGCTGAGCTACAAAGGAAACCAGCTTGCACAGGGCCGCGACGCGGCAAAGGAAACACTCAAGGCCGATGCGGCGCTTTACGCGGAGATTGAGTCGGAACTCCGCGCCGCGCTCGACGCCGAGAAAAAATAGACGGCTCCATGGTAGAGAATCTCGACCCGTCCTCGCTGACCATCCGCTGCCTCGGGGATCGCAAGATCTCCTCCCCTCTCGAGCGCCTGATGGCGGAGTCCGTTCCCGGGCACGAGTTTTATACCGATGACCACCGGGTTCTCGTCCAGCACGAGCTTCCGGATGTTTCCCGGATGATTGCCGAAGGGAAGGAATTCCCCTGTTTCGAAGTCGCGGGTCCCCGCAAAAAAATCTTCTTCGATCCGGCACAGACGAATTGCGCCATCGTGACCTGCGGGGGCCTTTGCCCGGGGCTCAACGACGTGATCCGGGCGATTGTCATGCAGGCCTACTACCGCTACGGGGTCCGGCGGATCTACGGTATTCCCTACGGATTCGAGGGTCTGATCCCGGAATACGGACATGCGATTGTGAATCTCACGCCCGATGCGGTTGCCAATATCCACGAATTCGGCGGAACCTGGCTGGGAACATCGCGCGGGCCGCAGGATATCCTCCGGATGGTGGACCGCCTGCAGGAACTCAACGTCAACATCCTTTTCGTGATCGGGGGTGACGGCAGCCAGCGGGGGGCGATCGCCATTGAACAGGAAGCCCGGAAACGGGGGGCCAAGCTCTCAGTGGTCGGGGTGCCGAAGACGATCGACAACGACATGATCTATATGGACAAGAGCTTCGGGTATGAGACCGCCGCCGCCGAAGCGGTGCAGGCGGTTCATGCCGCGCATACCGAAGCCCGCAGCGCCCGCGGGGGAATCGGTCTCGTCAAGCTGATGGGACGCCATTCCGGATTCATTGCCTGCGCGGCGGCCATTGCCAGCGGCGAGGTCAATGCCGTGCTCATCCCGGAGGTCCCGTTTGCCCTCGAGGGCGAACACGGGTTTCTTGAGGTCATGCGCCAGAGGGTGGTTTCACGCGGGCACGCCGTGATCATCACGGCGGAAGGCGCCGGGCAGGAACATCTGGGATCCACCGGCCAGACCGACGCCTCCGGCAATCTCCGCCTGGGCGATATCGGACACTTTTTGAAGGAAAGCCTCACCGAGCATTTCAAGAAATGCGGCACGGCACTGACCCTGAAGTATATCGATCCGAGCTACATGATCCGCAGCGTCCCCGCCTCACCGCAGGACCGGATCTACTGCATGCGCCTCGGGCAGGCGGCCGTGCATGCGGGCATGGCGGGCAAAACCGGCCTTATTGTCGCACGCTGGCACAGCGTCTACGTCCATGTTCCGATCGCTGTGGCCACGTCAGCGCGCCGCACGGTCGATCCGGGCCAGGATATCTGGCTTTCCGTTCTGGAATCCACCGGACAGCCGCCGAGATTTTACTGAGACCCCGCCTCAGTGTGCGAGTTGCTCCAACCGCATCGGCCGGCCGAAGTTCTTCACATAAGGAATCGCGCGCGAAAACCTTCCGGTGAGGAGACCCGGACGCTGGAGCTCCAGCACGGAACTGTAGTAATACCAGTCGCCCTGTGCGATCAGCAGATAAGCACGCTCACCGCTCACAACGCCATGCACGGTGTAGCCACCCAGAATTCCGGAGACCCTGCGTCCGTCCTGGGTGAATGTGGCACGCCCCCAGTCATTGCTTGTCCAATTTCCGGAGATGTTGATCCCCGCCGGCTCGGACTGGTCGGAGAGCCAGTTGTCGCCGGTTTTGTTGTTCCGGTTATAGCGGGCATCGTTGAACTCGGTGACCGCAGAGCATCCGGCAAACACAGCAAGAATCAGGAACGCGGCGGCAACCCTCTTCATTCCACAATTTTATCCAGGTAAACCGGCAGAGCGTCCTTCTCGGAAAACGGAACATGCGAGGAATAGGTTCCCTCGATGATTTCGGAGTTTTTCCGTTTCAGAATCATGGTGTGCTCGACCCATTCGTCGTCGGTCAGCAACAGGTAGGCAGTTTTTCCGGTCGCGATACCCGAGATGTGAAAATGCGCAATCGCACCGTTCACTTTGTCGCCGCGCTGGTTCAGGGCAACAACCCCCCAATCCGGCGAATAATACACGCCTTCGAAATTTGTTTTTGCCGGTCCCCGGTTGTTGGCCTTCAGCCAGGACTGCGAGGCAGCTTTATTCCCACGATATTTCTCAGCGGTGGCAACGCAGCCGGATGTCAGCGATACCATGGCCAGAGCGGCCAGGAGTAGAAGCGGTGTTTTCATTGCCTCCCCTTACCATCCGGCTTCTTTGACGTAAAGCAAACTTCCTGCTCAACCTCGCATTTTGGCATTTTTTCGCGGCCATGAGCGGTCTGCAGGCCCAGCCGCGATTCCGCGGGAAAACAGGCTCGATCAGATCTTTGCCCGGGTTTCTTTAAGCGCCTTGGCGGATGCTTGCAGGCCCTGCAATTCTTTCGGCCAGAGTTCGAGTTCCACATGCCCGACCACGCCCGCACGGCCAATGACTGTGGGGACACTGAGGCTGATGTCACGGATCCCATAAGCGCCGTTGATGAGGCTGGAGACCGGCAGGATGCGGCGGCGGTCGAGGGCAATGCTGTCGATGACTTCCCGGATCGCCACGCCGACCGCGTAGCCTGCGCCGCCCTTGCGGGAGATGACTTCGGCCCCGCTCTTCTGGGTGCGCTCGAAGATCTGCGTTTGAAAAGCCGGTGTAACGCCTTGGAATTTTGTGAGAGGAAAGCCCCCCACCGTCGCGGACGACCAGATCGGGAGCATGGTGTCGCCGTGCTCGCCGAGAATGATCGCGCGGAGCTGCGTAGGCGGGAGGTTGAGCGCGCTGGCGATCAGCGAGCAAAAGCGGGACGTATCAAGGACCGTGCCGAGCCCGAGAACCTGCGAGGCAGGCAGCCCGGTCTTTTCGACGGCGAGCTGGGTGAGGATATCCACGGGGTTCGAGACCACGAAAACGATCGCCTCCTTCTTCAATCCAACACCCTTGAGACTTTCCAGGATGCCGAGAAAAAGGGTGACGTTGCGATTGATGAGATCGAGGCGGGACTCATCCGGCTTGCGGCGGAGGCCGGCGGTGATGCAGATCAGGTCGGCGTCTTTGGCGTCCGCATAGGTGCCCGCAGAGATCTTTTGGTCCGCGCAGTAAGCCGCGCCGTGCAGGAGGTCGAGGGCCTCGCCCTCAGCCGCCGCCTGGTTGGCGTCAAGCATCACAATTTCTTTCACGATGCCGGAACACTGGAGCGCGAATGCCGCGCAGGATCCGACTCGTCCGCCACCGCCGATGATTGCTACTTTCATATGGAAATTTGAATCCGGTCCCGGCGAAATTCTTTCAGAATCCCGCTACAGGAAACACCGCTTTCTATTTGTTGAGGTTTGCGACGATTTCGTCGGTGAGCTTTTGCACGAGAGCTTCCATATCCGCGCCGGTCTCGGGCGCGGGCATGGGGTTGAACGGGGTGACCGGCGACGAGCAGCCGTGCTGGCCGCACATCTGGTCCCAGGGATCAACCTCGCAGAGCTCGGCGTTTTTCAGTTCGAAGCGGTCGTCGGGAAGGCCCATCCCCTTTTTCATTTTCAGGAGGTCGTCGAGCTTTTCGCAGGGGATCGAGGCGGCCCCGGGAAGCGCCTGTGCGAGGATAACGGTGCGGCAATAGGCGTCCGTGATCTCCATCTTGAAATAAGCGTCCTCGACGGACTTGCCCCAGCAGATGACTCCATGGCAACCCATGATGATCGACTGGTGCTGCGGGGCGAGCGGACGGATGCTAGCCGCGATCTCGGGCGAGCCGGGCGTCTGATATCCGGCCACGGCGACCGTGCCGACGAAGACTTCCAACTCAGGAATAAGCCGGGCCGGAGGCTGGAGCTCCTTGATCGCGAATGCCCCCGCGTGGACCGGGTGAGCGTGGCAGACGGATACGGCAGCGGGTGTCGTCTCGTAAATCGCGGCGTGCGTCGTGAACTCGCTGGACCGCTTCCATGTGCCCGCAAGCTGCGTGCCCTTGATGTCCACCAGGCTCATCATCTCGGGAGTCATAAATCCCTTGCTCACCCCCGTGGGGGTGACAATAAAGCGGTCGGGCCCGAGACGCGCGGAAATGTTGCCGCCGTTGCCGTCGCAATACTCGCGCGCCCAGATCCGGCGTCCGATGTCGCAGATTTCTTTTTTGATCCGCTCGGCTTCCGGCGAGTTAAAGAGCTTCTGGTCATCGGTTGTTCCGGCTGATGCCGCAGCGGCGGCGGGAGCGGAGGCCCCCGCATCAAACACGACCTTGATGCCGGCCTCGGAGAAAATGTCCTTGGCGCCGGGAGTCAGGCGGATGTCACGGCTGTAGCGGAATTCGACAGCTCCAGATTTGCAGAATTCCACGGCGTCTTTTTGTGCGAATAGTTTCATGGTTTAGTCTTTGTAAAAATGTTCATCCACGAGGGCGGCGCAGTAGGCATCCACGGGCGTGGGTTTTGGAAACGGGCATGCGGCCTCGCGGCCCTCGCTGATCGCGATGTGCTGGCCGATTCCGGCCCCGAGGTCGTCATAGACAACGATGGCGGGCGCGAAGGATTCCTCCCCCCGGAATGTTTCCGCCTTCCATGGCAGGGTAAGGAGGAGGCGCTCGCCCTGGAACCGGGGATTACGGACCGAAAGCGTGACCCGGCCGATGACGGTTCCCATCCTCACAAGGCAAGGCTCCTTTCAGGATCGATGATGCCGAGCACAGACCAGCGGGCCGGGCTAAGCTCGTCGCCAACCATTTTGCGCGCCTCGCTGCCGTCGCTGGAAATCATGACCTTCTGCCCGATCCCGGCACCGAGGTTGTCGATGACGATCTGCGGCGCGAGATCCGCGGAATCCGGCTCGGCAACGAGCAGCCGCCACCCTTGCAAGCTCGGGTGCTTGACCGTGCTGGTCGCATAGCCGCGGATCGTGGCGAGTCTCATGGGAAGATCGGAATTCGGAATTCGGAATTCGGAAAGGAGGCCGCAAGCGGCCGTGTGCCGCACTCCGCGCGGGCTTCGTTTCGCTTCGCTCTCCGTTCTCCGGTTTCCGGTTTCATTCTTAGTAGAGGTTCAGGCTTTCGACCATGACGCACCGGCGGGAGCGGGTGAAGGTCATCGGGGTGGTGACGCCTTCCCCGGTCGGCGTGGCGATGCTGAAGCTGAGGAATCCCTCGCCGCCGAGACCCAGGCCGGTCATGCACGGGCCGTTCTTGATGAAAAGGGTCGTGTCGATTTCCTGGGCCATCTTGGTGAGGTTCCGGATATTCTGCGAATGCATGATACCTGTGTGCTTGTAGCCGTGCTCGGCCTTGATCGCCTCCGCGATGGCGGCGTCCACATCCGGGACTCGCACGATCGGGATGAACGGCATCATCTGCTCCTCATCGACAAAGATGTGGTCGGCCTTGGTCTCTCCGAAGAGGAGTTGGGTCGAGGCGGGAACGTCAATGCCGATCGCCCTGGCGAGCACGGACGCGTCGCGTCCGACGAGATCGCGGTTCACGACCGGGTGCGGGCAACCGGCCCCTTTGCCCTGCGGGAAGACGAAGGCTTTGTCTGCGAGCAGTTCGACCTGCTTGGCATGAAGCTGGACAGCACCCGCCCTGCGGAGCGCATCCATCAGCTTGTCGGCCACCGAGGCGACGACGAAAACCTCTTTTTCCCCGATGCAGAGAAGGTTGTTGTCGTATGATGCGCCTTGAATAATCGAGCGGGCGGCATGATCCAGATCGGCGGTCTCATCCACGACTACCGGCGGGTTTCCAGGGCCGGCGCAGACCGCGCGCTTTCCGGTCTTCATCGCGGCGGCGACGACGGCGGGTCCGCCGGTGACGCAGAGGAGCTTCACGAGCGGGTGCTTGCACAAAATGTCAAACGTCTCAAGCGTCGGCTTTACGACCGTGGTCAAAAGGTCGGTGATCCCGGTCTCGGCGGCGATCGCCTGGTTGTATTCGCGGACCGCGAGCGCCGCGCACTTCGCGGCAGCGGGGTGGGTGTTGAAGGCGACAGCATTTCCGGCCGCGATCATGTTGATCGCGTTGCCGGTGAGCGTGGGCACGCTGTGGGTGGAAGGAGTGATCGCCCCGATGACCCCCCATGGCGCGTAGTCGATAACCGTGAGCCCGGAGTCTCCGCTGAACGCCGACCGGTCGATCATCTCGACTCCGGGAACAAGGTCGCCGCAAATCTCGAGCTTCTCGATCTTGTGGTCGAGGCGGCCGATCTTCGTCTCGTTGAACTCGATTGTCCCCCACTCCTTCGCCTTCTGGACGCAGAGCTTGCGGATCACGGCGATCGCCTTTTTGCGGGCGGTCATCCCTCCCTCGCGAAGCTTCTCGAACGACTTCTGCGCCGCTTCGACCGCGGCGTTCATATCCTCGTAAACCCCGAATCCCGACGGCCCGGATGCAGCCGGGGAGGCGGAGGTTCTCGGCGGGGCGGTTTTCAGCCGGGAAAGAACTTCCCCGACCACTTTGGCCACCAGTTTTTCATCAATCGCTGCCATAAATTTTAGTGAGCTTTGTAGAGAATTGTTTTACCGAGATCCACGGTATCCACGATCCCGATGACGACGGCATCCACCGGCGAATCTTTGTCATCCGCCGCGAGCCGCGCCGAGCTACCCTGGACGACGAGGACGTAATCTCCCTCCCCTGCCCCCAGGCTGTCTACCGCCACAAGTGTCGAGGAGCCGGGCTTGAATTCCTTCGCGGATGGCGAATCGATGACGAGCGGCCGGACGACAAGGAACTTGTGCCCCGTCATCTTGGAATTTTTCTTGGTGGCAACAACGCTGCCTTCGACGCGGGCTAATATCATAGGAAATCGGAGATGGGAGATGGGAAACCGGAAAGAGTCCCGTTTCGTTGGTTTATTTTTTTAGGCGGGCGGTTTTGATGGAGGAGACAGTAATAGCGAGGATTTCATCGGTTTCCTTGAGCAGGCTTTCCACTTTCTTCGCGGAGATTTTTCCTGCTGCGGTCAGCAGTTCGATCCAATAGATGGACTCGTCAGCTTCCTCCTCAACGATGCCCAGTTTTGAAATGAACTCGGCTCTCGATCGGGAACGCCGGGCAGCGCGCGAGTTGGCGCCGACGGATGTTCCAGAACGAAGAAGCTGTTTGCCAAGGATCGTGCTTGTTTCGGATTTCGGCAGAGACTCGACGAGTCGCACAATCCTCAGCGCATAATCAAATGTGCGCTTTTGGAAGTTGGCGATCTTCTCTCTGTGCTCTCCGGTCTCCATTTTCCGCTTTCCGGTTTCCGACTACTTGGCTTTGGGCAGGACGACTCCGAGGTCGTTGTGCGGGCGGGCGATGACGCTCACGCTCACGACTTCTCCGAGCGACTGCGCCGCGATTTTTCCGGCTTCGGTGGCGGCCTTGACGGCGGCGACATCCCCGGCGACGACCGCCGTAACCATGGCGTTTCCGACCTGGGTCATGGGGCCGACGAGTTCAACGTTGGCGGATTTCAGCATTGCATCCGTCGCCTCGACGAGGGCGATGAGTCCGCGGGTTTCGATCATTCCGATTGCTTGTTGTGACATAATATTAGGGTTGGTTTTGGTTGGTTTGTTAGGAAAGTTTTCAGCTTTCAGTGGTTCAGTTTTCAGGGAAAGACATCCGGCAGCGGGAATCATCCCCCCGTTGAACACTGAAAACTGAACACTGAGCACTTGCTGGTCATGGTTCTTTGAGTTTCTGCCAGGCGTTCCTGGCGATGATGATTTCCTCGTTGGTGGGGATGACGCGGACCTCGATTTTTGAGGCGGGAGTGGAAATGACAGCCTCGGTGGCGAGCGTGGCCGCGTTGGCAGCGGGATCGAGTTCGAGCCCGCAGAAGTCGAGGTCTGCGCAGACGGCAGCGCGGAGGTCCGCGTTGTTCTCCGCAATACCGGCCGTGAAGATAAGGACATCCGCCCCGTTCATTTCGACCAGAAACTGGCCGATGAATTTCCGGATCTGGGCCACAAAAACATCCATCGCGATGCGGGCGTTTCTGTCACCTTGCTCCGCAGCAGCGAGCAGGTCCCGGATGTCACCTGTCGGCAGGCCGGACATTCCCTTGAGCCCCGATTCAGTTGTCAGCGCTTTTTCGACGGCATCCAATCCGAGACCGAGATCGCGTGCGAGGTAGATGAGGGCGAAGCAATCGAAGTCCCCGACACGGTTATTTTGGGGCAGTCCGCTTTGCGCAGTCATGCCCCAGCTCGAATTAATGGCCTTGCCATTGACGACAGCTGCGATCGAGGAACTCCCTCCCAAGTGACAGGAGATCATGCGGAGCTTGTCCGTGCCGCGCAGTTCGGCGCAACGTCCGGAGACAAAGCGGTGGCTGGCACCGTGGAACCCGTAGCGGCGAATGCCGTATTTTTCCTCCCACTCGAGCGGCACAGGATACCGGGAGGTGCTCACCGGCATCTGGTCGTAAAATGCCGTCTCGAACGTGCCGATGCACGGCAAGCCGGGATAGAGCCGGTTGAAAAGACGGACACCGGCAATGTAGGGCGGGTTGTGCGCGGGCAGGAGGGTGTTGAATTCCTCCATGGCCCGGAGCACGGGCTCCTCCATGAATTGCGTGCCGGAAATCCCTTTCGCCATCACCGGTTTGAATCCGACGGCCGCGAGGCCATCGAACCCACCCAGTTCCTTCTCGATGAATCCGATCGCGGCGGCATGGTCGGAAAACGGGGCGCTGCCTTTCCTGGCGGCCTCATCGCCGACGGCGATGGAATACGGGCTCTCTGCCGATCCGATCCTCTCGATCCCGCCCCTCGCCAGCACGCGCTCGGAGGGCATCTCGAACAAGCGGAACTTGAACGAGGTGCTCCCGATGTTTGCGACGAGAATCTTGTTTCTTGCGGACATTGATCGATGAAAACCGGGCAGCGGAGCAGGCTCCGCCCACCCGACTACTTGCCGGGTGCGGGCGCGGGTTTTGTGGCGAGGAATTTGCCGAGCTTGACGAGGTCGTCGTGCGGGCGCGGGATCACGTGGACCGCGATCACTTCGCCGATCGTGCTGGCGGCGGTTGCGCCGGCTTCCACGGCGGCTTTGACCGCTGCGACCGAACCGCCGATAAACACGGCGACATGTCCGGAGCCGACTTTTTCCCAGCCGATGAGCTCCACGTTGGCGGCCTTGAGCATCGCGTCTGTCGCTTCAAACTGCGAGACGAGGCCCTTGGTTTCAATCATTCCGAGTGCTTGGTTTGCCATAATATTTTGTCAGTGAATTGTTGGATCAGGCGGTGAAGAACTTCAAGAGTTCCGCAGCCGGGCGGGCGATGACGTGGGAGGCCACGAGATTGCCGACGCGGGTTGCCGCTTCGCGTCCGGCTTCGACGGCCGCTTTGACGCTGCCGACATCGCCTTGGACGATGGTTGTGACCAGGGCTCCACCGATGGGGATGGATTTGATCAGTTGCACGTTCGCGGCTTTGATCATCGCGTCACTGGCTTCCACCAGGCCGACGTATCCGCGGGTTTCGAGTAGTCCGATTGCTTCGCTCATGTTTTTGTTGTTTGGTTTGGTTGACGGTTAGGATTTGAAAAGTTCCACCTTGTCGGCGTGGTCGAGGTCGCAGGCGTTCGCCTCATCGGTGTCGATATGCACCTCGAGTTTGAAACTCGGGTCCACGCGAACGAGCAGGTCGTCGAAGCGTGTGGTGCACCCTTTGGCACGCACTCTGAGTGTGATCAGATCGAGGTGCTTGACCCCGTAAAAGGCGGCATCGGCAGGGGACATGTGAACGTGGCGGGCGGCACGGATGACACCGTTCTTCATCTCCAGAAACCCCTTCGGTCCCATAATGTAGGCTCCGGGGGTTCCTTCGATGTCCCCGGACATCTTCACCGGCACATCAATGCCAAGCTGGACGGCATCCGTAAAAGCCAGCTCAATCTGCGTGAGATTCCGGCATGGCCCGAGAATCCGCAGATTGGGAATGATCCGCTTGCGCGGCCCCACCAGCGTCACGGTTTGCTGCGAGGCATACTGGCCTTCCTGATACAGCATCTTGTGGACGGTCAGCTCCGCCCCTTTTCCAAAAAGCACCTCCACGTTCTCAGGCGAAATATGCATGTGCCTCGCGGAACTGTTCACCACAAGAACAGGAGCCTGCGAGGATGGCACGGTCCGTCCAAGCTGCCGGAATAACGCTTCGCGGACAAGCGACTCGACGACCGGGCGGCTGGGAGATTCAAAATTTGCCATCGGGAGAGACACAGGAATTTAAATGACTGATATCCGTCATATACTGACAAAAAATTCCGTCAACATTATTTTCGGGATATTCAAAGATAGTGGACCGGAAAGGCCGTCTTGGCCGGAGAAACGGTGTCTGGAAGCGCGGTATCCGGGTCGCAGGAGATCAATTCCACCATTTTTGGATTGATTCCAGCCTTGGCGAGTTTCTCTGTCGAAGCATCGGTGAGAAGGTAGTCCACATCCGGCCATTTTTTGAGGAGGAAGGGGGCGCTGCCTCCGATCTTTGAGGAATCGAGGCAATAGACAGCGCGGGTCGATCGGCGGACGGCGACGAGTTGCTGCTGGACGATGGAATCCTGGGAATTCCAGATCCCGTCTTGATTTGCGGCCTCAGCAGAGAGGAACGCCATGTCAAAACTCCAGAATTCCAGGCTCCGCCGGGCGGTTTCGCCGAGGAGAACAGACTGGCGCCCAAGAATCTGTCCGGCGGTGAGGTAAACGCTCAGCTCCGGGATGGACGAGAGCAGTTCTCCGACAGGGATGTTGGAGGTCACAATCGTCATCGGTGAGACAGGAGCAGCGCGAAAAGCCTCGGCCAGAGCAAAAATGGTGGTGCCCGAATCCATAAAATATGTTCCTCCGGGTTTCAGGAATCCGAGAGCCCTCTTCGCAACCCTGGCTTTGCTCCTGGAACCTGAAGCCTGCCGCTCGCGAAATGAAGGAAATCGCTCATTAAACTCGGCAAGAGCACCGCCGTGCGTGCGCTTGACCTTGTTTCTGCTGGCCAGTTCGGCAAGATCACGGCGGGCGGTAGCTTCAGAGACCCCGAGATGCCGGCAAAGCTCCCGGATTGGCAGATAACGGTATCTTTCTATGAGCGCGGCAAGCTTTTCACGGCGGGCCTCGACGATATGAATCGGCACTCTCATCGCTAGAAAAAATATGCCGGGTTATAAGCGATATCAATCATAATCAACAATAGGCGATCCGTTTCGAGGACGGCGGATTCATTCAGACACGGCAGTCGGAGCACCCTGACGAACAGCCAGTGGGGTGACTCCGGCAATCGATTTAAACTGGCGATGAAAGAAGAAATGATCCGGGTAGCCAAGGTCTGCGGCGATTTGCTGAATAGAGGCCTGGGATTCACGGAGCAAATGAATCGACCGCAGGATGCGTTGAGTAATGACGAACCGCATTGGAGAGGTCCCGAACGCCCGGCGGAAATTCCTCGTGAACTGCGGTATGGAGAGGAAGCATGCTTGAGCCATTTCTTTGAGGGCCCAATCTCCTCCGGGGTTGGATTTAATATTGAGAGCGAGATCGAGCAGAACTTTCGGAGTGTTCCCGGGCTGCCCTCTGCCATGGCCGAGCAGGGCGCGCAGAATCATTTCTCCGACAATCAACTTTGCCAAAGTGGCGGCGCTGGGTTCATCACCCTTTTGTGTGAGGTGCAAGGCCTCCTCCCCCAACCGGCGGTAATAACTCAGGTCGGGAACCTGAAATCTCAGGGTTCCAGGGCTGAGCCGACCATCCCCGGCCATGGGGAGTCTAGGCTGCATGTGGCAGGCAAAAACCGTCAACGGAGAATCCGGGTTCTGACTTCCGGCGACGGCATCCCCCGGCTGGAGGAGAAAACCAACCCCCTCCACCAATTCGTATTCCCGCCCATTAACCATCAGTCTGCCTGCGCCTCCCAGCACGAGCCAGAAGTCGAAATCGGTAAATGGTGGAGGATTCCACGACCATGCCCGTTCACAGACATGCAAGGTGGGGCCGCGGACGAGAAAGCTATCCAATCCGAAAAAGCGCTCAAGTTGATCTGTTTGTGCAATCATTTGATCCGTTCGTCTATTGCCGGAATAACCGGCTATAAGTTAATTTGTGTGCAAGTTAATAGCCACACAATATTATGATACCCCGTTGCCCGGATCTGCTTACAAAAGATCAGATACGACAATTTCAGGAAAATGGTTTCCTTGCATTTTCTGACGTGCTCAAGCCCGGCGAAGTGGAATTGGCGCGGGAGGCGTTGAGCCGGATCGCAAGGGAACTGACTGAAAGCCAGGAAACTGCTTATTCCGCGCCAAAGCGGAACGGGGCGAACCAGTCCGGGGCCACCTTCAAGAGGCCGGATTCAAGATCCATGCTTCAGGTGGAGCCCGGCTTCGATCCGGGGGGAAAGAGCCCTCAGGAAATCGAGCTGATGGCGCGGAAGTTCATGTGGTTCTGCACGGAAGATCCTGTCTTTGAGGACATGGTATGCCCGGCAGGGCGGATTCATGGCATTGTCGAATGCCTTCTCGGAGCGGATCCGATCCTTTTCCAGGAGATGGCGCTTGTAAAACCTCCCTTGATCGGAACGGAGAAGCCATGGCATCAGGACAATGCCTATTTCTCGGTGGAGCCTCTGGACGAGGTTATCGGAGTTTGGATCGCTTTGGATGAGGCCACTCCTGAAAACGGCTGCATGCACGTGATTCCGGGGGCCCACTCAGTGGAAGGGTTCAAGCACCACCATGGAACCGACTGCGAGATTGATCCCTCCCTTTTGGATGTGTCGAAAGCGGTCGCCGTTCCGGTCCCGGCCGGCGGAGCGATGTTCTTTTACGGCATGCTCCCGCATGAGACACCCCCCAACCGCTCACCGCACAGGCGACGGGCCCTGCAGTTTCACTTCCGCGGCTCTCAGACGCGCATTGTGGACGAGGAGACGTATGACCGGCTCTTCGTGGATCGTTCCGGATCGCCGGCATCCTGCCGCGCGGCCAGCCGGGCGGGATTTTAGATTTTGCCAAGGCACTTATATGGAAATCCTGCGCGATCAATATTTGGATTATATGCTCTTCAGAAATGCGGACCGGCCGCTTTTTGTGGAGCTTTTTGGGCCGCTGGTCGGTTTGGAGGACGAATGGCGGGCTCAAGGCGCCAGCGAGGAGGAAATCGGGCTCACAGCCTTCGGATTCGATCACGTCCGGGTGCACCACATTGGAGTGTCATGCGGCCTGGCCGGTGATGGCGGGAGACAGCTCTTGGAAGAAACCCCGGAGCATGCAATCTACAGGGATCGCTACGGCCGCCGCAGCATGCTCTGCAAAAAGAGCGCAACGATTCCCCTCCCGCTCGACTATCCAGTCACGGACATGGATTCCTGGCTGAAGATCAAACCGCGCTACACCTTTGCAGACCACAGAATTCCTGCCGGTTGCGTGGAAGCCGCCCGGCAGGCCCGTGACGACGGTGCGCTTGTGGTTGCCCACATACCAGGCGGGTTCGACGAACCGCGGCAACTGATGGGCGAAGAGGGATTGTGCATGGCCTACTACGACGATCCCGGGCTGGTGCATGATATCCTGGAAACGATCGGGGCTACATCGGAACGGGTCTTCGAGCACATCTCCAACGAGGTGCAGATCGATCAGCTCTCCGTCCATGAGGACATGGCTGGAAAAACAGGCAGTCTGGCCGGCCCAAGCCAGATCAGGGAATTCATCAACCCGTATTACCGCCGCTGCTGGGATATCCTCCATTCACGCGGTGCCGGGATCTTCCAACAGGACTCCGACGGGAACATGAATGCGGTATTGCCGGCGTTTCTTGAGGCGGGATTGACGTGTTCCTACCCGATGGAACCCGCCGCCGGAATGGATATTGTGGAGGTGAGAAAAACCCATGGAAAGCAGCTCGCGATGCTCGGCGGCATCGATAAGCACGTGCTCCGCAAAGACCATGAAGCGATCCGTGCCGAACTCGAATACAAGCTCCAGCCGGCCATGCGGGAGGGAGGAATGGTCTTCGGGCTGGACCACCGGATCCCGAATGGAACCCCGCTGGAAGCCTACCGCTACTATGTGAAAACGGCGCGGGAAATTCTCGGCCTGGATCCCGCGGGCGTGCCCGGCTGGAGCCGAATGGCATTTTAGCAGCCGGGCGGCGTGCATAAAAATCCGGCGCATCCGGGGTTGCAGCCCGGGCGGTTGGAACTTACCCTTGGCACGACATGACAATCTCCGAACAAGCCTCCGCCAGAAAATTTCCGCCATTCAGCCTCGCCCGCTTGCTGCGCGGGACCTTCGCTCCCACCCCGGGCCAAAGAATCTGTGTCCTCATCGATCTTGAGCGGCCCGAGGATATCAGGGATTTTGCATTCCTGAGCAATCCGGCTCTTTCGATCCAGTTGAACGCCCACATGTTCATCTACGAGGCCTTGAACACGGGCGTGATGGCCGAACTCGGTCTGACCGGAGGAGAGATCTTTGCCTATCAGGTCACCGGCGGCAGCAACCTCGATCTTCCCGACAAGGCGGTTGCTCCGGACGGAAGCGTCGTCAGCCTGGAACGGGATGTCTATCCGAACTACGACATCATCCTCTGCGTTTCGACATATTCCGCAACGGCCCCGCTGACGGCTTTCGCCAAAAAATTCGGTTTCCGTGGAGCCACCCTGCACGGTCTCAATGCCGTGATCCTCTCATCCGGCCTTTCCGTCGATTACGACGAAGTGAGCGCAGACGCCGAAAAGCTCCGGCTGGGCATGACGCGCGCCGATTGGGTTGAAATCGATTTTCTGCATGCGGATAAAACCCATACTCTGCGCCTGGAACTCGGAAGGCAGGAAGCCCAGAAGAGCCACGGGCTCTGCCGCGGCGAGGAGCCCGATGTCGCAAATTTGCCGGCAGGAGAAATCTACTTTGTGCCAACCGGAGCTGAAGGCGAATTCCCGATGAAATACGAGGACGGGACGATCGGCCTGATGCATGTCAGCGGCGGTCGCATTCAGAAGGCGGATCTCCTCGCGGGCGACAAGGCAACCATCGCCGCCCACAATGAAAAGCTCGCTTCGGACCCTGTCACCGGCGAGCTCGGCGAACTCGGCTTCGGAACCCAGATCCTTCCTGTCTCCGGACGGGATATCCAGGATGAGAAAATCCGCGGCACCATCCATGTGGCCACCGGCAGAAGCGACCATCTCGGAGGATCCCTCACGCCGGACAAATTTGCCGACCACAAGAACGCCACGCACGACGACATCCTCTTTGCGCCGCACAAAACTCCGGAAATCCTGGTCACCCAGGCCCGGATGTTCCGGAACGGTGAGACCCATGTGCTGATCGAGTCATTCCAGCCGTCGGCTTACATGAACGGTCTGCTGGCTTGAAAGACCTGGACAGAAGGAGACGGCTTCGAAACACCACTTGATTTCCTCCCGTAATGGTAGCACGGTTATCAGTTGAGCCGTCGCATGAAAAACCCGCTCCAAAAGAGGGATAAGGTGTTTCGCACGCGTTCGCATGCCTTCCTGGCAGCGGAAGATACCGCTCATGTCTCCGGGGCGGCGTGGAGATCAGCGGCTGTGCTCCTCCTTCTGGTGCTTTGCATCGCGTCATCCCAGACAGCCAGTGCGATTATCATCTACGGCAGGACAAACGCGGAAAACCTTTCCAATCCGGGCATCGGTTCCGCATGGGATTCCGTGGTGACCCTCGCCAAACCCTCGCAGACATTCAACGCCTCCGGAGTCTACCTCGGCGGCGGATTTTTTCTTACGGCCAACCATGTCGATGCTGTTCAGATCGGCCAACAGATCAAAATCAACGGCACGCTTTACTGGCTGGATACGACGTTTGATACGGACGGCATCAAGCCGATCTCCGGGGTGGACCTCAAGGTTTTCAAAGTTGTCGCGCCCCCCGTCCTCGCCGCCGCGACACTGAATACCAACGGCTCGCTGGACGTAAGCCGCTACTCGGTCCTCGTCGGCAATGGAGTTGGAAAAGGGACTGAGGTGATCGACCAGGGCTGGAATTGGGGAAACGATACCACGAGAGCCAAACGCTGGGCTGAAAATTACACGCTGGATTCAGCAAACTCGCTCATATTGTCGAATCTGTATGGCTACAGTGCCCTTGGCACAGTGTTCGCAGCAGGATACGGGGACGATTCGGGAACGGTCACCCTGGGAGACTCCGGCTCCGCCCTATTTCAGTTCATCGGGGGGGCGTGGGTTCTTTCCGGTGTCCCCACAAGCGTCCAGGTCGGCGGAAGCAGTGACTACAACCGGGGACCAACATCCCCGGTTCCCTCTCCTGACTATTCGGTCTATGTGAGGGTTTCCGACTATGCGGATGATATTCAGGCAGCCATACCTGAACCAGGAACAATCCCCTTGGCAATTGCTGGAGCCGCCCTTCTCCTTTTCCTGGCAAAAGTGGCTCCTTTGCGCGGAAAGAACTCCTAAATTTTCCGGGCTCAGGGTGCCCGCTCGAACTACCCCTTCTGCCCATGTGAAGATTTTTCGCGAACACTATTGAGATTAAGTCTCATATATATTGACGGCTCTTCAATTCTCCGATTCTCTGCTCCGATGAAAAAACTCAGAAGCAGTCTGTCTGTCTTGGTTGCAGTCCTCACATCCTTTCAACTAGAGGCGGCGGGACCTGGCACTGATTCAAATGCGCAACCACTTCTGGAACGAGCCGAAGTCACAGGGGAATGGTTTGGAGCCAGACCGCTTCTATCCGATCACGGGGTCAAAATCTTCGCTGGTTACACGGTGGAGGTATGGGGAAACACGACCGGGGGATTGGAGACCGGCACGGTTTACACGGGATTGCTGGATTTTGGCGCTGAAGTGGACCTCGAGGAGGCCATTGGATGGAAAGGGGCCAGCCTAAGCACGACCTGGCTATGGCTGAGCGGGCGCGATGCGAGCGGAGAGCTCGTGGGAAATTTTCTGACGACCTCGAATATCGCGGGTTTCAACACCTTGCGGATGTTTGAACTCTGGTTCCAGCAGGAGCTTCTGGACGGGAAACTTTCCATCCGGCTTGGACAGCTCTCCGCGGATTCCGAGTTTTTGATTTCCGACTATTCCGGCCTCTTCATCAACGGAACATTTGGATGGCCAGCGCTCACGTATATGAATCTTCCGGATGGCGGGCCGGGCTTTCCGATGGGAACTCTGGGGGTCCGGCTCGCTGTGAATCCTGTGGATTGGTTCACGTTCCAGGCCGCGGTGTTTCAAGGCGATGTGTTCGCGCAGGCTGTGAACCGCCACGGATTCCGTTGGCGGCTCGATGCGGAAACCGGATACACGTTCATGAACGAGGTTCAATTCCGCTGGAACCAGCGTGACGACGAGCTCGGACTTCCCGGCCAGGTGAAGTCAGGCGTGTGGTTTCAAACCGGCAATAAAGCGGATCCTTTGGCGGATTCCACAGACTCCGGGAATTCCGGATTCTACGCCGTTATCGATCAGATGCTCTTCCGCGAAGCGGGTGAGTCCCCGGTGTCCGGCAAGGATGGCAAGGCGACAGTGGATTCCAAGGGAACGAAAAGCTTCAAAGCCCCTGTGACAGCGGGAAAAATCGATCAGGGTCTCGGCTGGTTCGGACGCGCGGGATTTGCTCCTGCGGACCGCAACTTCATCAGCTTCTATTTTGACACGGGGCTCACCTACAAGGGCCTGATTCCCACACGGGATGATGACACAATCGGCATCGGGTTCGGGTATGCCCAACTCAGCAATGGCGCGCGTTCCTCGCTGGAAGCCGAAGGCACCTCATCACCCACGGGAGCTGAGATGGTGATCGAGTTCACGTATCAGGCACACATCACCCCGTGGCTCACCATTCAGCCCGACCTTCAATACATCATCAATCCCGGCGGATCGAACGACCTCAACAATGCGCTGGTGATCGGCGGCCGCGCGGCGTTCACGTTCTGATCCGCCTGCCGGAGTTTCCATCCGGTCAGGATGCCGCTATGATCAGCGCGGTGGAGTTATCCCGCCCTGATCGCGCCACAGCCTCCCGCACCAGCGGTCCGGCGGCATTGCCACCCGCGTCGAGAAGGTCCGGAAGCTGGTCATTGTAGATCGCGTCCGTGACCCCGTCGGTGCATAGAAGAAACCGGTCGCCGGGCTCGAATCCGACAGCTCCGACCTGAGGTGTAACAAATTGGTGCCCGGCACCAAGAGCAGCCTGGAGCACGTTGCGGCGCGGATGGTTCTTGGCCTCGCGCTCGTTTAGTTCCCCTCTCCGGAAAAGCCATCCGACATGCGTGTCGTCGTGCGTGAGCTGCTTCACTCCGCCTCCGGCTGGAAGGTAGTAGATCCGGCTGTCGCCGATATGGCCGAAATACATCCATTGCCGGGTGAACCAGCACAGGCTCAGGGTTGCGCCCATTCCGGAGCATTCCTCGTAGCAGGCCCCCAAATAGATCAGCGCTTTGTGGATTTCGTCGAAAAGTTGCTCCAGCACTTCGGTGTATCCGGCAGAGATTCCCGTGGCGCTCTGCTTGAACAATGGCGGCAGCATCTTTGTGATTTTATCGACCACGATCCGGCTCGCAAACTCGCCCGCCATCGCTCCCCCCATCCCGTCGCTCACAGCAAAGACGAAATCCGCATTCTGCCCGCTGGTCTCCCCGACCTTTCCCAGAAAGTGGGCCTCCTGGGCGTCAATGGCCAGGCCTAGAAACGAATCCTCATTGTTCTTGCGGACCCGCCCCCGGTCGGTGTGCCCAGACCAGGCAAGCCGGCATGATGTCGGCTCATCCGACATCCGGGGCTTCCTCCAGAATCGTCGCAAACTCAAAATCGATCAGACAAAACCGCCCGTCACTCTGGCGATAAGTAACGTTGCGCATCTCCGCATCATCGTGCCGGACGCCGTATTGAAGCAGTTCCTCGAACAACTCACGGCAGCGCTCGTCGTCCAGATGGTCAACACGACTCCCACAATTGGTGGTGACAATCTTCAGGCTCTCCGGGTCGGACTCGATCAGGCGAGGCACAAACGGGCAGCCTCGCTCCTCAAGATACTTCAGCACCTTCACCTCGGTCTCAAACCGCTCCTCCGCCTTCGGTCCGCGGAACTGCTTGTGAACACGCCCGTCATACCCGAGCCGCACGGTCGCCCGGAGCGTGTCCTTAACCTGGTTCATTAAAAAAAGAATGGGCGCTGCAGGGCGGCTTAAGCAAGCGGAGAATTATTGCTGCACGACCCGTATACGAAGAAACCGCTTCGGCTGGGTCCCGATGTCCACAGTATCCTTGATCGTCACCACAGTTCTGTCCGCTTGATCCACCGCTGAAAGAACCCGGGCATGGGAAAAACCGTTCCCGGAATTCCAAATCTCTGTCCACAAACCGGTCAGTGCATCATTTGCCTCCACCACGTAGGACAAACCCTGGGTATCTTTGCGCACAGGAAATGTGAGCGTCATGTATTTCGCTGCGGGAGCACTGCCCACTGATCCAACAAACACCGTTTGGCCGGACGCATCGGGCACAGCCGGATCACCCAGGAAAGCGAATTCCTGCAGATTATTCCATGCATCGCCGTCCGGGTTATCCGGTGCCTCAGTCAGATCACCGGAAAATGAGGTTCGAGACGCCCACGTCGCGTAGGTATCCGTCAGGTTCACCGACAAAATCAGGCTGTCATCAACTGTGTTCCCCACACTGTCCGTGGCGCGGACCGTGATCACAGTGCTCCCCGATTGTCCCGCGATCGGAGAAATGTTCAGGAGACCGCCCGGCAGAACATTCGCCGTCGCAACCGCCGGATTGATGTTGGACACGACGCTGTATGTCAGCGTGGTAATCTCTCCTGCTTCGCCGGCAGGGAGCGGGACGAGCGCCACGCTTGGGAAAAGTATCAACTGCCGAGGAAACAAATTCGGAGGAACGTGGTCGGAAAACAAAGGCAACTCCCCGAACGGACTCCCCAGATTCCCATCGCTGTTCGGTCCTCCACTATAGTCGAATACAGGGAATATCGCCGGATTTCCAAAAGCCCCGGCGTAGCCAAGTGTGGACTTTGTGACCCGCCCGAAAACAGTGAAGCCGCCGTTCTGATAGTCCAGATTGTCAGTGTTCTCGCCCAGACTCACGAACCATTGGCTGGTGGCGCTGTCCGGATTTCCGCCGAGCTTCGCCATGGAAACTGTGCCCAGCGTGTTCGAAACTCCGAACTCATTCACAATCGGCGCGTCTGTGGGAACAGCAAACAACTGGCTGCTGGCATTAACGCCATATGCTCCACCCTGGATCACAAATCCGGGCACGCTCCGATGAATGAAAGAGTTCACGTAGTCTCCGTCGGTCACATACTTCAAGAAATTCTGGCGCGTGATTGGAGTTCGGTTGCTGAACAAGGCCATGTCCATAACCACCGGAACGCCTGAGATATTGAACTGAGCTGTAAACCGGACAACCTGATCATCAATCGCCTCCGTTCCAAAAGCGGCATTGAGATCCACCGTGAGAGGAGCGCCGGCCAAACCGCTCCGATCCGCAATCGGGTGGTTCAACACTGGCAAAACCTTGGAAGCCGCATCTGCGGCAACTGTCGATAGCAAAAATAAAGCGGCCCCAAAGCAAGCGGCCAGTGAACGTCCCTTCACTCTGCAACAAAGGCGATTAAAAGTTCGAAATATACTGGGGGACACCAAATACGACATCCAAGGAAAATACCAACTCTGAAGCCTCCGTCAACTGGAAGGCCTTTGCGGCACACTGAATATCAGCCCGAAAATCGACATAACACACTCGTCACAAGACTCTTCTTTCGGGGAGCATACGCGTCCTGCATGTGCGGTTTGGCGTCCCGCCAAACCGGTCTCCGCACAGAGTCCGCACCACACCCGCTGCAGGAATGATCCCCGTAATACCGCTGCGGTTGCACGATTCCCTGAAGTGCACCCACCCCACGAATTGCGGCAACCGCAACTCCAAGCCTATTTCAGCGACTTATTCCACACCGCGATCCGGGCCTTCTCGGCTTCGAAGAGCGCGTCGGTCGAGTCGAGGATTTCAATCTTCTCGATCTTGTCGCCCTGCGCGATGGAATTCACAACGTTCTGGCCTTTGGTGACCTCGCCGAAAACAGTGTGCTTGCCATCGAGGTGGGGAGTCGGCACGTGCGTGATGAAGAACTGGCTGCCGTTCGTTCCGGGGCCGGCGTTGGCCATTGAGAAAATGCCGGCCTTCTCGTGCTTGAGCCCGGTTTTGACCTCGTCCTCGAACTTGTAGCCGGGACCGCCCATACCGGTGCCGGTC
>CAZRIL010000001.1:0-155456 GCA_964600115.1 uncultured Chthoniobacter sp. | reverse complement strand
TCAGTGGTAGAGCAACGGTTTTGTAAACCGTCGGTCCTCGGTTCGAATCCGAGTGTCGGCTCCCTTTATGGTTATCACTGCGGGGCAGGGAGATCGTCTTCCAAAAAAACCACACCGCATCCGGCGGATTCCGCGATCGCCCGGACCTGCTTCCCGGCTTCCTGTGAGGCCGCCTTCAAAATATCGGTTGCAAGAAACTCGTTCTTGGCGGTTTTCGCGAGCGTCCGGATTGCCTTTTCGCGGTCCTGGGCCGTCAGTTTGTTCCAGAGCCCGTCCTCATCGCGGAGGATCCGGATATCCCCCATGTCGATCGATAGGATCTTCGCATTGGGAAGCCGGACCTCGGCAGTCCTGCCGCCGCGGGGAATATTAACCGTGAAGGCATCCCGGAGTTGAAAACCCGCGCGTGCCGTGAACGGAGCCTCGACCTCGAATGTTTTCCGGCTTTGGAGCCAGGATTCCTCGAAGCGATGGCGGACAAGCGCCTGGCGCTCGACTGTCACAAGTTCCAGCTTCGGGGTATTCTGCGCGAAGATGACGGCATTGTTCGCCATGATCCGCGGCGTCAGGTTCAAGACCTCCACAAATCTGGCCTGGATTTCATTCCCGGTCTTCACGGCCTGGCGGATCGGATTGAGAAGGAATATCCAGGCGAGAGCGGTGAAGACGGTCGTGACGACCGCAGCCCCCAGAATTGTCAGCCAGAATATCCGGTCTTTCATGGTGTCCCAATCGCCTCGCGGTAGAGGGTTTCGATATTTGCGATCTGCTTCGCTGCCGAATATTCTGCGGCCACAAATTCCGCCCCTCCCTCGGAGATGCGGGAATAAAGAGCCGGATCGCCAGCGAGCTCGAGCAGGGCGGCGGATAATCCGGCGGGATCTCCCTCCCCGCAAAGCATCCCGGTGATCCTGTTCTCGATGACCTCCGGAATTCCTCCGTGCCTGGTTGAAACAGATGGGAGTCCGGACGCCATTGCTTCAAGCAGCGAGTTCGGAATCCCCTCCACATCACCGCCAACCGTTTCGCTGGGGTGCAAAAATATATGCGCGCCCCGGAAAAGCTCCCCGAGCGTTTCCTGCGAAAGAAATCCGCAGAATTCCACGCTATCGGCAATACCGAGTTCCGCAGCCTGCTTGCGCAGTTCCCCTTCAAGCGGTCCGTCGCCGGCAATCATGAACCTTGAATGGGGATGCACCTTTAAGAACGCGGCAAACGCCTGAAGCGCGGTGGCGATGCCTTTCTTGGGCACGAGGCGGGCCGCCTGGACGATGCGCCAGCGGCCATCGGCCGGGGGGACATGCGGGGTCCACTGGATCGGGGGCAGAACGGTCCGCATGATCCGGAGTTTTGAAGCCTCGCATCCGAACTCCTGGACTTTTTTCGCCAGTTGTTCCGATCTGCACATCACAAGAGAGGCCCGTTGAAACATCTCGCAGCGGGCCCGCTCAAAGGCCGGTGAGGCGATCGAGCCGGTCACGTCCGCACCGTGAAACGATACAACCACCGGGATTGTGGCTTCGCGCAGAAGCGGGAGCATGTGGACAGCGACATTGCCGAAAAATATATGGAGCAGCGACGCGTCGGTGCGCCGGACGATTTCCGAAATCCTCCGCGCCTCGCCGGAAGTGATCTGCCAGGGCTTTCCGAGCCACCGTTCGATTCCCCGGCTCAAAAAACGAAAGCCGGATCTCGGCACCACCTCAACGTGCTGAACCGCCCATTCCCCTTCCCGCTTTTGTGCTATAACAACCGGCGAAAAAGACTTAAGCCCCGTGATCTGCCGGTGGATGTGAAGCATCTCCGGACGCAGGAACGTCGCGCAGAAGACCGCCACCGTGCCGGGCTTACCACTCAACGCCGACGACAGTAAGAGTTTGGGAGTGGTGGGGAGTGCCTGGACCGAAATCCCTTGAAACAAACTTTTCGCCGGAACCGTAGGATTTCGGGGCGAGAGGGTTCACTGCCTGCCACGGCTTCTTCGTGAAGATTTCCTTCACCATTCCCTCGATCGTGGGCTTCGCCGGTTCGAGTTCCTCAACAAAAGCACGCTGCCTTCCGGCGGGTGCCACAAAATCCTGAGCCATTGCCATGCCTGAGCACGCCATTAAAAGCAAAAGCGTCGGTTTCATGGCTTTCCTTTACCACCGCACCTCACTGCCGGCAAGATCGACAATGCCAGATGACAAAAAAATGATTGGCGGGATCGGTTGCGAATCGTCGGGTTTTGAGGGATACTTATCGTTACGCAGTGTCCATTTGATTTCACATGAAAAAGCTAGTTGCGATTGTCTTTGGGATCTCCTCGATCGGATTACTCGGCAGCTGCCGGAATGCGGAAGGCCGGTGGCGACCGCCGGATCCGATCGGATATGCGCTTTTTGAGATGCTTGATCGCGGCCCGCATGCCCCGCCTCCGAACAGGTCCTCGGACTCGGATTACGTGAACGGCCCGTCATACCCCGCCCCCGATCGCGGCATACCACCCTCGCGCAATTCCATATGGGTCGAGGGAACGTGGGGAGTGTCGAACGGTGAACGGGTCTGGATCCCCGCGCATTGGCAATAGCCCATCCGGCGCGTCCCAAGCGCCGTCACCTGCCTGTCAGCCGAACATTTCCTTGATTGCCGGCCCCATGGAATCCGCGTGGGGAGCGAGTTGATCAAGGCAGAAGCCCAGCAGGCTCATCAATAAAGCGGCACCGATCACAAACGGCCAGGTTCTTCGGATTGCCGTGCCAAGCCAGTGCTCATTGGCGGCGGTTCTGAGGCGGCGGTAGAGCAGGCCAGCCAAAGCAATATCGATGAAAAGTTCCGCGATCAGCAGGGGGGCCACGCCAAGCGCGGCCACAAAGAGCCCGGCCAAACCTGCAACCGCTGCGACAAGCAGCATCGGCAGGCAGCCTTCGCCGAAGTCAAAACTCGGGATGTCCAGCCAATCCAGCCAACTCTCCCTCCTGCCCGGTGAATTTTCCAGCTTTGGACGCGGGGAGGATTTCAACGCCTGGAGGAGCACGGGATCCTGCGGATCAAACCGCGCTTGCTCGTAGGCAACCCAGACACGCAGAAAACCGAGGAAGGCCACATACGCGAGCAATACCGAGAGAGGATACCGGGCCCACATGGCCTCGAGGCCAAGGTGATGAAGGCCGCGAGAGATACCGAACCCCGCACCTGCCGTGAGGATAAGGACAATAGAAAGGCCCAGACGCGGGGAGCGCTTTGTCCCGAAATATCTTTCCAATGCGGCCTGAAGACGGCCTTTGGAAACTTCATCTTCCATAGCAATCGATCGTCGTCAGTGCCCCGGCGGCGGCCCCTCTACCGTTCCGGCCATTGCTTCAGATTCTTCACCGCGGCTATCCGGCGCCACAATTCCGGATTGTCGTGCTTCTCGGTCCGGAGCAGGTAGTCGATATACTGTTCGCGCGACATGTTCAGCGATGCAAAGGGCGCTTTCTGAGCTCCCTTGATGCGCTGGCTTCCGATTTCGGAGAAGATATCAAAAATAAAGACCGCGGCCACAACCAGAAGGATGGCGAGCGAGACCAGCAGGACGAGAAAGGCTTTCATTCCTGAGGCGAACCTAACCCGAACCTGGCTCCGTGTTCCAGCAGGAACTGCCGGCGGGCACGCATGAATTGTTTGATCAAGCGAAGTTGATGCTCTTCACTGGAGTTGTCATGATTATCGTCCTACGTCCCCATACTCCAAAAGCCGCCGTTGATGTGGTCATTGCCGAGGTCGCCAAGCTCGGCTATGAGCCGGCGCCGATCTTTGGTGCGACGCAGACCGTGATCGCGGCGATCGGCGACGAGCGCACCCACCAGAACCTTGAGTCGCTCACGGCCCTTCCGCAGGTCGAGAGCGTCCTGCGCGTCCAAAAGCGCTACAAACTCGCAAGCCGGGAGTCCCACCCTGAAGATACTGTCGTGAATGTGGACGGCGTGAAAATCGGAGGGGGCCACTTCGCGCTGATGGCGGGCCCGTGCTCCGTGGAGAACGAGGAACAACTGCTCTCCACGGCACGTGCGGTAAAGGCTGCCGGCGCGACAATTCTGCGTGGCGGAGCCTACAAGCCCCGCACTTCACCGTATGAATTTCAGGGGCTGGGAAAAGAAGGCCTGCGGCTCCTGGAACTCGCGCGGAAAGAAACCGGACTGAAAATTATCACCGAGGTCCTCAGCGAGCGCGACGTCGAACACGTCGCCGCTTCCGCGGATATCCTGCAAATCGGAGCCCGCAACGCGCAAAATTTCCAGCTTCTCATCGAATGCGCGAATTCCGGAAAACCCGTCCTTCTGAAGCGGGGGATGAGCGAGAAAATCGAGGAATGGCTTCTCGCGGCCGAGTATGTGCTCGCGCACGGCAACCCTAATGTGCTGCTCTGCGAGCGCGGGATCCGGACGTTTGAGACCTACACCAGAAACACCCTGGACCTCGCTGCGGTGGCGGCTGCGAAAAAGGAATCCCACCTGCCGGTCATCGTGGACCCGAGCCAGGGGTGCGGACGCTCGGACCTCGTGCTCGCCCTCTGCTGCGGCGCCGTCGCTCTCAAGGCGGACGGCCTCCTTGTTGAAGTCCATCCGAATCCCGCAGAGGCCATGAGCGACGGCCAGCAACAGGTCGATTTCGCGGCCTTCAAGGACCTTGCAGAAATGATCCGGCCGTTTCTCGCGGCAACCGGCAGAGCCGGATGAGGGATTAGTTTTTTGACAGAAGTATGGGAATTTACAGAATGGGTTACGAGTGGGCAGGCTCATGAGCGCGCGATTCGGTTTGTCCCGCACCGATCCATGCCTCTTAATTGCGTAAATTTTGAAAATACTGTCTAAAAGTTCCACCGCCATGTCCAAGCTGCCAACCATCATCTATACCAAGACCGACGAAGCGCCGGCTCTCGCGACCTACTCCCTGCTTCCGATCCTGCAGGCGTTCACCAAGCATTCCGGGATCTCGGTTGAAACCCGCGACATCTCGCTCGCCGGACGGATCATCGCCCAATTCCCCGACTTCCTCCGGGAGGATCAGAGAATCGCGGATGACCTCGCCGAGCTGGGAGCCCTCACGCTCCAGCCCGAGGCGAACATCATCAAGCTCCCGAACATCAGCGCATCGGTCCCGCAGCTAAAGGCAGCCGTCGCCGAGCTTCAGGCAAAAGGCTACAAGCTCCCGGATTATCCCGAGGCTCCGACAACCGATACGGAAAAGGAAATCAAAGCCCGCTACGGGAAGGTGATGGGCAGCGCGGTGAATCCTGTCCTGCGGGAAGGAAATTCCGACCGCCGAGCCCCGAAGGCCGTGAAGGACTACGCGCGCAAGCACCCGCATTCGATGGGGGCCTGGTCGCAGGATTCGAAGACGTCGGTCGGAACGATGGGCGGAACCGGGGATTTTTTCTCGAACGAAAAATCCGCGACCGTCGCGGAGCCGACCGATGTGAAGATCGAATTCACCGGCAACGACGGCACGGTCAAGGTCCTCAAGGAAAAAACCCCGCTCAAAGCCGGCGAAATCTTCGATGCCACATTCCTGAGCCGGAAGGCGTATGTCGCGTTCCTGGAGAAGGAAATCGAAAAGGCCAAAGCCGACGGGGTCCTCTTCTCGGTTCACCTCAAAGCGACGATGATGAAGGTCTCGGACCCGATTATGTTCGGCCATGTCGTGAAGGTTTTCTTCAAGGACCTGATCGCGAAGCACGCAACCGTGATCAAGGACCTCGGGGTGGATTTCAACAACGGGTTCGGCGATCTCATCGCGAAAATCGATTCGCTTCCCGCTGACAAAAAGGCGGAGATCGAAGCCGACATACGGAAGGCCCTCGCGGACGGTCCGGCCCTCGCGATGGTGAATTCCGACAAAGGGATCACGAACCTTCACGTCCCCAGCGACGTCATCGTCGATGCCTCCATGCCGGCCATGATCCGGACTTCCGGCCGGATGTGGAACGCCGCCGGAAAACCACAGGACACGCTGGCGGTCATCCCGGACAGCAGCTATGCCGGGATTTACCAGGCGACCATCGACTTCTGCAAAAAGCACGGCGCCCTCGACCCGACGACCATGGGCTCGGTCCCCAATGTCGGCCTCATGGCCCAGGCCGCCGAGGAATACGGATCGCACAACAAAACGTTTGAGATCCCCGCGGATGGAACCGTCCGCGTCACCGACTCCAAAGGGAATGTCCTCCTGGAACACCAGGTCGAACAGGGCGACGTCTGGCGTGCCTGCCAGACGAAGGATGCGCCGGTCCAGGATTGGGTGAAGCTCGCGGTCAGGCGCGCGCGCGCCAGCGGCACGCCGGCGGTTTTCTGGCTCGACAAAAACCGCGCCCATGACGCGCAGCTCATCGCGAAGGTGAATAAATATCTGAAGGACCACGACACCTCGGGGCTCGACATCCGGATACTGCCGCCTGCGGAGGCTTGCACGTTCTCGCTCGAACGCATCGTCAAAGGTGAAGACACGATCTCCGTCACCGGCAATGTCCTCCGCGACTATCTCACGGATCTTTTTCCGATCCTCGAAGTCGGCACCAGCGCAAAGATGCTTTCGATCGTCCCGCTCATGAATGGCGGCGGCCTCTTCGAAACCGGTGCCGGCGGATCCGCCCCGAAGCACGTCCAGCAATTCACCCAGGAAAACTACCTTCGCTGGGACTCGCTCGGGGAGTTCTTCGCGCTGGCTCCCTCATTCGATCACATCGCCGAAACATTTTCGCTACCGAAGGCCAAAGTCCTCGCCGAGACACTGGACGCGGCCACCGGAAAGTTCCTTGAAAACGACCGTTCGCCCGGACGCAAGCTCGGGACAACCGACAACCGCGGCAGCCATTTCTACCTCGCCCTCTACTGGGCCCGCGAGCTCGCGGCCCAGACGAAGGACACCGAACTCCAGAAGCTTTTTGCGCCGGTCGCGGCCGAACTCAATGCAAACGAGGAAAAAATCGCCGCCGAGCTTTTGGCGGTTCAGGGAAAGCCGGTCGATATCGGCGGCTACTACAAGCCGGACGACAAGTTGGCTTCGGCGGCCCTGCGCCCGAGCAAGACGCTGAATGAGATCCTCGCCAGGCTGTAAATCACCCGCAGACCGCCCGATTGGTCCGAGCGCCGTTGACGCGCATGACGACAGTTCAACGGTCCGGACTTCGGACGATTGATTCTTGAACCGATATGGACAAGGCATCCGACACATCCGCCCCAAACCCGAAGAAAGTCGCGCTGACGATCGCCGCCCTGGGGGTTGTCTTCGGAGATATCGGCACGAGCCCGCTCTACGCGTTCAAGGAATCCATCGCGCACAGCACGCACAGCGGAACAGGCGGCCCGGAAGCGGTGCTGGGCATTCTATCCCTCATCCTGTGGAGCCTCATCCTTCTGGTTTCAGTCAAATACGTCGGCTTGATTCTCCGGGCGGACAACCAGGGAGAAGGGGGCATCCTGGCGCTGTTGAATCTGGCCTTTCCCTCCAATGATTCCGGAACCCCACAGAAGGGCATTGCGATCATGACCGTGATCGGGCTCCTGGGGGCGTCCCTGCTCTACGGGGATGGCGTTATCACACCGGCCATCTCGGTGCTCTCCGCCGTTGAGGGGCTGGAGCTGATCGCCCCGGCTTTTTCCTATGTGGTCATCCCGATCGCCGTCGCGATCCTGATCGGGCTTTTCTACATCCAGCAATTCGGAACCGGCACGATCGGAAGGCTTTTCGGGCCTATTATTCTGGTATGGTTTTTGACTATCGGAATCCTCGGCCTCATCCAGGTCGTGAAGTCCCCGTTCGTGCTCACCGCAATCAATCCGCTCGAAGGCCTCGGCTTTCTCGCCCACCACCCCTCGATCTCATTCGTGATCCTGGGCAGCGTTTTTCTGGCGGTCACCGGAGGCGAGGCCCTGTATGCGGACATGGGGCATTTCGGAAGGATCCCCATCAGGAATGGTTGGCGTTATGTTGTGTTTCCGGCACTCGCCCTGAACTACCTTGGGCAGGGAGCCCTTGTGCTGTCGAACCCCTCCACCGCCGAGAATCCGTTCTACCTTCTAGCTCCAAGCTGGGCGACATTGCCGCTGGTGATCCTTGCCACGATGGCGACCGTCATCGCGTCCCAGGCGTTGATCTCGGGCGTGTTCTCCCTGACCACATCCGCCATCCAGATGGGATATCTCCCCCGCATTCAGATTCTCCACACAAATCACGAGGAGTCCGGGCAGATCTACATCCCGGCGATCAACACGGCGCTGGCGGCAGCCTGCATCACGCTGGTCATCGCCTTCAAGTCCAGCTCGGCGCTGGCGGCAGCCTACGGAATCGCAGTGACGCTCACCATGCTTGCCACGACATTGTTGTTTTACTGCGTCGCCCGGCGGAGCTGGGGATGGAGTCTGCCGCGGGCGCTTGGAACCTGTCTCATTTTCGGCTCCATCGAGCTTCTGTTCTTTTCCTCGAACCTTTTGAAGCTCCTGCATGGCGGCTGGGTCACGATGGCGATCGGCGGCACAATTTTCTATCTGATGACAACATGGAAAATCGGTCGGACATTCATCCGGAAAAAGTCCGCCAACGACATGTCACTGCCCGACTTTGTCGAGTCGATCTCGATCTCCGGCGTGCTGAATCCGGCCTTCGTCCCCCACCGGGTGAGCGGCACGGCGGTTTTTCTTTCTGCGAGTCCGAATGTCACGCCGGGAGCGTTGACCTACAACCTCACGCACAACCACGTCCTCCACGAGCGCAATATCGTCCTGACAATCACGCACGATAAAATCCCGTTTGTGCCGGAATCCGAAAAAGTGGAAATCAAGGTTCTGCCCGAAGGGTTCCTTCAGGTCTATGCAAAGTTCGGCTTCATGGAGGTGCCGACCATCAACGGGATCGCAGCCTGCCTGAAGGCCAAGGACATCGATCTACAGCCGGACAAATGCACGTTCTTCCTCGGGCGCGAAACCCTCATCAAATCTAAAACCGGGCTTTCCCGGTTGCGCGCGCGCGCCTTTATCGCCATGGCCAGAAACGCCCAGAACGCGGCCCAGTTCTTCCACCTTCCCAGCAACCGGACGGTCGAGATCGGAAAACAGGTAGGAATCTAGACACCGTCCCGATAGATTTCCCCGAGCCGGGTGAGCCGGCTGGCGCGCAAATCAAAAAGTGTGCCGAAGCGGTATTCGTCCCCGACGCGGTCGGCAAACCATGCGTAGCGTTCGACAAAGGGAAGCCGTTCCAACATGGCTAGAAGCTTCTTTAAAAATGCCCGCGCCATGGCGGGGGTCGGTTTGCTGAGCTGGGGCTGATGCCAGGCTGAGACATCCGCCGCGCCGCATTCGGTCAGCCAAACCGGCAGGCCGTATTTCCCGTAAACGTCCCGGAGCATCTCCTCGATGCTGCCCACCGCGCCCGGATCGCTGATGTCCGGATACCTGTGAACACAGACAAAATCCACCCTCAGGCTGCGCCGCTTGGCCTCGGGCAGAAAATCCTCCAGCCAGGATGATGTCGCAGGGGCCGGGGTCCCAAGACGCTGTTTGAGCGGCATCAACTTTGGCCAGGCCTCTAGGCATTCCTCCGGCGTCATGTTCGCCTGCCCCTCCATATCCGGCTCGTTGAAACCGAGCACATGGGTGGCCGCGCTTTTCTGGACGGCGGCGAGATTGTCAGCAGTCACGTCGCCGGCATTCCAAAACATCGGGACAAACTCCACGCCCGGCACGGGGCCATTTTTTGGAAAAGGCCTCCAGTTATAATACCAGCCGACATTCAGCCAGCCCAGTTCCTCGGGCGTTGTCATTCCGTGGAAAGAAGCGATCCCTTTCTTGATGAATCCTGTGGATCGGGGTTCAGCCAGGCTTTCTGAATCACGTCCATCTATTCGTTTTGCCATCCTGCTGAATGATCCCTCAATTGCCGAAGGAAGCAAATCGGATGTTAAACCCATCGACAATTCGGACACTTCGTCAACGGCGAATAGGGGCGATTTCGACAATGAGGGGAGGAACGCGAAAACTACGATTGAGAAATTCTTTCAGAATTCCTCTACAGAGCTCGCCGTTTTTAGGCTTAACGAGCATCGCCCAATGCTCGCGGGCCGCAGCCGCCTGCGTTTCGTTAAGATGGCTGGATCAGCGAATCTTCCTTGCCAGGCGCCGGGCGAGCAAGCCACATCCCAACAGGATCAACCCCCAGGTGCCGGGTTCCGGAACCGCCGCCCAATGGAGCTTTACATCACCAGCCTCGTGGCCAATCCAGAAGTATCCATTGGCGTAATCGAGAGCATTCAGGGTGAGGTTATCGAAGGTGACGACATCGGTCGCCGAGGCAATGAGAAACGTCTGGTTGATGTTCCAGAACGGGTTGGCGGTGCCGGGATCGTCCACCGCGTTGAACAGGATGCCCATCTGCGAACCGGCCGCGAATGTCAATGTGCCGTTGACCTGAAAAAAATCATTCAGGCTCAGGTCAACGAGACTCTGGATATCCAGATAGTAGAATCCCCCGTTGTTGATGGTGACGTCTCCATCAAAGGTCAGAACGCTTGTCGGATTGGATGGATCCACAAGCTGCGAGAGCGTGCCGGATATTCCGGTTGTCCCGGTCACCGTTCCCGCCCCGCTGAACGTTCCATTGCTCTCCACAGTCACATTGCCGAAAAAATTCCCGCTACCGAGCCGGGTGCCGGAAACAGTGACCGCGACTGGGCTACCCCCGCTCCCGACCACTCCTTCCTGATCGAATGTCGCGCCATCTCCGATGATTAGCGTTCCCGCATTGATCGCCCCGGTGTTTGTCAGAGAAACCGTGCCGCCCTGCACCCGCGCGGGGCCGGAAATATCGAGAGCCCCGGAGATCGCAAGTGTTCCAGGTCCAAAGAAATTCACACCGTTGGCGCCGCTGCCCGTGACCGTCGAGGAGATGTTGCCACCCGCAGTGCCCGTATACACGTATCCGGTCTGGCTGCCGAAGGTGACGGTCTCGACAGAAATGGTTCCCCCGTTGAAGACAATCCCTGCCCCCTCCAGACCGGCCGAACCAATGGACAGGATGGAGCCGGCTGGACCGGCGACCGAATTGTTTACTTCGATCGCGAGCACGCTTGCCGTGCCGGTGAGTAACTGGGCGGCCGTCACATCATAGATCGACTCCGCCGGCAGGGAGTTGATGTTCCCGCCCACGGTCGTTGCGGGTACAAATCCATCTGTTGGATCGTAGGTCAGAAAATATCCGCCGGCAGAATTCTGGCCAACGTAGGCGGGCGAAACCATTCCCGCGCTTACGCCGGGCGCTGTGGATTGGGCGAGAAGTTTGACGTTGCCGCCAAGAGCAGCATCCGGTGTGGCGACAACGAGTGTGCCATCGGCGGCACGAAGGAAGCTATTAACGGTGAAACTGAGACTGGCGTTTCCGCCCGGATTGAGTTCCAGAATGGATCCGCCATGGAATGCCAGTTGTCCTCCCCCGGTATTCAGCAATATTGCCCCGCCCGATCCAGCCGGTTCCAATGCCAGGGTGGCTGAGGTGAGCGTGATATCGCCGGTTCCGAAAGGCGTGCCCGAGGACACCGCGCTGGCCAGCACAGCTCCGTTGACAGAGGTTCCTCCTGTGTAGGTCGCTTCCCGGGTGAAAGTCAGTTGTCCGCCGCCTGAGAAAGCCAGCGAACTCGATCCCCCTGTCGAATCCGCCACAGGTGCCAAAACGTCCTGACGCCCTAGCCCAATGCTGATCCCGTTGGACCCCGTATCCAAATGCCAGGTTGCAACGCCGGGGACGGTCAGGGGCACCGTGAAATCCAGCCACTGTTCGATCACCGGCGTGTTGTAGCCGGGCGGCATCGTGCCGCCGGTGGGATACTGCATGCCATCAGAGGCATTCAGAAAGCCGCCGAGATCATAGAGTGGCGGCCCACCGGATTCCCCCTGGGTGCCGCCGGGAACGTTGGAAAGCAGAATCGTCTGCTGGATCGGCATCCCCACGTTGGGATACGGATTGTTGATCACGACCGTGTTCGTGCCGCTCGTGCCGACGATGGCCAGAAAGTGCCCGCCTTCGCGTTGCCACGTGGGGTTGCTCACGTCATACCACCCGACCAGAAACGAGCCGAAATGCAGATCGGAGGGTGTGTTCTCAGCGATCGTGGTCAGGTTGGCCAGCGTCGGAATCGTCACGCCAGTTGTCCCCTCGCCGCTCCCTGCGGGCCCCCAGAGTCCGCCAGTGGACGTGGTGAAATTGCCGGAATACCCCTTCATCTTGAGGTAGAGCTTCACGCCGTCCACCAGGCCGTTGACGGAAGTTCCATCGAACGCGTCGGCCTGCGAGAGCCCTCCGAGCGTGCGGTCGAGGTTGATGAAAAAATCCTGCGTCTGGCCGGCTGGCGAAGTCGGGGCGAGGCGTTCGTGTCCGGCCAATCCAAGCCACGCAATATTCATCGTCATCGACGTCGGACCGCAATATTCGGATCCGTCGTCAGGAAGCGCCGTCCCGCCCGGCCCGAGGCCGAACTGCAGCACTTGCGGCATTGTGGTTTCCTTATCAGGTGGTATCTGCGCCCCGAGCGGGAGGCAGGGAACTCCGGCAAGGACGAGAATGGCAAAAATCGCACGCCGCGAAATCATGCGGGAACGTAGCAGATATTTTTTTGCGCGCTACCAGTCTTGAACATCTATTTTCCATGAGGATTTTGCGGCCTGATTCCGCCTGTCGCACTTTGCACCCGAACCCGCTCCATGGCTGGAGATGGCCCCGCAGGTCATCATATTCAGCGAAATCTGCAACCTGGGCAGTTGATATTTTCTGAATCGTTCGTAGGAGTGACCATATGAGCAAAATACGAGTTCTTGTCGGCACACGGAAAGGCGCATTCATTCTGACATCCGATGGGGCGCGCAAGCAGTGGGATATCAGCGAACCTCATTTTGCGGGATGGGAAGTATACCATTTGAAGGGTTCTCCCGTGAACCCGGACAGGCTTTACGCATCGGTTTCCAGCGGCTGGTTCGGGCAGGTTGTGCACCGGTCCGACGATGGGGGCCGGACTTGGAGCACGGTTGGGAACAAGTTCACCTACGAGGGTGTGCCGGGAACACACCAGTGGTATGACGGCACCCAGCATCCGTGGGAATTCAAGCGCGTCTGGCACTTCGAGCCCTCGCTCACCAATCCCGATACCGTCTATGCCGGTGTCGAGGATGCGGCGCTTTTCCAGTCGAAGGATGGCGGACAGACATGGAGCGAACTGGCCGGGCTCCGGTGCCACGAAACCGGACCGCTCTGGCAGCCCGGAGCAGGCGGCATGTGCCTTCATACGATCCTGCTCGACCCTGTGCATGCCGGAAGAATCTATATCGCCATCTCGGCGGCGGGGGCCTTCCGCAGCGATGACAGCGGAGCGACTTGGCGGCCGATCAACAAGGGATTGAAATCGGAATTCCTGCCGGATCCGAACGCCAAGGTCGGGCATTGCGTCCATAGGATCGCCATGCACAAATCCCGGCCGGATACCCTGTTCATGCAGAAGCACTGGGACGTGATGCGTAGTGACAATGGCGGAGAATCCTGGCGGGAAGTGAGTGGAAACCTTCCTTCGGATTTCGGGTTTCCGATCGATGTGCATTCGCACGAGCCGGAAACCATTTACGTCGTGCCGATCAAGAGCGACTCGGAACACTTTCCACCCGATGGAAAACTCCGCGTCTACCGCAGCCGGACCGGCGGAAACGAATGGGAGGCGCTGACAAAAGGGCTGCCCCAGAAGGATTGCTACATCAATGTTCTCCGGGACGCGATGGCGGTTGATTCTCTCGATCCGTGCGGCATCTATTTCGGCACGACCGGTGGACAGGTTTATGCCTCGGCGAATGCCGGCGATGATTGGATGCCGATCGTGCGCGATCTCCCGGCGGTTCTGTCTGTCGAGGTCCAGACGCTGCCATGATTCAGGTCGTCCTCCCGGCTCATCTTAGAACGCTGGCCAGAGTGGATGGGGATGTGGAACTCGAGATCCCAGGCGCGGTGACCATACAGATGGTCCTTGATGCGCTCGAGGCTCGCTACCCGGCCCTGCGGGGGGCAATCCGTGATCATGACACGCACCGCCGGCGGGCATTCATCCGGTTTTTTGCCTGTCAGCAGGACCTTTCCCACGAACCGGTGGACACACTGCTCCCCCAGGCCGTGGCCAGCGGCGGGGAACCATTCATTGTCCTCGGGGCCATCGCGGGCGGGTAATTAATTGGCTGGCGAAAAATTCCGGTCCGTTCAGATTTCCTGGTGGAATGAATCCCCGGCCCCTCCGCTACCCACTGATCAATCCCCGCTGCCCGCATCTCCTCCACGGAGGCGACTACAATCCCGACCAATGGCAGGAAATGCCGGAGATCCTGAGCGAGGACATCCGGCTTATGAAATTGGCGGGCTGCAACGCGCTCTCGGTCGGAATCTTCGCGTGGGCGGCACTTGAGCCCGAGGAGGGCCGGTTCAACTTTGAATGGCTGGACCGCACCATGGACGACCTCGCCTCCGCCGGAATGTATGCCGTGCTGGCCACGCCCAGCGGGGCCCGTCCGCCGTGGATGGCGCAAAAATATCCGGAGGTATTGCGCGTCGAAGCCGATCGCACGCGGCGCCTGTTCGGCCACCGGCACAACCACTGTCCAAGCTCTCCGATCTATCGCTCAAAATGCGGGCAGATCAACTCCCTGCTCGCGGAGCGTTACGGAAAGCACCCGGCCCTCCTCGTCTGGCATGCCTCAAACGAATACGGCGGCCACTGCCACTGCGGGCTTTGCCAGGACGCATTCCGGGACTGGCTCCGCAAACGCTACGGGACACTTGATGCCCTGAACCGCGCGTGGTGGTCCGCGTTCTGGAGCCATACCTTCACGGATTGGTCGCAAATCGAATCCCCTTCCCCACACGGCGAAAGCTCGCTGCATGGGCTCAAACTTGATTGGCGGCGCTACACAACAGCCCGGACCGTGGATTTCATGAAGGACGAGATCGCGCCCCTGCGCGCGCTCACCCCGGAAGTCCCCGTGACAACCAATCTGATGGGGTTTTTCTACGATCTGGACTACTGGAAATTTGCACCTGAACTGGATGTGATTTCCTGGGATTCCTACCCCGAGTGGGGCTCTCCGCAGGGCGATGTCGAGGTGGGCTCACGGACGGCTTTTGCGCATGACCTGAACCGCTCGCTGAAGGGCGGCCGTCCATTCATGCTGATGGAAAGCACGCCGTCGGTGGTGAACTGGCGGGAGGTCGCAAGGCTCAAGCGTCCCGGCATGCACCGCCTGTCCTCCTTGCAGGCCGTGGCGCATGGATCGGATACCATCCAGTATTTTCAATGGCGCAAAAGCCGGGGATCCTCCGAAAAATTCCACGGCGCGGTCGTGGACCATGCCGGCCACGAGCACACACGGGTTTTCCGGGACGTCGCCGAACTCGGCGGCATTCTGGCCAAGCTTGATGAGGTGGCCGGAACCGGCGTTCCTGCGCAAACCGCGCTCGTGTTCGACTGGGAAAACCGCTGGGCCATGGATGATGCGCAGGGAATGCGGAAATTCAAAGGATATGATGATGCCTGCCACGCTCATTACCACGCGTTCTGGAAGCGGGGGATTCCTGTGGATGTCATCAATATGGACTGCGATTTTTCCCCCTACCGTCTCGTTGTCGCACCCATGTTGTATATGGTGCGTCCCGGGGTCGCGGAACGCCTGGAGGCATTTGTCAAAGCGGGTGGCACCCTGGTCGTCACGTATTCGTCGGGAATCGTGGACGAAAGTGACCTGTGCTTCCTGGGAGGATTTCCCGGACCATTGCGCGGGCTTCTGGGAATCTGGGCGGAGGAAATCGATGCTCTCTACGACGGCGAAACGAACACGGTGGTTCCCGTGGCAGGAAACACGCTCGGCCTGGACCGCGGCTACGAGGCGAGGGAACTCTGCGAGCTCATCCATGCGGAAACCGCCAGCGTGCTCGCAACTTACGGACGGGATTTCTATGCGGGCCGACCGGCGCTGACAGAGAATCGGTTCGGTCAGGGCCGCGCCTATTATGTGGCCGCACGCCTCGACTCAAACTTCCAGGATGATTTCGCGAGAGCTCTGGCCAAACAGCTGGCGCTGCACACTCCTTTGGACGGAGAACTGCCGGAAGGCCTCAGCGTGCAGATGCGCAGCGACGGCGCCCACGACTTCGTCTTTCTCATGAATTTTCTTCCAGTCGAAAATGCGGTGGATCTTGGCAACGACGGCCTTGAGGACCTGATCGATGGAGGAACATTGCGGGGGACGATCACGCTTCCCGGATTCGGCAGCAAGGTTCTCAAGCGGGTTTCACAGAAGTAAGCCGTGCCGCTTCGCGGAGTTTGTCCTTCTTGCTCTTGCGCCGGCCCTTGATGCCGCCGGTGGTCGGTGGAGCCGGCACCTCGGTGTCGATAGGCTCGAAGCCCTCGATTTGTTCGCGAAGCAGTCGGAGGCCGTGGCGTTTTTCAATCAGCCGGAAATGGGCGTGCGTGCCGGCGCTCACAAAACTGATGGCCAGTCCGGTCTCCCCGGCCCGGCCGGTTCGGCCGATACGGTGCGTGTAGTCCACGGCGGAACGCGGCAGGTCGAAGTTCACGACGACAGGCAGCCGGATGATGTCGAGCCCGCGGGCGGCAAGGTCGGTGGCCAGCAGGACCTGAACTTTCCCGTCCTTGAAATCAGCGAGCGCACGCGTGCGGGCTCCCTGGCTGAGCTCGCCGTGCAGGGCTGTGGCGACGATGCCGGCCTGGCGAAGTTTTTGCGCGATGTGTTCGGTGGCGTATTTGGTCGCAACGAAAACCAGAACCCCCGTCCACCGGTGTTCCTGGATAAGGTGGCGGAGAAGCTGCGCGCGGCGGGGCGCATCGACCTCGATAACCCGCTGCAGGATTTCCTGATCCGGCCCGGGAGGTGCCGCAACTTGAATCCGCACGGGATCACGAAGCAGGGCTGAAGCAAGGGCGAGCACAGATGGAGGAAACGTCGCCGAGAACAGCAGGCTTTGGCGGCGCGCCGGCAGCAGGGCAAGGATCCTGCCTATCTCATCGCCGAATCCCTTCTCAAGAAGCCTGTCGGCCTCGTCGAGAACAAGGATCGAAACCCGTGAAAGAGAAACCGCGTTATGGGCGACCAGATCCAGAAGCCGTCCGGGGGTTGCCACAAGGATGTCGCACCCGCCGCCAAGCGCCATCATCTGGGGATTGATAGAGACCCCGCCGAAGACCGCCATCGTTTTCAAAGGACGCGGCAGATCCATTCCGTAGCGATGAAATGAGCCCGCTATCTGCGCCGCGAGCTCGCGGGTCGGAACAACCACCAGCGCACGGACAAAGCGGCCGCGCGGACGCAAGTCCGTTTCGAGCAACTGCAGCACTGGAATTGCATAGGCGGCGGTCTTTCCCGAACCGGTTCGGGCGGAAGCCCAGACATCGCAGCCGCGGAGGATCACCGGGATCGCAGCGGCCTGGACTGGCGTCGGGGAAGTGTAGCCGCGGGCAGACACGGACCGCAGCAGAGGAGCGGAGAGGCCGATGGAGGAAAAAGTCATGGGTGATGGCGCTCTTGGCACCGCACAACAGATACTTCCCGAGCCGACCTGCAGCAAGACCCGCGCAAAGGGTGGTCCGCATCCCTCTGAGGAATATCTCGTTGCCATTCGAATCAGTCCTGTGGTTCATAGAGCTTCCTATGCGTGCCTTGATTCTCCCCTTGATCTTTGTGGCGACATGCGGATTGGCGAAGTCGCACGAGCCGGAAAAAGCCAGCGCCGACAGCCCGAACGGCCTGATCATTGAGACGTCACGAGGCGTGAACCCCTGGAGCCATCTGGACCTTCGGAATGACCCGAAGGCTTTCCAGTTTGCCATCGTCTCGGATCGCACGGGTTCCGCACGGCCGGGAGTCTTTGAAGCAGCCATTCAAAAGCTGAATCTCCTGCAGCCGGAATTTGTGATGAGTGTGGGCGACTTGATCGAGGGGTATTCAAAGGATCGCGCGCAGATCGACAGCCAGTGGAACGAATTCCAGGGATTCATCAAAAAGCTCGAGATGCCGTTCTTTTATGTGCCAGGCAATCACGATTACTCAAACCCCGAAATGGCAAAGGCCTGGCAGGAGAGATTCGGGCGGGATTACTACTCGTTCGTCTATCGGGATGTGCTCTTCGTCTGCCTCAATTCGCAGGAACCGGAAATGCACCACATCGGGGAGAAACAGGCGAAGTGGCTGGAGGAGACGCTGGCCGCCCACCCGGATGTGCGTTGGACGCTCGTCTTTCTGCATTCTCCGCTCTGGGAGGAACGATATCCGAAGGACCGCGGTTGGGAACGCGTCGAGCGGGCCCTTGGCAACCGGAAATACACGGTGTTTTCCGGCCACTTTCACTCCTACCTGAAACAGTTCCGCGACGACCACCGCTATTACACACTGGCCACCACAGGTGGCGGGAGCGGCTTGCGTGGTCCGGCGCACGGGGAGTTCGACCACATCGTCTGGGTGACGATGACAGATGGAGGTCCGCTGGTCACAAACCTGATGCTGCAAGGAATCTGGGGCGACGATGTCCGCACTCCGGAAATCCGCGACCTCGTTCGCACAGCGGAGTCCGGCATCATGGTGGCGGTGACGCCGGCTATCCTTCCCCCTGGCAAACCAGCGGAGCCCGTGCGGATGGAGGTGATCCTGACAAATCCACTTTCGACACCCGTCGAGATGTCATTCGCCCTAGTGCCTGCCGAGGGCGTGGCGGTCCGGCTCGGCGAACATCTGCCAAAGTCCGCTGACGGCCGCTACACGATGATCCTGCAACCACAGTCCCAGCGAGCGATTGGTCTTGAAGTGGCCCCGGGGTCCGCCTACGGCGGCGAGGCGATGCGCGTGGCAACCATTGACACCGAGGCAAAATTTCTCACGAAGGACAACCTTCCCGTCACCTTGCGATCGACAGTGCCGGCGTCGATTTTCCCCCTCCTTGTGCTGAAGCGGACCGGAGGACCGGTCAAGGTGGACGGAGATCTCTCCGACTGGAAGAGCGGGGAAATGGTGGGCGTGAAAACGCTCTCGTCGCCACAGGGGAAAAGTGATTCATGGAAAGGCCCGGAGGATGCCTCTTTCCTCTGGGCGGCCTCGATTGATAACCAGTTCCTTTATCTCGCCGTTGATGTCACCGATGAGGATGTCGAAGGCGCCAAGGATGTCCCGCCGTGGATGCAGGATGGAGTCGAACTTCGCATTGATCCACGGCCATCTTCCCTGCGTGCGGTATCCCCGGACTCCGATGCCAAGGGCAGCGGGGTCTTGATTGCGGTAAGCCCTCCCACTTCCGGTGTGGAGGGATGGACCTGGGAGCCAAAGCAACTCCCGGAGGGAACCCGAACCATCTGCATCCGCAGTAAAACCGGTTACAAAGTGGAGGCCGCCATTCCGCTTGAGGCCTTGAACAAAATAAATCCCCAATGGAGGAAGGATGGCTTGCGGCTGAATGTTGCGGTAAATGACCACGATGACGGGGATGGGGTTCAGATCTGGTGGCAACCGGACTGGCGGACTCCCGCAAATATTCCGGGATCGGGCGTCTTTTTTCCTCCATCCGAATAACGGAAGCCCTCCAAAGCCGCCGGCACGTCCCCCCCCCCCACTGGTGATGCTGACGTGTAAAAGGATGACCTTTCCGTGATTCCAAGGTATTCAGGTTCCCGATGAAGATTCTCCCCGCCGCTCTGCTGGCCCTGATCGCGGCCGCCGCTCTCCCATTATCCTCACTGGCGGAGCTGCCGGTCTCCGTCGCGGTTGACGAACCGTTGTTGGTCTTCAGCGGCAGGCGGGACGACGCGAAGGCGGGAGAAGTCCGGCTTGGGTATTCCGGGGGCCGCGTGCGGATCGCCTTTGAAGGCTCGGCGATTGGCCTGCGGATCGACAGCGCGAAGCCCAACTGGGCGGAGGTTTTTATCGATGGGAAGCGCACCGACAAGCTCAAGATCGAAGGCAATGATGGATATTACGAACTGGCCTCCGGCTTAGGAGATGGCGTCCACACTGCGGAAATCGTCAAAACGACCGAGGGGACGATGGGCGCACTTACCTTCAAGGGATTCGCATTGCCCGAAGGAGGCAAGGTGGTGCCATGGCCGGCGAAGGAAACAAGAAAAATCGAGTTTATCGGCGATTCCATAACCTGCGGATACGGGATCGAAGCCGAAAGCGCCCAGATCCATTTCTCGCCGCAGACGGAGAATTTTTGCGACACTTATGCCTGGCTGGCCGCCCGTGCATTGAATGCCGACTACCTTGTCGTGGCCCGGTCCGGAATCGGGATTCTGCGCAACTACAATGGCCCCTACGAGGGCAGTGCGGAAAACATGCCTTCGATCTACGACCGCACACTGATTCAAGACCCTGCTTCGAAGTGGAACCCATCACGCTTCGCTCCGGATGTCGTCTGCATAAATCTGGGAACAAATGATTTCAGCACCAAGGGGGTCGATACCGCGAAGTTCACCGACTCCTACCTCTCGTTCGGAAAAATGTTGATGGCCCGGTATCCTGCAGCAAAGCTCGTCCTGCTCACGGGCCCCATGCAGAACAGTCAGCAGGTGAAGGATCTTCTCGCCGGCGTGGCGGAAACACTCAACAAGGAAAAGCCCGGAACGGTTTCCTTCTGTGAGCTCTCCAAGCAGGGCGCACTGGGATTCGGGGCCGACTTCCATCCGAACAAGGAACAGGCCAAAATCAATGGAGCCGAGCTTGCGAAATATTTGTCGGGCCTGATGGGCTGGCCTTTGGAAAAGACAGCCGGGTGACGATGCGCTGGCGGACGCGGGTTCGGGCTGACTCGTGCCAACTCAACCGCGCCTGCGTCTGCGCAGGAACAAGCAGGCTGCACCAGCGCCGGCCAGCAGGCTCCACGTTGCAGGCTCCGGGACGGCCGTGAATGAGATCTCGTCGAACTCCGGATTGATGCCGGAGTCGAGCGCAAAGTCGCGGATCAGCCGGATGCGGTCGAAGGCAAAGGATCCTCCGAGATTCAAGTTCGACCAGGTCTGGTTCACAGAACCGGAATTATCAGTCAGAACAATCGTCATCAGATCGTCACCCGTCGGGTTGAATGTGATGTTGGCCACAAACCGGAAAACCGTGGACGAGTTGAATGAAACGTCCACGCCGGCCACGTCGGTCCCCCCCGCGTATTTTTCGTATCCGACCTCGGTCGTATTGCCCGGCTTCCCGAAGAAAATCTGCTCGGTTCCGCCATTGAAAAACGACAGGCCCGCAAACCGGATCCCCGTCTCGGCATCGTTGCCGGTCAGGTTAAACAGAAAAGAAAATGACACCGAACTGAACGCGTTCTCATCGATCACGGAATTGAGAAGCCGGAAATTGGTGTAGGTCGAACCGTTATACCCGAGCACTGCCTTGTTTCCGGTCTCGGACGAACCCGGAAAATCCAGGCTCGGGCTCTGTATCGTCGAGGTCCCGCTGCCGGTCCATGCGCCGCCCCAGTTCGTCCCGCCGTTCAAGCCGCTCAGCGCCAAACCGGCCGTGTAATTGAATGGTTCAGAAATTTCCAAACCATGGGAATTCGCCACGGAACAGGTCACAACGAGACACACCAGAAAGTTTCGAAGAAGTGGAGTCGGCATGCCGCGCAGGCTAGGAGATTCTTTATCCCCGGCAAGCCGGAATTTGACTTATATCAACCTTTCGCCAATTGCTGCCGCCGCCGGACTTCAGGAATGGCACTCGAGTTAATCCTCCATGCCGCGGTCTGGACCGCGGAATTTTCAACCGCTAGGGTCTCGTGCATGAATCCCGGCACGACAACCCGATCCGCCACGCGAGCCATTGAGCTCATGGCACCGGCAGGATCATGGGCTTCGCTCTCTGCGGCACTGAAATCCGGCGCGGACTCGATCTACTTCGGTGTCGGAAAACTGAACATGCGGGCAAGATCGGCGGACAATTTTCTTGCCGGCGATCTGGTGGAAGTTGCCATGAAATGCCACGAGCATGGTGCCAAGGCCTATTTGACACTCAATACGATCCTGTTCGATGAGGAACTGGATGCCGCAAAGATTCTTTGCCTGAAAGCCCGGGATGCAGGGGTGGACGCGGTCATCGGCGCGGATCCGGCCGTTTTGGATATCGTCCGTGACGCCGGACTTCCCATCCACCTTTCCGTGCAGGCGAATGTCACGAACCTGGCTGCCGTGCGCTTCTTTTCCGGCTACGCGGATGTCATCGTGCTGGCGCGCGAATTGAGTCTGGACCAGATCCGCGGCATCATCGAAGGAATCGAAAAGCAGCCGGTGCCCGGACCTTCCGGGAAGCCCGTGCAGATCGAGGTCTTCGCGCACGGAGCCCTGTGCGTGGCGTTCTCCGGAAAATGCCAGATGAGTCTTTCACTGTATGGCCCGAAAGCCTCCGCCAGCCGTGGCGCCTGCTTCCAGCCGTGCCGGCGGAATTACCTCGTCACCGATCAGGAGACGGGCGACGAACTGGCCATCGAAGGGCATCAGGTGATGTCTCCGAAAGACCTTTGCACTCTGCCATTTGTGGACCAGATCCTCGACGCGGGTGTCTCGGTGCTCAAGATCGAGGGCCGAGGGCGCTCGGCCGATTATGTTTCCACTGTCGTGCGTGTCTACCGCGAAGCCATCGACGCCTGGAAGGACGGCAGCTTCACCGCAAAGCGCGAGTCGAGAAAGTGGATGGAGCAACTGAAATCCGTCTTTCACCGCGGGTTCTGGGAGGGCGGCTACTATCTCGGGAAACCGTTGGGCGAGTGGGCGGCCACGTCAAATTCCCAGGCGACCGGGAAAAAGACGTTCGCCGGTGAAATCACGAGGCATTACGCGCGCATCGGCGTAGCGGAGGTTCATGTCCGTGCCGGATCGATTCGTGTCGGAGACGAGGTCTGGATCATGGGTAAGACCACCGGGGCCGTGCGCACGAAAATCACGGAACTTCACGTCGGCGATGAAGGCAAGCCTGTTGCCAGTGCAGAAAAAGGAGTCCTAGCCTCCTTTCCGGTGCCGGAAAAAGTCCGGACTGGTGACGATGTCTATCTCATATCTTCTCCGGCAACAGCCGCCGGCGGCCGTCCACTCAGTGCGTCTGATGCTCCTTCTGCAGACGTTTCCTCCGCTTGAACAACGTGGTGAAAATCACGCCCCCGGCGATGGTCGCCAGGCTGATCGCGAAATAGCCCTGCTCCGAAATCTGCGGCGCGGAAGTGCGCCGGTAGATGGAGACAAACACGGAGACCATCATCAGAAGCGCCCAGACCAGCGTGATAAAACGGCAGGCCTTCAAGAGGCCCGGATCGTTCCAGCGCTCCGGCGGAAGTCCCTTGCGGGCATATTGCAGGGCAAACGGACGACCGGTAAGCAGGGTCGCCCAGATGATGGTTGCCAGGGACAGATTCGCCAGCAGATCCATGTGCGTCGCCACCCAGACGTTGTGAAGGATGCCGACCAGCAGCACGCAGAACGTAAAGAAAACCAGCGACCCCCACTGCAGAATAAATCCGCTCCGGAGTTCGGAAAAACCGAAGATCAAACAGGCCGCGAGACAAATCCAGGAAATCCGTTCCAGACTTTCCATGCTGTGTCCGGAGAAGAAGAGGAAGAGCAGCCACGGAAGAAATCCCAGCAGAAGAACCGCAGTGTCTTTCAGTTCACGCATGACCGCAATGGCTATCCTGAAAAATGGAATTTTCAAACCGCAAAGCAAGCGGCCGCTGCCAGAATTCCGCCACCCTGATTCCGCATATCCGCTGGAATCCGGCGGTCGGTTTTCGGAATGGTGCGGGGAACGCCCGCGCAAGCCTCGACACTATGGTTGTGTCAGCGCTGGGCCGGAACAGGACGGCATGATCCGAGAACTTCGGCGATGGATAGCGTAGCGCCACAAATCACCCTGTCGGCGGCACCGTAGTAAATGGTCACGGTATCGCCTTTCACAAGGTGTCCGTTCGTGAAGACGACATTGTTGAAGAATCCCTTCTGTTCGTATGGCGCGACCGGTTCCATGATTGGCTCAACCGAGCGCTCAAGAACCCGCCAGGGTTCATTCAGATCGAGCATCATCGCGCCGAGGCGATAGAGCGATTTGTCGTCCGCGCCGTGATAGATGACGAGCCATCCCCGGTCGGTGCGGATGGGAGCCGCTCCGGCGCCGATGCGCGAAGAGTCCCAGCTTCCAGGGCGCGTTTTGGCAATGCACCTGTGATTTCCCCAGTGTTTCAGATCGGGCGAGGAGGCTGTCCAGATATAGTGACCTCCGACGATGACCCCGCTCGGACGATGGAGGCAGTGGTAGTTGCCCCCGATCTGCTCTTCAAAGATGGCGACATCTTTGTTTGATGGCGGAAGAATCATGCCGGTGGAATCAAAGTGCTTCCAGTCCCGGGTGACACGAAGCCCGGGTCCGTATCCATTGTCGGAAACCGCCGTGTAAGTCAGAAGGAATCTTCCGTCCGAAATGCTGGCGACCCGGCAATCCTCAATCCCGAAATTTTCATAATCCCCTTCGCCGTGCAACTGAAGTCCGGCGTCCATAAAGTGAATCCCATCCTCGCTGGTAAAAAGCCGCAGGTGGGAGATGGTCGAGAGAGATCCCTTCCCGCGATATTTGAATTCCCGCGGATCTCCGGCATCGAGATCCGGATCTTTTTCATCCACATCGAGTATTTGTGGTTTTCCATCGCAGAGAAAGGGAATCCTCACCCGCCCGGCCAACGGCTCAGGACGTTCGGCGACCCTCACCAGAAGACATACGTGCCCCTCGTGCCGGAAAACCCCGGGATTGAGCAGGCATTCGATCATCATCCCTTCAGCGGATGGCCGGACATCCCCGGGCTGGAGCAGGGGATTTTCAGGAAAACGGATTGCGAGGTCTGGCATGGTAGTGGAGTAATTGTCAGCCGGTTGCCCCGGCGGACTGCCGGCGGGCGTCCAGCATGCGGCGGGTTTGCTCGGCGCGGTGGCGGGTTATCGGATAAAAATACAGGGATGCAAGCGCGATGAGCGCGGCGAGCGCCTGCACGGAGATCAGAATCCACTTCATAGCGATCAGTTGCGGTTCGGTTGGCCGGAGCGACATGTCTGTGTAGCCCGCAAGATAGGGCATGAAGCCCGCCACGAGGATCAGGGCAATCCCCACCACCCGGTTGATCACTGTGGCAACCGCTACGTAAGCGCCTTCGCGGCGAAGCCCGGTCGCGATTTCGTCCTCATCGCAAACATCCGCCAGCATCGAGCTGAACATGAGATTGCAGGCTTGCAGGCCGAGGTTGATGATAATGCCCGGGATCATTGTGAGCCAGGGGTGGTGTTGGGGTGGGAGCCAGGGGAGCCAGGCGTAGCTCGGGGCAAGAAAAACGGAGACCAGCAGGCCGCCACCGAAGACAAGGCAAAGACCCAGCAGACCGACTGTCCGTTTGCCGAGGTGGGTCGAGAACCAGACCCCGAGCGCCGTGCCGACATATGTCATCAGGGTGGTGACGGTGCCTGCCACGCCGCCGAGCAGAGCGCCGAACTTCTCGTCGCCGCCGCATACGTAGTCGATGTTAAGGAAGAAGCCGACCGTGCTCCCGCAGGAAATCGAGAACGAAAGAAAGACTGTCGCCCCCTGCAGGAGCAAGAAGGGATGGTTCTTCAGCGTGAGTTTCAAGGCGGGGAATATCGGAATTTTCTCCTGCCGCATGGCAACGGTCTTCTCGCGGCAGAAGAGGACGGTCATGCCTGCCCCGAGAATGATGACCACGCCGATGATGATGCTGAGAACCATGGCCCCCCTGACGACATTCGGAAATATGTCCCGCGTGCAGAACCAGTAGAACCAGGGGGCCATCAAAAAACCGATGCCGGAGACGTAGCCCTTCCATGCTTGAACACGGGTTCGCTCATCGTAATCGGTGGACAGCTCCAGACCCATCGCCTGATGGGGAACGGAGAGGAGAGAATCAAAAATGCTGTAAATCGCCATCAGGCCGCCAAAGAACAGAAACAACCCCATGGGCGTGGCTCCGGACGGGGCGCACCACAACCAGGGAAGGAGAACCGCACAGAGCACCGCTCCTGCAAGGATATACGGCTTGCGCCGCCCCCACCTCGTCCGGGTATTGTCGGAAATGCCGCCGATCAGGGAGGCTGACAGAACGGCGATGACGCGGGGGATCGCGTTCGCGATTCCGAGGAGACCGGTATCGAGTCCGAAGTATCTGGCATAAACCGGCATGGCGAGGCCCGTGGGGATCTGGGTGTTCAGGAAATCCGCCATTCCACCGGCCCCATAGGCAATTTTCGAGAGCAGCGGAACCCGCGAAGCCGCCGCCGTCGAGTGCCTCTCCCATTTCGGGATGGCTGTGCCGGATTCGGGGGCGGGGTCGCTCATGGGAATGAATGTCGGAAGGTCTGCAGAAGGATCCCTTCACGACCATTAGTTAGTTCCGTCGTCTCCAGTTAGCCATGCAGAAATATGCACCTCATCGGACGCTTCGTGCAAATTGTGGCACACGCCGTTCCCGGTCCGCAACCCTAGCCCAACCTGCCCGGATCGCCGCGAGGTTTGCACGGATATCCATTCCCGCCGAGCCGGCGACGATCCACGTTCCAGCCGATGCACCCCGCCCGGCTGATCGGTCTGCTTGTCGTTTGCCTGCTCGTCACGCGCCTTCAGGCAGATGGCGGGAGCCGGAGCAGGTTCAAGGTGGATCAGGGAATCCTGCTCAAGGACGGGATACCGCTCTGGGCTCACGGGGTCAACGCGCCGGACATATTCAATCGCCTCCTGGACGATTCAGCCAGCCGCGATTACGAAAAGACCTTTGCGCTTCTGAAGCAAAAACAGATCCCGTTCATCCGCTTTTGGATCGCTTTTTATCCCGTGCACTGGAGGCTCTACAAGAATGACCCGGAGGAGTTCTTCCGGAGGATGGATTTTTTTGTCCGCGAGGCCGAGCGCCAGGGAATCGGACTTTTTCCCTGCCTCTTCTGGAACCCTCATGCGATCACAGATCTGCTCGGCGAACGGTTCGAGCAGTGGGGACAGGCGGATAGCCGGACGACCGAATTCATGCGCGACTTTCTGCGCGCTTTGGGAAGCCGCTACGGGAACAGCCCGGCAATCTGGGGCGTTGAGATGGCAAATGAGCCGGCGCTCGGAGCGGACCTGCCGAACGCGGATGATATCTATCTGAAACAGAAGGCAATCGAGAGCCTCGGCGTCCGGGCCAGAACCAAAGCGGATTTCATCACCAGAAAAATTCTGGCGGACATGAAAACAAACTTCTCCGTTGCTGCGGCAGCGGCTTTTCCGGGCGCACTGATCTCCACCGGCGACGGCCTTCCCCGCGGGTCGGCATGGCATAACACCAACCGTGGAACCTTTGAACCCGATCTGCCGCAACAGTTCCGGTTGATCCTGCGGAGGGATCACCCAAAACCCTTCCCTCTTGTATCTCTCCACTTCTACCCGGAAAACAATAAGGAATTCTTGCGCATGCCAGAGGCGGTTAAAGTCGCACGATCGCAGGGCCAGGCGGTTTATTGGGGGGAATGAGGCGTGCCCGGCGCAAAACCGCTTTCGGAGTGGAACGCCTTGCTCGCGGCCATCAAATCTCACCGCATCCAGATTACTGCAGCGTGGCAATACGGCCTGCAGAGCCAGAAGGACGACTGGCTCATCACGGAAAACAACGACCGCGCTTTCATGCTCGACGATATCTCCCTGCTCAATCGCGAAGCCCCCGAATTCCGCTGAACCCCGGCCGGCGCGGTTTTGCGCGCGGGGATCCCCGGTGTGCCCGAAACGGCATACTAACTGCACTTCACGCCGTGGAAGTATCCGACGGGAGGGATAGTGGTTGGATCATGAATGTGATCTCCACCGCCAGCCCCGTCGTCCGTCTGCACCGTCTGTCCACGGAGCCGATTCTCCAACCGCGCAGGAATGTGACCTGGGAGCGGGGAGCCTGCCTGAACTCGGCGGTGCTTTACGAAGACGGCATGTGGTTTCTTTTCTACCGCGCGATCGATCATGACCCGGACTGGCGGCAGGGCATGCCGGGAGGTTCGGCCTATAACTCCAGCGTCGGCCTTGCCGTGAGCCAGGACGGAATCCATTTCGACCGTCTCGATGAGCCGGTCATCCCCTTTGGATTTTACGGGCCAAACACGGAAGCCCAGGACTGCCGGATCTCGCGCCTCGGGGATACCTATTACCTGACCTATTGCCTCTACGACAAATCCCGGGGCATCCCCACGGCCGGGTATTCTGTGTCTCATGATCTCGCCACGTGGGAGCATATGGGCGAGCTGGTTCCGTTCGACAGATTCGGGTTCAACAAAAATGCGGCTCTCTTCCCGTCAAAAATCGGGGGCAGGTTCGCGCTCCTTCACCGGCCGGAGTGCGCGGCGCATTTCCACCGCCCGATCGACCAGTTCAACTGGCGAACCTGGTCGAGGGGGCCCGTAGATGAAGAATCAGGCGCTCCGGGCGTCACGATCTCCTATTCCAGCGATCTCAAAAACTGGACCGACACCAGCGTGGTTCTGGCTCCCAGGCCGGGCGGTTGGGACAACATTAAGGTCGGCGCCGGCGCTCCGCCGATCGAGACCTCACGCGGCTGGCTCAATGTTTATCATGGCGTTGACCACACCCACACCTACCGGCTCGGCCTCGCCCTGCATGATCTCGACGATCCTTCGATCATCATCAAACGCCAGGAGGAATGCCTGCTTGAGCCGGAGTTGGAGTGGGAGTTGAAGGGCGATGTGGATGGGGCGATTTTTACATGCGGCGCCGTCTTGCGGGGCAGCACTTTGCGGGTGTATTATGCGGGTGCCGATACGGTTTTGGGAGTGGCCGAAGCCGACGTCGGCCAGTTCCTGGAGCTTTGACACCCGCCCATACATGACCCCGGACTCCCCAGAATCGCACACCATCCCTGAAGGGCGTAGAGGGTTCACCCTGGTCGAATTACTGGCTGCTATCGCCGTCATCGCGATCCTCACCGCGCTGCTTGTGAAGGGGGCATCGCGGATGATCGAATCCGGACGCCGGATCACATGCGCCCAAAACCTCGCATCTCTCGGCAAAGGGTTCATCAGCTACATGGGGGAGAACCAATACGGGCTTCCCACACCTTCTGAAACATCCGCGATCGAGCCCGGCGCGTCGGCTCCCACCGATTGGATCTTTGCCGTGGATCCGTATATCCCCTACTCCCGGAAAGTCTATATCTGCCCCTCCAATCCCGCCCGTTTCAGTTCCGATAAAGTCTCCACCGACCGCGAAACAAATTATGCGATCAACTATTGGATGCGCGAGGGAATGATCACATTTCCCATGTTTCGTGCGCGGATTTCGCCGCTGACGCTCCCGGCCCCTTCGAAAGTCGCCCTTCTTCTGGATGGCACCGCCTCGTGGATCAAAGACACTCAGCCGAACCGCGTGGCATTTGTGCACCAGAGTGCCGCCAACATCCTCTTCCTCGACGGCCATGTCCAAACGTTGCGCAAAACCGACATGCTCGACGCCTCAGGCAAGGTCTCCTGCCTGGCCCAGCCGGATACAATCCGATGAAAAATGGACCACCCCCCACGGCTTTGTCCACTTTCACGCCTGCATGAAAAGTCCTCTATTTTGCCCCGGACGGCATGGATGCCGGCCTGGTTTTGAATAAAACTGCCACCGTGAGAACCCCCGTTTCCCTTTCCCAATCCATCGCAACCGATAAAATGAACCGCCCAACAGCCATGAAAAACCTCTTACGATCTCTCGCATTGGTCACAGCCTGCCTCACAGCAACAAGCCTTTCGTCCTCTGCCGCTACCCTGACCTGGAACGGCGGTGTCTCCGGCGACTGGATCAACGGAGGAGCCGGCTGGACCGGCGGCAACTGGAATAACGCCACCCCGGACGCAGCCGTATTCTCCGGAGTGACTCCCACCACGCTCACGGTAAACTCCGGCGGCATCACCGCCGGGAATATCAGCGTGAGCGCCGGCACCTACACGATTGGCGGCACCGGAACTCTCACCCTTTCCAGCAGCACTATCGACATCGCCTCCGGGCTGACCACCACAATGAACGCCGCGCTCGCGGGAACGACCGGCCTGACGAAAACCGGCGCCGGCACCCTCTTGATGAGCGGCACGAACAAGAGCTACACGGGCGGGACAACAATCAACGGAGGGGCAGTTCAGATAAGTTCTGCCGCAGCGGCAGGCACCCTGGCTGCGGGAACACTGGGCAGCACGAACACCTCTGCAGTGACGCTCAACGGAGGCTCGCTCTACACCAGTTTCACGAACAACATGACCGTAAACAATGCCATCACCGTTGGTGCATCCGGCGGTGAGATTCGCAATCTGAGCACGGGCCGGTTCGTTTTCGGAACCAGCAACACCTTGAGCGGATCAGGCACGCTCACCCTCACCTTTGGCACGGGTGCCGTGCGCTTTGGCGCCTCGGGAACCGGCATAACCCAAACCGGATTTTCTGGAAAGTGGGTTGTGGATGGCAACGGGGGAAACGCATCGAACGGATTTTTCGACCTTTACGCGGAGCAAAATCTCGGCACCGGCTCCGGCGATGATTTTCTGACTTTGAAGAACGGCGGCAAAGTGCTCCTGCGCGGCTTCACACTCTCCAAAGGGATCACAATTGGCTCCGGCGGCGGCCAGATCGGCAACGGCGGCGGTTTGTCCACCACGCTCTCCGGAAAAATCTCCGGCTCGGCCGGCAACGACATCATCTTTGACCTTGGCGGCAGCGGCACCAGCATTGTCACGCTCAGCAACACAGGCAATGCCTGGCTGGGTGCCACCACGCTTTCCACGCAAGGCATTCTCCGCCTCGGTGCAAGCGGAGTTCTGGCCGATGCTGCTGGAACAATCAATATATCATCAGCCACCGCTGTGCTGGACATGAACGGTTTCACAGAAACCGTAGGCGGGATTTCCGGTTCGGGAACTGTTGACAATCAGGCCGCCAGCACTTCCTCGACCCTCTCTGCAGGGGCCAATAACGCGGACAGCACATTCTCCGGTGCCATCAAAAACACGGGTTCCTCTGCCTCTCTGGCCTTGGTGAAAACCGGAACCGGCACACTGACCCTGTCCGGTGCCAGCAGCACATATTCCGGCGGCACCACCGTGGCCCAGGGAACGCTGATTGTCAGCAATGCAGGAGCGCTGGGCTCGGGCGGGGTGACTCTCAACGCGACAAACAGTGGAGTTGCCGGCACGAATAGGGCGGTTCTTCAACTGAGCGGAGTGACAGTCACCGGCAAGACTCTGACGATGGATCCGACCACAAACCGCGCCGGCCTGGTCGCTGCCGCTCCAGGAGGGGGGACATGGAATGGCACTGTGACGCTGACCGGATCGACGTCAGCAAACGGAAACTTGGAGTTCACCAATGTCACGGGTAACGGGCCGCTGACCGTGCTTGGAAGTGTCGGGGGAAGCCTCACCACCGGCGGTTTGACCCTCCGCGGCGACAACGCCAACAATGTCCTCGGTGCCTCAGTCAGCATTGGCTCCACACCGGTTGTCAAAACGGATGCCGGCACATGGAAAATCACCTCGAGCGGAAACACATGGGGGACGACAACCATCAGCATGGGGACACTTCTTCTGGGTGCCAGCGACGCTCTGCCCACTGCCTCGAACCTGACGATGGCAGCCTCGACCAAACTCGACCTCGGCAGCTCCTACTCGCTCGGGGTCGCACGCACGGGAGCATTGGCCCTCTCCGGTAATGCGACGATCGATTTCGGAACTGCGGGAACCGCGCAGTCCCTGTTCTTCGGGAACAGCAGCGCCATCAACTGGAGCACATTCAGCCTGACCATCAACAACTGGCAGTCGGGCACGGATCTCCTGCGGTTCGGCACCGATTCCAGCGGCCTGACCTCCGGGCAGCTCGCCAACATCAACTTCACCGGCTTCGGAGCCGGTGCTCAGATTGATTCCTCAGGTTACGTGACAGCGGTCCCCGAGCCCGCGACCTGGTTCCTCTTCGCGCTGGGCCTCACCGTCGTGGTCACCTTGCGGCGCCGCAAGCAAGCCTGATACCGGCAGCAGATCCTCGGGAAGCCTTCTCCGCCAGCGCAAAACAGGGAGCAACAGGCGTCTCGCCTGTGAAAGACGATCGCCAGCGTTTGCGAAGCCAGTGCCCAAACAGACGCTCCGTTGCTCTCTTGTTCAGCCGCAAAGTCCGCCCCAGCGCTGCCTCCTTTGGGATGCTCCTGCACAAAACTGCGGATGCTATACCCTGATTGTCATGGCAGAGCGGACAGATCTGCGGGAAGGTGCCACTGAAATATCCCCTCTTCCTGTGCCTGCCAATTTCACTTCTTCCGTCATCCCGCCGAAGGCAAGCGCCAGCATACTGAGCCGGTTGTCCACTCCTTTGCTCGCTGCGATTGCTGCCATTCTTTTTTCCGGGTGCGAACCGCCCGGAGCAAAACCGGAGCTAGTGCCGCCGCAAACAGAGCCTGTGCCCGAAGCCGCCACCAGACCAGCCCCGACTGCTGCTCGCGTCGTGAATATCGAGTCCCTGAGCCCGGAGGAGCGGCTCGCGGTGCTGGCCATGCAGGGGATCGCAAACCGCAAGGGGCCGCGCGTGTTTTTGCAAACAGGCCAGGCGGTGAGGTGGAATCAGATCGATTACGACCGGGACGACAAAGACAAGGGCGGCCGCTCGTGGGATGAGAAGGTGGCGACGGAACTTCGCGGCAAATATTCGAACACCTGCGATTACTGGATCGAGTATTGCACCCGGATCGGGATGTCCACGTTCACTCCGGCAACAGCTGCGGAACTCTACCGCGAGCTGGAGCCAGAACTCAAAGGGGCGATCCTCTACGGCAAGCTTGACGATGACCTCGTGATTGCCGGCACGATGGCGGGCCTCAAAGACGCGGTCCCGATGACCGTGGAGATCCACAAAAACCTGAGCGCCGCGCTCGGGCGGGAGATCCCCGTCGTCTTCGACGTCCGCCCGCTCTACGACGGTTACGAGCCGGGTTCCGACCGGCGGATCGAGGCCCACAAGTGGGCGATCAAGAACCTTCTCCCGGAGTGCGACCGGTCCGCCGCGCTTTCGCGGGACAAGACCTACAGCCAGGACGCGCACGACATCCTCATCGACAGCGACCTTGCGATCCAGAACCGCTGGATCATTTTTGACCTGACCTACATGAGCGAAGAAACGCGGCTCGGAAAAAATGACAAGCCGCATCCGGTCTGGGGATTCGAGCCTCCGGACAAGCCGCTGCTCATCGAAATCCTCAAATCGCTCGACCAGCCGTTCCCGCCGGTTTACGGGTGGGGACGGCCCTACGAGAGCGCGCTGATCCGGAGGCTTGCGATCAACAGCGCGGTTAAAATCTGCACCGGCACAGGAAACGCGTCGTTCTTCCGCTCGATGCCGGTCCAGACAAAATCGTTCCAGCAGGTCGCCCCGCAGGCCGAGGACGTTCCACTTGAAAACAAAGTCTATGTCGCTTTTGCAGCGAACGAGGGCGATACGCTGAAATATCTTTCGAGCCTCGCCAACGGCGGCACATGGCTCCAGCCTGAACGCGGAACACTGCCGCTCAACTGGGGGATGGATCCGCTCCTCTACGAAAAATTTCCGGGGCTCGTCAGCCACTACTACAACACGGCGACCGCAAATGACTATTTCTTCTCAGCTCCCTCCGGCTGGGGATATCTGGCGCCGATGATGCTGTCCCCGAAGCAGATTCCGATCTACGGGGGGCTCATCAAAAAGGGCGGAGAACTCGCCGACCTGCACTACATCGATGTCTGGTGGATGTCCGGCCTGCGCGAGCGGGGGCTGTTCTTTCCCTTCCTCTCAAAGATGGGCATGAGGGGTCTCACCCAGTGGAGCGACCGGCAGGAAGTCGAGTATGCGCCGGATGGCACGCCGGTCATCCACAGCAACCTTTACTACGCCCGCTACCGCCCGGAGGTCCTCGCCGCAAAGATCCGCACCGTGGGCGACCAGATGGGGGCCCCGTGGTTCGTGTTTGTCTACGGCGGCGGCCCCAGCTACTTTGCCCGGGTCGCAAAACATCTTCCGGAAGACCGCTTCAAGGTGGTGAAGATGGACGAGTTTTTCGAAGCCGCCCGCAAGGCCCGCCCACAAATCCAGGGCAAGTCATTCCGGGTGGGAAAAGACGACATCACAGAAGCCCCCTGAATTCCCTTTATGAAAACACGCCTCACATCCCTCGTCATCGCCGCATCCTGCCTGCTCCCGGCAATGTCCCGCGCCGAAACCCTCGCCTGGTGGCGCCTGTCCGAAGATCAACCGCCGCAAATGGCTTCGGAGGGTGGTCCGGATTTAAAATGGTGGAGCGCATCAAAAAATCCCTATGTGTCGGAGTCCTCGGTCCCGCCATCCTCCCTCTACCGCCTCACCGTCAAACCTGCGGACAAATCCTTCGCCGTCGCCGCGTCCTGCCTCGACCGCGAGGGCGGACTCATCGCCACCAACCCCGGCGATTTTGCAGACGCCTCCGCAGGGCTGACAGTCGAGGGGTTCTTCAAAACTTCGCAAAAAAAGACCAAGCTGGAAAACCAGGCGATCGTGACTTGCGGAGAAGGCTGGATGGACGCCAGTTGGGCGGTCCGCCTCATGGACGGCCGCCTCGCGTTTGCCGTATTCCAGGACAACGACAAGTTCCCTGTCGCGCAGGTCGAGGCGGGTGATGACTTGCGCGACGACAAGTGGCACTTCTTTGCGGCACGCATCATTCCTGCCGCGTCCGGAAAGCCCGGCAAGCTGGCGCTTGCCGTCACCTCGGAGGACGGGACAACCGTGAGCGAGGAATCCGATCTGCCAGCGGGCTTGGCCCTGCGGCGGAACGCCAAGCCCCTCATCGTCGGGCGCAGCAGCCTCTACATTGATAACAAGCCGGAATATTGCGGCACATGGGATACCTTCCAGGGCCAGATCTCGGACATCCGGATCAGCAAGGGGGCCCTGAAAGATTCTGATCTGCTCGGCGCAAGCAAGCGCTGACCGGGCTCATCGAGGCGGGGGCGAGGGCTTCGCCCCGGCCTGGATCGCATTCGCGTCCGCAATCACCTGCCCGTGGAGTGCCTTGAGCATCGCGGCATCAAATTTCGACACCTTGCGGTCGTAGGTGAACAGCCCGTTGATCTCGCCCTCAACATCGGTGATCTGCGTGTAGATCGTCGCACTCAATCCGGGACTGGTGAGAAATCCGCGGATCTTGCCGATCATCCCGGCATACGTCTTGTTCAGCACGGCTTCGTCTTGAACGATCTCGCCGTATCCCCAGCGCCTTCCATTCCACGTATGCCCCTCGACGTTGAAGGGGATGCCTCCGTATTCTCCCAGCGCGCTGAACCGGGTTTCCGATGCGGCGTCGGCTTTCGGCCCGGGATAGTCGTGGATGTCGCGCACATCGCCCGCTCCGGAATCGTGCCAGCCGGAGGCATTGTTCACCAGGCGCGAGGGATCACGCATTTTTGTCTCGTTGGTGATGCGTATGGTTTCGTCGCGATCATACTGTGCCCAGCCCTCGTTGAAGATGACCCACATGACCACGCTGGGGCTGCTGATGTGCTGGCTGATAATGGCGCGCCACTCCGCATCGAACTTCTCGCGGACCAGGGCGTCCGGCTTGAATTTTAGTTTTTCATCCGGCTGCTCATGGTTGCGCATTGCGGGCATGTCCTGCCACACGAGGAGCCCCAGTTTGTCCGCCCAATAAAACCAGCGGTCGGGCTCGACCTTGATGTGCTTCCTGACGGTGTTGAAGCCGAGATCCTTGTGTTTGATGAGATCCGATTTCAGCGCTTCGTCGGTGGGTGCGGTATAGTTGCCATCCGGCCAGTAACCTTGATCCAACGTTCCGAGCTGGAAAACAAATTTGCCGTTGAGAAGTGGACGGGTGATGCCGTTCACCTTACCCACACTGATGCTGCGCATCCCGAAGTAGCTGGTTACCCGATCCTCCACACCGGTCCCGGATTTTGCAGATACCGTGAGGTCATAGAGAAACGGATCATCCGGCGACCAAAGACGGGAGTCGGGCACCGGGAGCGCGATCACTTCGCCGGCGATACCGGAACCGGTTCCAACAACCTTGCCTTCTGCCGTCGCGGAAACTTCAAGGATCCGGCCCCCGAGGCCGGTGCCATGCACGATAACATTCAGCTTTCCTCCGGCCACATCGGGAATCATCTCCAGCCTTCGGATGGAAGCCGGGGGCACCGGCTCCATCCACACCGTCTGCCAGATCCCCGTGGTCGGCGTATACCAGTATCCATGGGGCTTGATGCGCTGCTTGCCAAGCGGTTGGGTTCCGAGGTCGGTGGGGTCGAAGACGTTGACGATCAGTTCATTTTCACCCTCATTCAGCGCATCGGTAATATCGAAGGAGAAGCTGTCGTAGCCCCCCTGGTGGTTCCCGATATTCCTACCATTGACGAAAACCGTCGCCAGCCAGTCCACCGCGCCAAAATGCAGCAGAACCCGCTGGCCCGCCCACTTTTCCGGAACGGTAAAGGTGCGGCGATACCAGAGCCTGTCCTCATGGCGCATGATTCCGGAGAGCGCCGACTCGACAGGAAACGGCACGAGAATGCTTTCGCCGAGCGTCTGACCCACAGGCACCGGCTGTCCCTCCGCGGCGCGCTCCAATTCCCATACGCCATTGAGGTTTTTCCACTCCGGACGGACCATTTGCGGGCGCGGATACTCGGGCAGCACATTGTCACCTGAAACCTTGGAGGCCCACTCCGTCATCAGCGGCGCCTGCTTGGGTTGCCACGCGGCAGCCATGTAAGAAGAACAGGTGAGGAGGCAGGTGGCAGCCATCGCCCGGATGGACACACGGATGCGGCAAAGCTTCATTATCGATTTCTATTGAATTGATGCGGATGCGTGTTCGCCGGGGTGGACGGCATTTCCGGCCGCTGCGCGATACGCGTTCACAAAGCGCAAAAACTCCGCAGTGGCCCAGAGTTCGGGCGTGCTGGGATCGAGATAGATCCTGTGAAACCCCCGCTTACCGGCATGAGCAACGCTGAAGTGCTCCGGAATGAGGTTCGAGTCTTCCGGAATATTCTGCAGCGCCCATAAAATGAGCTCTTCCGCTTTGTCCAACTCCCCGCGCAGCACGTGGACCCGGCCGAGCCAGCTCGTATAGGTCATCCATGGACCACCGTAGCCGTGTTCCTGCCAGGGTTGCAGTTGCAGTGGATACCGGTGGAGGCCGCCGATCTGGCGATCCCAGATGTGGGACATCAAATAGTCAATCGTGCGCGTAACTATGGGGTCATCCGGGCTGGTGAGACCGAACAGAGCCGGCGTCAGCATCGAGACCGCGGGCAGCGCAACACGACGGCCCATGTAAACCCGCTTCACAAAAATGCCGAGTTCCGGATCGACGAGCCCGTCGAGGATCGCGGTCCTGAGCCGCTTGGCGGCATCCATGTAGCGGGCGCTCCGCCCGGCATCGCCGAGGATTACGCTCATATGCGCCGCATCCGCGAGTCCCCGCCAGGCCATCACGTTGACGTAGGTTTCGTATCCGCGGCTGATCGCCACAAACTCGTGGATCGCCCGCTCGGAATAGATCAGCCCGTTTGCCGGATCAGCCAGCGAGACCAGGCGGTCGGCAAACCCGTTGAGCGCATCGGCATGTTCCTTCCACAGCCCGACATCCCCGCAGGCGTCGGCGTGAGCGCGGAAGACGTGCAGGATTGTCCCGAGCTGGTCATTCTCATCGGCGGAGGCGAACCGCTGGTCTCCGACCTTGAAGTTGACATAATACTCATACCCTCTCCGGACCTCCTCGTGGTAGCCCATCAAGTCGAGCGCGAGCAGGATGTAGCAACTGTTCCGCGTCTGGCCAACGTTGTGGTAACAACTGAACCCGCCCAGGGGTGCCCCGTTCCGGAGGAGGCAGGAATTGAGGATGAGTCGCCCCCGCTTTTCTATGGCCGCCAAGCGATCCCCCGATCCTGCCCCTGTCGGTGCGACAGGTGACTTCGCTAGAACGCGCACAGATTCCGAGACCGTTTCCTCCCAGAGCGAATCCCTGCGCGAGCGATACTCCTCGATGAGCCCCAAAGCGTCATTCTGCCTTGCGGCACAACCGAGACAAATATCGATCGTCCGCTCTTCGCCCGGGCCGAGTTCCCAGCTCACGGAAAGCGCCCCGTTCGGGACTACCGAGGAAACCGAGGGATTGCAGGAAAGCTCGTTGTCTTCGAGATCGTAATAGACATCGGTCCGGCCGCAGACTTCGCCAGCCTGAAACGCGTCCGGCCTCTCATCGAACGCAAAAACCAGAGCGTTTCCCTTCAAGTCTTCGATGACAAGCGCTCCGGAAGCCCCGTCGTAACGGGCCTCGCGGCAGACCCCCTTTTTGTGGTGAACCTCGGAGCCGAGCTGCGGATAGACAATCGCCGTGAGCCGGACACGCCGTCTGAGCGCCGCCGCATTTTTCACACGCATTCTCTGAACGACGACATCCGGCGACGGCGGAATAAAATACGTGTCCTCAACTTCCAGCCCGTGATCGGCCCAGCAGATGCGGACTGCTCCGGTGTCGCCGACGAATCCCCGCTCACGGATCGTCGTCCCGCCGTCTCCATCCCGGCACTCGGCAACCTGTCCGTCCGATTCCCAGCGGACCCGGGTGCCTTGAAGAAGATTCGGGGATTCCTTTCCCGGAGTGAAAAAGCTGCTGACCCCCATGAGGTGGTCGGTCGTCAGTTGGCCGCCGAGAACCAGCGCGAGGATGTTTCGGTTCGCGATGGGAAAACTTTCCGTGGGGATTTTCGAATTGGCGACAGGCTGGTTCATGAGAATGCTCCGGGGTGGAAAAGCCTGCGGCACGATCCGGCCGGCTGCCATGCCCTTCCATGCTAAAGCCATGACGATTTGGGTTTTTGCAGCATGGGACAACCTGGTTTTTGCCCGAAAGAACCTTGGGTTTTCATTGAATTCCGGGCGTTCCCGAACGTAGAACCCAGCCATGACGGATCTCCTCTTCAACCGCCGGTTCATTGTTGGGAAAACCGATCCGCGCCTGTTCGGGTCGTTCGTCGAGCATCTCGGAAGGGCGGTTTACGGCGGTATTTACGAGCCCGTCCATCCGGCGGCTGACAAGAACGGATTCCGTAGCGATGTGCTCGAACTCGTCAAGGAACTCGGCGTGACGATCGTGCGGTATCCGGGCGGCAATTTCGTCTCCGGATACAAGTGGGAAGATGGAGTGGGGCCGCTCGAGGAACGCCCGAAAAGACGGGAGCTCGCGTGGATGGCAACTGAGACGAACGCGTTCGGGACCAACGAGTTTATCGACTGGTGCCGGACGGCCGGAATCGAGCCGATGATCGCGGTGAACCTCGGGACGCGCGGCCCGGTCGAAGCAGGTGAATTCTACGAGTATTGCAACCACCCCGGAGGAACACAGCTTTCCGATCTGCGCGCTGCTCACGGCTGGAAGGAGCCGCACGCCATCCGCCTCTGGTGCCTCGGCAACGAGATGGACGGCCCCTGGCAGATGGGGCATTGCGACGCCACGGAATACGGCCGGCGCGCAAGGGAGGCGGCGAAGCTCATGCGGTATCCGGACACGAACCGGTCTTCGACAGCTTTCGAAGAGATCGAGTTTGTCGCCTGCGGATCGTCGAACCGCAGGATGCGGACTTTCGGGCACTGGGAGCGCGAGATGCTGGAGCAATGCTTCGACCAGGTCCACTACGTCTCGCTGCACACATACTTTTCCGCGCCGCTCGACCGGCCGGTGGCTGCCCTCGCCCAGGCCGACCAAATGGCCTCGTTCATCGAGGAGGTCGCAGCAACCTGCGATGCGGTCGCTGCCGCACGGAAGTCCGAAAAGCGGCTCATGCTGTCCTTCGATGAATGGAATGTCTGGGCCCCTGACGCCGACCGTGACGAGTGGAAGCCTGCCTGGTCGGTTGCGCCGCCTCTGCTGGAGCAAACATACACATTCCTCGACGCTTTGCTTGTCGGAGGGATGGGGCTGGCGCTTCTCGCCCGGGCGGATCGCGTCAAGGTGGCCTGCCTTGCCCAGCTCGTGAACGTGATCGCCCCGATCCGGACGCGCCAGGGCGGCCCGGCATGGCGGCAGACAATTTTCTGGCCGTTCGCGGATCTTTCGCGCCACGGCCGGGGCGAGGTCCTCCGCCCTGCCATACAAGCGGCCGAAACCGTGAGCCACGATACGATGAACGGACAGGGAGGTGCGGTATCACCAGCTCTCCAGGTTGTCGCCGTCGCCGGAGAGGATGGCTGCGCCACGGTTTTCGCATTGAACCGGAGCGCTTGTCCCCAGCCCCTGCAAGTCTCGCTCGAGGGATTTGAAGCCTGCGGGTCACTTGTCTGGAAACAGCTCAACAGCGATGATCCCGCAGCGGCCAACACCGAAGACGCACCGGACCGGGTGACGCCGCACGAGGAGCAGGGCGCTCACTGGCAGGCCGGGCGGCTTCAAGCCACGCTGCCGCCATTTTCCTGGAACGTGTTCCTCGTCGGCCGCTGACACCGCTTCATGGTGGTGCCCAGGAGGAGCCGCCACCCGGGAAGAAAAATCCGGTTTGCACGATAAGTAAATCAGGATGCACGAAACGTCCTGCCGGGTCTGCACGGGACGCTATATATTGGGAACTGTGAACCTTTTCAGCGAATCCGATATCGCCGGCGTGCGCTGCCGGACTGACCGCCTGGACAACTGCCGGGCGGGATGGAGGGAATTTGACGGGCGGATGCGCGGGTTCGACGCCGGGCGCCTCGCGGATCTGGCCGCGCGCCGCGAGGAATGGAGCCGATCGGCAGGCCGCTCCTTCACGTTCATGAATTTCCTGCGCATCGTCGTCCAGGATGCGGCGAGGCTGGCATTTCATTACCGCGTGACAGGGGCAGCATCGTCCGCAGAGGCCGCCGGGATCTTTCTGTCCTGGCTGGTCGACGTTCCGGAGTGGCGGGCGCAGGCCCTAAAAAACGGTTGGGTATCCGATCTGTGGACCGCCGACCTTGCCAGCGCTGCGGGAATCGCGGTGGATTGCCTCGGCGATTTTCTTGATCAACAAACCCGGACCGGAATCACCAGCGCCATCCTGGAGCGCGGGGTGCAGCCGATCGTTCAAGAATGGATCGATCCGGTCACCCGCATTCATGCGCTCGATTCGATGGGCCACAATTGGTGGAGCGTCTGCGTCGGGGGCGCAGTGGTCGGCCTCTTCGCCGCAGGGGACAGGACGCCCGGAACGGTATCCCTCCTGCACCGGATCGCGGACAGCTTCGTCGAATTCTTCAACTATCCGGGGAACGTGCTCCAAAACAAACAGCGCACGTTCGGCCGGCAGGGCGATTTCATCGAGTCGATCGGGTATCTCGACTACACTCTGCAGGGGCTCTGTTTTGTCTTCGATCTCTACCGGAACAGGCAGGTCCCGGCCTGCCGAGCTGCCGGTTCTGCGCGGAGTTTGCGACTATTACATGGCAAACGTGCAGCCCCTGCAATCCGGCGTGCAGAGGCTGAACTTCGGAGACATGGGCGCGGGCCGCGACACGGTCGGCTCCTACAACCACAATCCCACATCCGTCTGGCTCTGGCTGGCCCGCGAATTCAAGAGGCCCGACCTGTTCCATCTGGTCGAGCGGACTCATCCGCTGCCGCAGGATATTTTTGAAATGCTATTCTGGCCCGACAAGCCATCTGCGTCCGGATTTGAAGGCGCGCCGGGGGATTGCGTCTTCGAGAATACCGGCACGGCAATTCTGCGGGACGGTTACGCCGACGATGCCACCGTGCTCGCGGTGAAAACCGGCGAGAAGTGGAACCACAACCAGTCCGATGCCGGGTCGTTCATCCTCAGCAGCCGGGGCATGGAATTTTTTATCGATCCCGGCACCACGGAGTATTCCAGCCCGCTGCACACATCCTATTTCAAGCGCGGGCACTCCCATAATGTCGTCCTCCACAACGGACGCGACCAGATTGAGGACCTCGACCACTTCGGCACGAAGCAGATGGGCCGGATCGCCGGTTCCCTTTTTGCGCCGGGCTACAAGTATATCCTCGCCGATGCCACGGGACCCTGGGAGGGCGTTTACAGGAGGTTCTACCGGCACATCCTCTGGCTGAATGGAATCGTCGTCATGCTTGACGATCTCATGGCGTGGGAGCTGGGCAAATGGACAAGCCTGTTTCACTACGCCGGAGAATCAGTCATCAAAAGGGACGGATTCGTGATCAGCAACGGAGGCGAAAACCTTCGCGCCCACATCGTTTCCCCGGAACCGGAGGGCATCGACCTCGCTGCGGGGTATCTGTCCAAGATCAAACCGAACAGGGTCAAATACGAATACGAGGTCAGCGAAAAGCCCTACCTGCGCGTCCATTTTCCGGGCAGGAATACCCGGGAGAAAATCCTGACCGTTTTTGAACTGCCCGGGAGTCCGGCAAAAACGATCACCCGCCTCTCCGGCGACGCCCTCACCGGGGTCCGGATGTCCGGTCAAGACGGCTCCACAGAAGTCCTGTGCAATCACCGGGCGGACGGGTCCGTGATGCACCTCAATTCCGACAATGAATATGACAACCTCCGCACCGATGCCTTTCTGGTGGTCTTGCAGCGGGATGCTGGCGGCAGGATCGCCCGCGTTGGAATCCACAACGGCAGTCGGCTCCACATCGATAACAGTCTAGTTTTTGGAAGTCTGATCAAAAGCGATGTGGTCCTGGAAATTGATCCGGCGAACATCCGTATCCATTCTCATCTGACGGCACCCGCATCGGTTGCTCTGGGTGTGCCGCACGAATGCCAAAGCCGGTCGGGCCAGGCTCCTCAGAACGCCTTGCTGAACATTTTCCTTCCACAGGGATGTGCGGAAACGCTGCTGCCTCTATGAGCTCTCTCCCCCCGTGTCTTCGCCGGCGCCAAGCAGGACGTTGCGTGTATGCCTCAGGTCGTTTCATGCATGCGACTTGCGCCCTCAAGGGTTTGGGCGTAGTTGAAATTCCGAACTGCGCAGACCGGCCTTCCCGAACATCCCCATGATTGTCTCCCCGAAAATTCCCCGCAAGGCGGCCAGGCTGGTCAAAACCTACACGCCCCTGATCTTCCATCCGGTCGCCGCGTTGGCGGTGGAATATTTTGAAACACAAGAGCACCTGCGGAGCGTGCCGGACGAGGGTCACGACTGGAAGCCGGCAAAACCGGGAACTGCCTGGGGCGGACCGTGGATGAGCGCGTGGTTCCGGGCGGAGTTTCGTGTGCCGCAGAACCTTGCTGGAAAACCTCTGTTTCTGCGGGCACGGACCGACGCTTTGGAGGCGATGCTGTGGGTTGACGGCGAGCCCAAGGGAATCTTCACCCATGCGCGCGAAGGCGCACAGATCGGCAATCACCACGCGCTGCTCGTCACGCCACAGGCCCGCGAAGGGGCGACTCTCCATCTGGCTCTCGAGGCTTATGCCGGACATCCGTGCGAGGGATCTCAACCATTTGACACCGCCTCGTCGCAGATGCGATACCCGGACCGTTACCCTCGACGGTTCGACGCGATGGATATCGCCGTCCGATGCGATGACATCATGAATTTTGTCTTCGATCTGCAAACTCTCGTTCAGCTTTTTGGTTCGCTGCCCGAGAACAGCTTCCGCCGCGGAAAGATCGCGCGGGTTTTGGAGGAGATCTTCGCTCTGGTGCCGCAGGATCCGCAGTGCGCTCCGGAGGCGGAGTGGAGGCCCGCTTTGGCGCGCGCCCGCGAAGCGATGTCCGCCTCCCTCGCATCTCCCGCCGAGCCCTCGGCCCCGCAGGCAGGACTGGTGGGGCATTCGCATCTGGACACCGCGTGGATGTGGACGCTGGACGAGACCGCACGCAAGGCCGCGCGGACATATTCGAATGTCCTGTCGCTCATGGACCAGTATCCAGAGTTCACCTTTATCCAGAGCACTCCATTCCATGCCGAACTCATGCGGCGGCACTATCCGTCTGTCTGGAATGGGATTGCCCGGAGGGTCGCCGAGGGGCGCTGGGAGCCGAATGGCGGGATGTGGATCGAATGCGACTGCAACCTCACCGGCGGCGAGTCGATGATCCGGCAATTTCTGAAGGGCATCCGGTTCACCCGCGAACATTTCAACTATACGCCCGACACGTTCTGGCTTCCCGACACATTCGGCTATAACGCCGCGATCCCGCAGATCATGCTGGGATGCGGGCTCAAGTATTTCCTAACGACCAAGCTGACATGGAACGAGGTCAACACATTCCCGTATGACACATTCTGGTGGCAGGGGCTGGACGGCTCACGCGTCCTCGCGCATTTCAACGACATCCAGTGCTGGCCCGATCCCGAGACGCTGATCGCCAAGTTGCAGGGCGGTGGCGCAAAGGATTTCCGCTCGGTCGAGAACTACGTCCAGCACAAGGACGTGAACGACCGGCGTCTGATTTCCTACGGCATGGGCGACGGCGGCGGCGGGCCGCAATTTGAAATGATCGAAATGGCAAGGCGCTGCGCAGATCTCGAGGGCTGCCCAAAAGCCGGGCACACGACGGTCAGCCGTTTCATGAGCGAACTCGAGCAAACGATGGTGGCTCCGCCGGTTCACGCCGGCGAACTCTATGTCGAAGGGCACCGGGGAAGCCTCACCAGCATCCACGAAATCAAACGGGGCAATCGCAAAGCGGAGATCGCCCTGCGGGATGCGGAGTTCCTTGTCGTCGCCAACGGACTGTCCGGCGACGGGGCGATCCGCGACCGTCTGGCCGCCAGTTGGGAAACGCTTTTGATCAACCAATTTCATGACATACTGCCGGGGACCTCGATTCCGGAGGTCCATGACCGGGCGATCACGGAACTCGGCGGGGTCATTACAGAAGCGCGCCGTATTGCGTGCGAGGCTGCAGGAAAGGCAACAGGCACCGCCTTGAGCCTGTGGAACACGCTCAGTTGGGACAGGAAAGGAATAATTACCGCCGCAGGCATCCCCGAGGGGTTCGTTCCCTCCGGAGATCTCCCCTGGCAAAAGGTGCCGGACTTCGATGACAGGCAAACACTGCTGCTGCAGGCCGATATCCCTGCTTTGGGCGCTGTTCACTTTCCGCTGGAACCTGGCAAGGATGCCGGTGCCGGCTCAGGCCCCGGGTGCTTCCAATATGACGGCAGGTCATTGACCTCCCCGCATCTTGCCATCGAGTTCGATGCGGCCGGGTGGATCCGTTCGCTGCGGATTCCCGCCACGGACCGTGAAATTTGTAGAAGCGGCGGTGCATTGAACCTGTTTCTGCTCGGGGAGGATGTGCCCGAGGCATGGGACAACTGGGATATCGACGATGACCAGTCGCTTAAGCTTCGTCCGCAGGAAGAAATGCTCTCGCGCGAGGTCATCGCAGATGGCCCGCTGCAATTCCGCCTGCGGAGCGTTTTCCGGATCGGATCGGGATCCCTGCTCACCCAGGATCTCGTCCTGCATGCCGATTCCGCCAGAATCGATTTTGTGTCCCGGGTAGACTGGCGGGAACGCCATGCCCTGCTCAAGGTGGCATTTCAGACCGCCCTCCTGCCGCGATCCGCACGCCACGAGATCCCCTTCGGCCATGTCGAGCGACCGGTCTTCCGGAACAACCGGTTCGAGACGGTGAAATTTGAAGTCTGCAACCACAAGTGGACGGATCTTTCAGAAACCCGTCACGGGGTTGCGCTGCTGAATGACTGCAAATACGGCATCTCTGTGGAAGGCGGCGAAATGCGCCTCTCCCTCATGAAGGGCGGGCTGCATCCCGATCCGCGTGGCGATGCCGGGCGGCATGAGTTCACATATTCGCTTCTGCCCCATGAGGGAGGTTTTTCGGCTGACGCGGTCATCCGGCCGGCTTACGAACTCAACACGGAAGTCGTTTGCGGCTCCGGCCCTTCGCGCGCTTCCCTCTTCGCGATCTCAGAATCGAACATCCTGTGCGAGGCGGTCAAACCCGCCGAAGACGGGCGCGGTTACATCGTGCGGCTTTATGAGGCGGAGGGATCTTCCTGTCGCGCAGACCTTCACTTCCGGGATTGCCCGTCTGCGGTTCGAATGACCAACTTCCTCGAAGAAGATGGGCCAGAGGTTCCTTTTTCTGAGAACACCATCGAGTTGCGCTTCCACGCGTTTGAGATCGTGACGCTTCGAATAATCCCCGTGTAATATGCCAATCGCAATGCACCCCTCCCGCCGCCGCCCCAAGAGGCGGAATATCCTGCTGGCCCTGGGCTGGAATGTTTTCGATTTCAACCTCGGGGTGGCGGAATACGCCAAGAAGGCGAACTGGATTCTCAACGACGTGATGTGCCACTCGGGCCGGATCCCGTCTCAATGGAGCGGTGACGGAATCATCACCCATGTCAACAGCCGCCTTGAAAAGCCATTGCTCGGCCTCCTGCGGAAGGCGGATGTGCCAGTGGTGAACCTCGGTGCCCACACCGCCTCGTTCATCAATTCGCGCGTCATCCCCGATAACGAAAAAATCGGACGAATGGCCGCGGAGCATCTGCTCGGCAGGGGATTTGAACATTTTGCATTCTTCCGGCTGACCTCGTGGGCGGTTGTGATGGAGAGGATGCAGGGGTTCCGCGACAAGGTTCTCGAGGCGAAGAAGCAGTTCCATGAAATCAATTTCGAGCCGAAGATAGCCGGGGGTAAGCACAGCGGCCTGCAATACTCGCGTCTACTCCCGTGGTTGGCCTCGGAATTGAAAAAGCTTCCCAAACCGCTCGCTGCGATGGCCCAGTATGACGGAGAGGCCAACGACATCGTTCGGGCCTGCCTCTCGGCAGGATTGAGGATTCCCGAAGACGTCGCCGTCATCGGCGTGGACAACGATCCGGTTTACAGCACTCTGGGTCCGGTTCCGCTGACCAGCGTGGACAGCAACCGCCGGCTGGCAGGCTACCGCGCCGCCGAGCTTCTGGATAAAATCATCGCTGGGCAGCGCTGGGTCGAAAAAACTCTCCGAATCCCGCCCGAGGGCGTCGTGGTGCGCGAGAGCACGGACATCGTCGCCGTCGAGGATCCCTACGTTTCCAAAGCGCTCCGCTTCATCTGGAGCCGATTCAAAGAGGAGATTACCGTGGACGACGTGGTATCGACCTCCGGGCTGTCGAGGCGAGGGCTTTACACCCGGTTCGAAAGAATCGTCGGCCACCCGATCTATGAGGAACTCATGCGGCAGCGCCTGGATTGCGCGAAGCAGCTCCTCCGCGAAAGCGACCAAAAACTCCAGTTCATCGCAGACGAATGCGGACTCGTCGACGCCGAGCGCCTCAGCAAATCGTTCAAGAGGTTTTGTGGAATGTCGCCCATGGATTACCGGGAGAAGCACAAAATCTTGAACGCATAATATTAACAACCCGTGGTGGGGTGCCTGCCCGCCCGCCTTACTGTTCCAGCGTCCTGGCCAAACTATGCGGGCCAAGCAGGGCCAAGGCGTTGGGCTTGTCGAAGGGGGAAATCCGGTTAGGGTGTGGCGATGATTTCGATTGATCCAGAATCGGTTCCGGATGCTGCCGGGCATTTTGGTCCCTATGGCGGGATGTTTGTGCCGGAAACCCTGATGACCGCGCTTCAGGATTTGGAGCGCGAATACCGGGCGGCCGCGGCGGACCCGGAATTCCAGGGCGAGCTGGACGGGTTGTTGAAAAATTTCTGCGGGCGGCCGACGCCCCTGTATTTTGCAGAGCGATTGACCGGTTTGCTGGGCGGGGCAAAGATTTACCTGAAGCGGGAGGACCTCCTCCACACGGGGGCGCACAAGATCAACAATGCGATGGGCCAGATTTTGCTGGCCCGACGGATGGGAAAAACCCGGATCATTGCAGAGACAGGCGCAGGCCAGCACGGCGTGGCCACGGCAACCGCGGCGGCGAGGTTCGGCCTCGAGTGCGTGATCTACATGGGGGCCGTGGACATGGAACGGCAGGCGCTGAACGTTGCACGGATGAAATTTCTGGGCGCCAAAGTGGTGTCCGTCACCGCCGGCCAGGCCACCCTCAAGGAAGCGATCAATGAGGCGATGCGGGATTGGGTGACGAATGTGCGGAACACCCATTACATTCTCGGCAGCGCGCTGGGCTCGCATCCCTACCCGATGATCGTCCGGGATTTCCACAAGGTGATCGGCGAGGAAACGAGACGCCAGATCCTCGAACGCGAAGGCCGCCTGCCGGACCAGCTCGTCGCCTGCGTCGGCGGCGGAAGCAATGCCATCGGGTTTTTTTATGCCTTTCTGGGGGATCCCTCCGTGCGGCTCACCGGCGTCGAGGCCGGTGGCGATGGAATCACTCGCGGCCGCCATGCGGCAAGATTTCAGGGCGGAAAGCTCGGCGTCCTGCAGGGGACAAAGACGTGGCTCCTCGCGGATGATGACGGCCAGATCGAGCTCACCCACTCGGTGTCTGCAGGTCTTGACTACGCGGCGATCGGGCCGGAGCACAGCTACTACCGCGACAGGGGCAGAATCACCTACGACTTTGCAACGGACGACGAGGCGCTGGCGGCCTTCCGGACACTTGCCGAAAAGGAAGGCATCATCCCCGCTCTCGAGTCGGCCCATGCGATCGCTCATGTCATCAAAATTGCGCCCTCCCTGCCCAGGGAAACACTCCTCATTGCAAACCTCTCCGGACGCGGTGACAAGGACGTCCAGCAGGCTGCCGAAATCCTGCTCTAGACGATGAGTGGTGCCGCAGAAAACCTGATCCCCTTTGAACAAAGGGAACCGGCGGCTGACGGGGTTTCCCGGTCGATCCACAAATCGCAGACCCACCTGCTTTCGCTCCAGAATCCGGACGGTCATTGGGAGGGGGAGCTTCTCGTGGATGCGACGCTGTGCTGCGATACCGTGATCTTCATGCATTGGAGCGGCCGCATGGATGCGGAACTCCAGCGCAAGTGTGCCAACCACATCCGCAAGCGCCAAATGGAAGACGGAGGTTGGAACATCTTCATCGGAGGACCATCCGAGATCAACGCATCGGTCAAAGCCTACTTTGCGCTGAAGCTTGCCGGGGATTCGCCGAACGCCATCTGGATGCGCGAGGCCAGGGCGAATATTCTGCGTCTCGGGGGAATCCCCCAGATGAACACGTATGGCCGGCTCTACCTCGCCCTGCTCGGCCAGTTCCCGTGGGAATATGTTCCGACGGTGCCTCCGGAAATTTTCCTGCTGCCGAACTGGTTCTTCTTTAACATCTACGAAATGTCGTCCTGGAGCCGGACGATTATCGCCCCGCTGGCAATCCTCAACCATTTCAAGCCGGTCCGCACGCTCCCCCCGGCCCTTCATCTCCACGAACTCTACCCTGCCGGCCTTGAAAATGCGGACCTCTCACTCAAGAAGGATCCCCGCTTCTGGGCATGGCGGAATTTTTTCCTCCGGTGGGATTCCGCACTCAAACTTTACAACCGGTTTCCCTTCCATCCGCTCAGAAGCCGGGCGCTGAAAAAGGCGGAGGCCTGGATGACCAGGCGCATGGGAGAGGGCAGCGAAGGCCTCTCCGCGATTTTTCCAGCCATGCTGAACGCGATGATGGCCCTGCGGGTGCTCGGCTACGCGAACGACCATCCACTCATGAAGAAGGCCTGGGATGATCTCACCGGACTTTTTGTCGAGGATCCGGAGGACTTCCGCATCCAGCCGTGCCTCTCACCGGTCTGGGATACCGCAATTACAACCATCGCGCTTGGCGAATCCGGCATCGGCAGCGGGCATCCGGCCCTCCTGCGCGCGGCAAAATGGCTCGAGCAGCGCGAAGTCCGGTTCCGCGGCGACTGGTCTGTGCGCATGCCTGATGTGGAGCCAAGCGGATGGGCGTTCGAGCACGACAACAAATTCTATCCGGATACGGACGACACCATGATGGTTCTGATGGCACTGCTGCAGACGGAGCCTGAAAACGACTTTGACCGCAAAGCGCTCTTCGACCGCGCCCTGAAGTGGTTGCTGGCATTCCAGTGCCGCGATGGAGGTTGGGCGGCGTTTGATAAGGACGTGACAGCCTCATGGCTCGAGCACGTGCCATTTGCCGATCACAACGCCATCCTCGATCCCACGTGCAGCGACCTCACGGCCCGCGTGCTGGAGCTTCTGGGGGCCATCGGGTATGACCCGCGCACGCCGGAAATCCGGAACGCGCTCGCGATGCTCCGGAGGACGCAGGAGCCCGACGGTTCGTGGTATGGACGCTGGGGAGTAAACTATATCTACGGCACCTGGCAGGCGCTCCGCGGGCTTGCCGCCATCGGCACCAACATGGAGGAACCATGGATCCGCCGCGGACGCGACTGGCTCGAAAGCTGCCAGAATGAGGACGGCGGATGGGGGGAGACCTGCGAAAGCTACAACATCCCTGCGCTCAAGGGCCGCGGTCCAAGCACTGCGAGCCAGACGGCATGGGCGCTGATGGGCCTCTGCGCCTGCGGGGATGCGGCAAGGGAATCCATCCGGAGCGGAATCGAATGGCTGGTTACAACCCAGAATGCGGATGGTTCCTGGACCGAGGATTACACGACAGGCACCGGGTTTCCCTGTGTTTTCTACCTGAAATACGACATGTATCGGAACCACTTTCCGCTTCTTGCGCTCGCCACCTATGCCAGAATGGGAGGTGCGATTTGAACCTCTACTCCGACATCCTCCGCCCCTGCCTGTTTCGATTTGAGCCGGAATCCGCCCACCACCTCGCGCTCACCGGGCTCAAGCTCACGCCCGCGCCGGTCCTCAGAGCGATGTTCGGCCCGCCGGCAAACAATCCGGTCCGGCTCTTCGGAATCACTTTCCCCAATCCGGTCGGGCTGGCCGCCGGGATGGATAAAAACGCGGAGGCTCTCGGCGCCTGGGAGGCGCTCGGATTCGGATTCGTCGAGGCGGGAACCGTGACCGCCCGCGCACAGCCCGGAAACGACAAGCCAAGATGCTTCCGGTTTCCCGCGCACCAGGCCCTCATCAACCGCATGGGCTTCAACAACCCTGGCGCGGAGGCCGTCGCCCGCACCCTTTCGTCGCTCAAGTCCTCTGGTCGCTGGCCGCGGATTCCGATCGGCATGAACATCGGAAAATCCAAGGTCACCCCGCTCGAGAATGCGCCTGCCGACTACGCGTCAAGCTTCCGCACACTCCTGCCGTTCGGGGACTATTTTGTCATAAACGTCAGCTCGCCGAACACCCCGGGGCTCCGGCAGCTTCAGGATACCGGATCGCTCACCGCAATCATCCGCGAACTCAAGGCAATCGATGCCTCGAAACCGCTCCTCGTAAAAATTGCGCCGGACCTCACCGATGAGGCGATCAAGGAAATAGCCGGACTCGCCGAAGCCGAGAAGCTCGATGGCCTGATCGCAACGAACACGACGCTCGATCACACGTCGGTGCCCCCCGAACGCGACCAGACCGGCGGGCTCAGCGGGTCACCGCTCCGCTCCCGGTCCACCGAAGTGCTGCGGATTTTGCGCAAGCACACCCCGCTGCCGATCATCGCCTCAGGTGGCGTCATGAGCGCGGACGCCGCACGCGAAAAACTCGAGGCCGGAGCATCGCTCGTCCAGATCTACACCGGATTCATCTACAGCGGGCCCGGCCTGATCCGTGATATTGCCGGAATATGGAATCCCTCCGGTTCACGGCTTGCCTGAGTGCGGCGCCGGATGGTTGAATCGCCGTTCTGCACGCGGAAATTCCGCCCGTGCTGATTCACTTATGAAAAACAATCTGAATGCCATGGATCACGAGTTCGACATCTGCGTCGTCGGCGGAGGCATGGCCGGCATGTGCGCCGCGATTGCCGCCGCGCGAAATGGTGCAAAGACCGCACTCGTCCATGACCGCCCGGTTTTTGGCGGTAACGCCTCCTCCGAGATCCGCATGTGGATTTGCGGGGCTCACGGCAAGCACAACAAAGAAACGGGAATCCTGGAGGAGATTCAGCTGGAGAACCAATTCCTCAATCCGTCGGGAAATTACTCGATCTGGGACAGCGTCCTTTACGCCAAGGTCTTCTTCCAACCCGGCCTGACGCCGTTCATCAACTGCACCTGCACGGATGCGGAAATGGACGGGAACCGGATCGCTTCGATCCGCGCCTGGCAGCTGACGAGCCAGACCTGGCACACGATCCGGGCCCGGCACTTCATCGACTGTTCGGGGGACAGCGTGCTCGCGCCGGTCACCGGAGCGGACTTCCGCTCGGGCCGCGAAGCGCGCGCGGAGTTCGACGAGGACATCCAGCCCGAAACGGCCGACGAGAAGACGATGGGCAACTCGCTGCTCATTCAGGTTCGCCGGACGGAGGAATCGCAGCCGTTTGTGGCTCCCCGATGGGCGTATAAATTCACCAGCGAAGCGGACCTTCCGCACCGGATCCATGGCGTAAACGCCCACAATTTCTGGTGGTTGGAAATCGGCGGGCTCCAGAACACGATCCGCGATGCCGAGGCCATCCGCGATGAGTTGATGAGGGTCGGCTACGGGGTCTGGGACTACATCAAAAATCATGCCTCGAAGAAGGCGGATGCGGAAAACTGGGAGCTGGAATGGATGGGGTCGCTGCCCGGGAAACGCGAGAACCGGCGCTATCTCGGAGACCACATCCTGACCCAGAACGATGTCCGCGATGGAGGCGGCTTCGCGGATCTCATCGCCTACGGGGGCTGGTCGATGGACGACCATCATCCGGCCGGACTCTATTATCCGGGCGAACCCACGATTTACCATGCGGCGCCCTCTCCATATGGGATTCCGTATCGCAGCCTCTATTCGCGCAATATCGAAAACCTTCTCTTCGCAGGCCGGAATATCTCGGTGACGCACGCGGCACTTTCATCCACCCGTGTGATGGGAACATGCGCAATCCTCGGCCAGGCGGCGGGCACCGCAGCGGCCTTGTGCACCCGCCACGGCTGCGAACCGCGCAGCCTCAGCTCCGGAGACCGCTTGAAGGAATTGCAGGAGACGCTCCTGGGCGACGACTGCTGGTTGCCTGGCTTCACCCGCCCGGTCTCCGGCCTGGCACGACAGGCAACCCTCACCGCTGGAACCGGGGGCGCTCCGGTCCTGCTCGATGGCATGGACCGCGACCGTGAGAATGAAGTCCATCACTGGAACGGGCCGGTTGGCAGCAGCGTCGAATTCAGATGGAAGGCTCCCGCTCGCCTTGCCGGGGCCCGGTTCGTCTTTGACAGCAACCTCGAACTGCACAAGCGGATGCCATGCACCTACCCTCACCGGAGCGGACGCAGCGCGGTTCCGCAGTCGCTGGTCAAGGCATTCCGGCTGGATGCCAAGGACAGCTCGGGCCAGTGGAAAACGGTTTATCGGAAAACAGATAATTATCAGCGGCTCGTCTGCGTGCCGCTCGAAATCGAAGCGGCCGCCCTGCGGTTTGTTGCCGAGGAAACATGGGGAGATCCCGAGGTGCGCCTCTTCTCATTCGAACCGCTGGCAGCCTTCGAGGACAAGATCCCGTCCCAGCCGGAAGGCCCGCATTTCTCCGAAGTCCGCGCGAAGATCGCTGCGGCAGATCTCCGGCAGCCGGAGAAGGAAATCGAGGAGAAGAAAGCACGCCGGCGCATCGGAGCCTGACTTCCTGTCGAGGCAATCGCGGTGAGCTTGAGAAATTCTTTCAGAATTCCTCCACATCGTGATTGAATCCCTTCATGGCCTTGATCTCCTCGGAATATTCAGCCGGAATCGGAACCATCACGCTTCAAAATCCGGCGAAGCGCAATTGCCTGAGCGGGGAAATGATTTCGCGAATTCTTTCCGCGCTTGATGAGTTCGAAAAACACTCGGCGACAGTGGTGATTCTGCGGGCGGAAAAAGGCTCGAAAGTCTGGTCGGCAGGGCACGATGTGAATGAACTTCCCAAGCCGGGACGCGACCCCCTTCCCTATGGGGGGCCGTTGGAGTGTCTCCTGAGACGATTGCAGGAATTTCCCGGGGCGGTCATCGCACTTGTTCAGGGCAGCGTCTGGGGCGGCGCCTGCGATTTGGCTTTCTCCTGCGACATTCTCATCGGGGATGATACGGCCAGTTTCGCCATGACGCCGGCGAAAATCGGAATCCCCTACAATCCGTCGGGTCTGATCCACTTCATCAACATCCTCGGCATCAACAAGGCCAAGGAAATGTTTTTCACCGCCGAGCCGATCAACGCGCACGACAGCTTTCAACTCGGAATTTTAAATCACCTCAAGCCCGCGGCCGAGGTGGAGGAATTCACCGCCACTATGGCGGGCCGGATCTGCAGGAACTCCCCTCTGGCGATCCGCTCCTTCAAGCGCCAGTTCCGGCTTCTCTCCAGCGGCCTGCCTTTGTCCGCAGAAACCTTCGAACTCATCCAATCGATCCGCCGGGAAGTTTACGACAGCAAGGACTACCTGGAAGGAATCCGGTCGTTCCAGGAGAAGCGGAAACCTGTCTTCCGCGGAGAGTAGGGCCTGTGGTGCGGAGGAAAGCCTCCGGCACCACAAGCCGGGGAGGGAAATCAACGCCAGCGGAAGGGGGTTCCCTGATAGACGGTCACCGGCTGCACCGGCAATACCGGCCTGGAGACCTGAATGACACCCTGGCCGCCATTCACGAAACCGGAAACCGTGCTGAAGCGTGTCGTGTTTCCGTAGAAGACGGGTGCCTGATTGTAGTAAACGACCGGAGCGCAATAGGCGGGATAAACCGGAGCTCGGCAAACTGGCCGCGGCGGACAAAACGCCGGTCGCTGGTAGCAACCGCCACCAGTACCGATGGACAGACTGATGGATGGCCCGGCCTGCGCGCCGGTGGCGAAAGTCATCAGAGCGGCGGTCCCGATGAGTGCGGATTTGAGTTTCATAGGTATTGTATGCATAATAACGCTCATGAAACGGATTTATTCAAATCTCCTGCTCCTTTGTATTCTGGCAGGGATTTCCGGATGCGCATCGGTTTCCTCGACGTCCCAGTTCTACTTTCCGGTCACTACGGACGTCTATCCGCCGAAATCAAAAGAGACCGTCATCCCGATTCTCGGCAAATCACCGGACCGCCCATACAAGGTCATCGGACGCCTTTCATTCCGCTCCGATCTGGGATGGAAATTCATGAGGGAGAGCATGATCTATAATGCCCGGGCAAACGGCGCGGATGCGGTCATTCTCAAAAAAGCGGATTCCAAGGAGCAGGTGAATTTCACCGAGGTCCCACCCCGCACGGACTGGGTCGCCGTGCCGGGCCCGGTCGTCGCAGTGAATTCCGGTGGGAAGAAGTGCGGCAAAAATCAAACTTACGTGAGCTATCCGAATTACATTCCCGTTTTTCAGCCCGGCTATGTCCGCCGCTGGGTGCAGACAATCATTGGAATCGACTCCGAAATGATCGTGTTGAAGTAGGCTGATTCAGCGCCAGCTCCGCGCAGAGCAAACCGGATTGGGATTGCGAAACGGGGATTTCCGCCGAATGTGAGGGATGGTCTTTTCAAAGAAGGCCGGACAGCATGAGGCGGCAGCCGGCGTGACGATCCGGCAATGGCTCGAGTATGCAGGACTGGCGTTCGTTGGACGGGTTCTTCGCTGCCTGCCCTACCGGTGGCTGGTCTCGTTCTCGACTCCCATAGGTTCGATCGCCTACTATCTGGATCCACGCGGCAGGCAGGTCTCCATGCAAAACCTCGATGCGGCTTTTGGTGATGCCATTGACGTCCCCAGAAAAAGGCAAATCTCGGAGGCCGGATACAGAAGTTTCGCAAGGACGATGTTCGAGCTCTTCTGGTCCCCGAACCTGACCGAGGAAACCGCTGGAAAAATCTTCCGGACGGAGGGCCTGGTCCGGGACGCCTCGCCTGCACCGGCGATTTACGTCACCACACATTTTTCAAATTTCGAGTGGCTCGGGCAGAACATGCGGTTCTTCAACGGCCCGGGAATCATCGTGGCCCAGAAGCTGAAAAATCCGCTGCTCGGCAGGTATTTCGACCGGCTTCGCGGGAGCACCGGCCATGCGGTCATTCCGCAGGAACGCGCGATCGCCAGAATGCTCAGGCACCTCAAAAACGGCGGATACTTTTGCGCCGTGATCGATCTGAACCTCGATCCCGATGAGGCGAGCGTCATCATCGATGAATTCTCCGGCCTGAAAACCTGCGTAACCCAGATGCATGCCGCGCTCGCGCTCCACACCGGTGCAAAAGTTGTCCCGGCGGAATGCCGTCCCCAGCCGGATGGAACCTATCGTATGATTTATCACGAACCGCTGGAATACCCGGCCGATGCCACCCCGGCCGAAATTGCGCAGCAATGCTGGGATGTTCTTGAGGAAGGAATCCGTGAGGCCCCCGAGTGCTGGCTCTGGTCCTACAAGCACTGGCGCTTCAAACCCTCGGGCACGGGCGCGGAAAGGTATCCGGGCTACGCAAATGCGGCAAAGAGGTTCGACGCGGCCCTGCAAGAATAGGTGGCAAGTGCGACAGGAGTCGCCTTACGCTTCATCATGGTGTCCTGCGGATACGGGAACCAGTAGAGGCTTCTGTGCAAGCGAAGGCGCTGTCTTGCTGGCGAGGGGGGGCGGGATTGCAGGCTCACGAAATTGCGAACCTCCGAAGAATTCTGAAACCGGATTTTCGGACTAATCCCGCTGCCGGCGCCGCATGACCATGAAGAACGTGCCGCTCGCAGCCAGCAGCAGCCAGGTGGCGGGCTCCGGAATTGCAGAGACGCTCAGGACGCCCGCGCCGGAAAAGTAGGTGTCACTGATATTTGTCGCTCCGCTTCCCGTGGCTCCCCACGTTCCGACCGCCTGCGCCTGGTCACCAAAGAAGAGCGAGCCAACAGTTTCGTTGACGCCGGTTGCCAAAGCGATCTTGCCATTGAACAGGCCGGCAATGGTGAGCGTCAATCTGCCGGTATCCGAGATCGCATTGTTGTTGCGCAGATCCAGAAGCGATCCGGCCGCGACGAAGACATCCCCGGTCGTCCCAAGATTGGAGTTGTTGGTGCCATTGCCGACGATCAGCGTCCCGGAGCTGACATACGTGGCTCCGGTGTAGGTATTCGCACCGGTCAGTGTCAGCGTGCCAGTGCCGCTCTTGGTCAACCCTCCCGAGCCGGAGATCACCGATCCGATGCTGTTGGAATTGGTTGCAACAGCCCAGACGACACCCTCAGCGGCGCCGAAATCCACTGTCCCGGCTGTAGCATTACCGGCGCCACCCACTCCAGCACCGCTGGCACTAAAGAACAGTCCACCACTGGCAATCGTCAGTTTGCGCCCCGTTCCCAGATTGCCGACGCTGCCGCTGGTTAAACGCAAGGAGTTAACGGTGGTGTCGCCTGCTAGCACCGCCACCGAGCCAAGGTTCACATTGGCCGTCGCGCCAGCTGTGATACTTACTGCATATTCGGTTGTTGTATCCAGAGCCCTTATTCCATTTGCGCCATATGTCGAAAAGCCAACCGGATTTGCACCATTAGCATTGTTGTTAATACCCCCGAGCCACGGAATGATGCTCATCGTCGTGGTGCCTTCAGCCCCGCCACCGCCGACCAAAAAACTGTTAGGGTTGCCAACAGTCAACCTGGCAGTCCCGCCTAATGTGCTGCTTCTCACATAACCAGATGCACCCTGGGCTCTCTCCAGAGTGGTGACTATCAGACGGGTTCCTGCGGTAGTTGCGTTTGCGGAGACTGTGATCAGCGAATAGCCGCTGTTGAAATTCATATTGGCGACCGTGTCTGAAATCAAATCAGTGGGGAGGCCCGTCAGCGCCTGACCGTTCACAGTCAGCGAACCGCCGTTAAGCGTGATTCGGTTGCGGGTCAAACGCTGACCGGGATTCACCGCTTGGGAGGCGTTGTCTCCTGAACTAACCGAGCCGCCATTTTGCGTGGTTCCACCAGTAAGATACCCATTAATGACAAACTCAGCCGCATTCGCGAGCGATCCGGAATTGTTGAGTGTGATGCTTCCAGCGTTGCTGACTCCAGTTCTCCCCTGGTTCGCAATGACGGTTCCCGTAAAGCTTTTTTGGGTGCTGTTGATGGATATTCCACCGAGACCACTGGCCGTAATAGTGCCATTCCCCTGCAAGTCACCATTCACGCTCCATGTGCTGGTGCTAACGGTTCCATTATTGACGTTGACGCTGCTTGAGCCGGCGTTGAATGTGCCGGAAGTCGTTAAGACTTGTGTCCCTCCGTTCACACGCAGACTACTGCCTGATGCGACCGCAATTCCGGCGCTGATGGTTTGAGTGGTTGCGTTTGACCCCAGCGTGTTGAGGTTTGCTGTGCCACCCAGGACGCCGGAATCGAAAGTCAGCGTATTTGTTCCTGTCCCGGTCGCAATGATCATCGCATGGGTGCCGACCAGATCACCAAAATTCAGCGTGCCGACCGTGATGTTCTGGTTCAAGTTGACCGTCAAAGCCGCCGCAATATCCTGGTTGAGATTGACCACGGCTCCGGCCGCATTTGGAAAAGTGGCGGGGGTCCAGTTGCTGTTCAGATTCCACGATTGCGTGCCGGAAAGCGGACCGCTCCATGTTGTCTGCGCAAACGCGTGGGAACCGAGGCAGAGGAGTACGGAAATCGCTGGGAATATGGGGATTCGGATTTTCATGGATTTTAGGGGGAGAAAAGTTTTCGTGAATCTTCACGATCTGCGGAACAAAGTCAACTGAAATCTGAAGGCCACACAATCGTAATCCACCTCGGAATGTGTCAGGGGCGCTGCTGCAGTTCGGAATTTGTTGATAAAATCGGGTTAAACCGTGCTATTTCACTGTCTTTCAGCCAATTGGGTATATTCGGGCATGTTCACGAAGCGGAGTCCATTTTGCGGCAGTGATGGGACTTGCCGGGCAACTGGTTTGTGGTGGAGAAGAATGAACCCCGCCGGGGACTCTTCGGAGGTGCGACAACGACTCGTTTCGCTGCGGTATCAGTTCGGTCGTTCGCTCCCGCCCTTCTCCCCCTGCGGGTCAACTTGCGAATGATCTCCCGGGCGGCTGTCCTCGCCGCCCGGGGCACCGTCCCTGGGCCAAACATTCGACTGCCTCAAACTCCGAAGCGGTATCGCGTTGGATTTTCTGACGCACGAAATTCATCCGGCAGAGTATATGAGGTGCATGACGGAATCCTCCCGGAGCCCCGGGAGCCGGGGGATGATTTCGAGGTAGGCGGGGTCCGAATATGCGGACGAGGAGGCGGCGAGTTGGCCGACGAGGATTTCCGGGTCGAACGGGCTGATCTGCTTCCACCTCCACTCCTTTTCTCCGGTGAGGTAAGGAGCGAGCCAATCCATGGCGCGTCGGATTGACCTGCCGTCGTCCGACTCGAAATTCCAGGCATCGAAGCCGCATTTTTTGGCGGAGATCGCAAAATTCGTGAACGAGCAGAGAGCGAACGACGTGTAGTTCATGGATATTGCGCGCACGAGTTCCTCCGGCTGGGATCCGTCGGGTTCGATCTGAAGTTTTAGGCGTTCCGGGAGAACTTTCGCCGCAAGTTCTCCCGCGCGGTCCCGCTGGCCCGAGAAGTTCAAAAAGCAGACGATACCCGCCCAATACCAGGAACCGTGATTGTTTCTGCAGGCGGCCTCGTCCAGCCCGTGCTGGTGGGTGAGCAGCCACTCCGCGTAATCGGCATACCATTTCACCACGGCAGCCTGATCCCTGCCGGACCAGTGGGGCGAAGGTTCCAGCAGAGCGATCGAATCCGTGAGCGGGATGAGGTTGAGGTCTTCGATCGTCCCGCCGAAGGAGACATAGACGCCCTTTCTGCCGTCCGTTCCGGGGACGAAGCGTGCCGGATATTCCTTCCACGGCAGGACGACATTGTCGCCCGGGATGAATTGCGCGAAGAGCATATTCGGGTTCATGCGCAGTTTCTCGTCCACGAACCAGGCGCGCAGCAGGGCGGCAGCCTTGGACGCAAATCTCTCGTCACCCGTCGCGGCGTAGGCAAGCGCGAGGACGTCCACATTCCGGCAGAACTCCTCAAACCGCGGACGGTCGTAGTCTGAGATCTCAGGGTTCGGCTGCCCGTCCCTCGGCACATACGGCAGTCCGTCGGGAGTCTCCGGGTTCGGCCAGAAATAGATGCTGAGGCTGAAATAGTCCCGCTTGTCGCCCGAGGGCGGCAGGTGCTTCTTGTCAGTAACGGAGAACGGCCCGGCCGCCAGTGCGAACTCTGCATGCGCCAGCAATTGCCGCATCCCCGCATGGTTCGACAACTCCCCTTCCCGGGCGCGCCGGCGGAAATTTTCAAAAAACTCAGGAACAAGGAGAGTCTGCCGGGAAGCAGTTTTCATGGTGAAAAATGATTCCCCAGAAAACGATGGGGAACCACTAAAATGCATTGAAAGGCACTAACGGAGAGCGGTTGCAACTCTTCCCAGGTGGGTGGAAGCCGGTTTGCAAACCCGATTCTCTCTTGCGTCCGTGGACTTGAGCGGCCGTTGGTGGTTCCCATTCCTGAATGCCGTTTCTGCAGTGACGACCGGATTTACGAACCGAACCGGCAGATTTCTTTGATGATGCGCGGGAGGGCGAGAATGTTTTCATCCGGGGTTCCGCCCATGAGGTCGCTCGACGAGAGGATGATGCGCTCCCCGAACCACTCGTGGAGCTGGCGCACATGGCTCTCGATCCAGGGAATGCCTTTGTTCGGGATGCCCTGGGTGTTGTCGAGCCCGCCGTAGAAGAGAAGGCGGTTGCGGTATTTTGCCGCGAAGGCTTGGAGGTCGTTGCACGAGAACTGGAGCGGGTGCATCCCGTCGAAGCCGCAGTCGATTACCATCTCCACAAGCTCATCCGGCAGGACCCCGTCCGTGTGAAAAAAAACTTTCTTCCCGCGCCTGTGCGCGATCTCCACGAGGCGGCGGTTGTATTTGAAGACGTGCTCATTCAGAAACCCGGGCGACACCATGAGCGCGTTCTCGGTCGAAACATCGTCGCCGACGATGAGGAGGTCGATCTCGCGCCGGCAGATCTCATCCACCATGTTTTCGAGCGTTCCGATGATGGATTCCTGCATGCGCCGCACGCGGTCCGGCTCGTCATAGACATCCATCAGAAAATTCTCCGACCCGCGGAAGGTGTCCATGCAGGCGTGGAAGATCGAAGGGAACATCACCGCCACACCGTAGCGTTCGCCGTGGAGCGCAATGTGGCTGTCGAGATCGACAAACCATTCGGCCTCGCGGCCGGTGGGAAATGGATAGCTGTCAAGGTCGCTCCAGTCGTTGATGAGCACGCCGTCGATCCATGTCACCTCCCCGTGCTTCACGTATTTGACGAGAGGCCAGCGCACCCAGAACGAACGGTGGCGCATGTCGTCGTCGAGAAGCCGTGCGTGGTAGTCCTCGCCGTAGGTTGCCCGCAGGCGCTGCGCGATATCGGGGCCGACGCTAATGCGATAGGGCGTCCGCTCAGGCATTTCCCCTGAAAGCACGCTCCGCACATTTTCCTTTGGTGTTTTCATCGTCGTTTTGCACGCTGGCGGATTCGGTCGAAAGACAACAGGCTGGCTCATGACCATACACGAATCGTTGCGGATACCTCAAGAATAACGTGAACATTCACGTATTTTTCGATCAGTGTGACGGCGCTTGAAGATTGAGTGAAGGATATTTAGGCGGCAAGGGTTCCGGATTTAAGATCGAAGATTGCGGTTTGGCAGACAGAAATGCAGAACCTCCTGGAGTTCCCCGGCAGCCCGGATGTGCGGGGGCAAGGGTTTTGGATTGACACCGCCCCTGTTGAATGGGAACATTCCCGCTTCCCATGGACAGCAGATGACGAACTCCTCAGTATTGTTGATCCGTATAGCGCGAGCGCGACGCGCCAGGCGGCTCGGGGCCTTTACCCTCGTTGAGCTACTGGTCGTGATCGCGATCATCGCGATTCTTGTGGTGATAACCGTCCCGGCCCTGGCGGGGGTCCGGAATCAGGCGCTTGGGACAAAAACCGTAAGCCGGATGCGGAACATTGGGGCCGCTTATCTGCTACACATGGCAGATACCGGCACCGTTCCATTGGTCGGCCAGACAAATACCAATACGTCCGACGGGGCCACCATGTGGTCGATCCAAACCGCGATCGCTCCCTATCTTGATCTGGAGGAAACAGGGAACAAGCGCTTTGCCAACCCTGTCTGGTGGGACGCTTTCGCGGAACTCAACGGCTCGAGAACGCAAGGTGGCGGAGAAGAGAACCTCTACTATCCGGATCCGTTGGCCTGGCCGGGCGGGCCGCCTCGAAACCGGACGGCCGGCTGGTATTTCAATTACAACGCGCACAGCACCTACGTCGATACGAACGGGGTCACGCATGCAGGGTTCAACCGCCTCAGCCAGATCTCCAACCTCTCAAAAACCGCGCTCATGTTCTCCCGCCGGATGGACAGCTCCGGCACCAACGCATGGAACACCTGGTCGGATGGCAGAAAATACTCTTCATCGAATCCACGCAGCTACAGGGCAAAGCGTTTCATTGTGTATTTTGATGGCCACAACGAGACGCAAATCGTCAATTCGACCAATTACGTATCCTCAGGTATGTTCAACTTTTGACTGATTGCTCCCGCCCGAACCAGAGTGACAGATTCCTCCTATGCGCAACCCAACCCTGATATTCCTGGCCCTGTTTGTTTTCCTGTCCCTCCATGCCGGCGCCCAGTCTCCCCCGTCAGACAGCCAGATGGCGAAGCTGTCAGCACAACCATTCGGGACGCTGGAGAAGTCGGCTGGAGTCAAGCCGTCCGGGTATCGCATGGAATCCGTCACTGTGAACGAATTCGAGACCGCCGGATTGCCGGCGGGTGTTGACTACGGGATCAAGTTCCGGAGTGTGGCGCTGTCGGGAGGAGGCAAAGGCGACTGCACAGTCGCGACGAAGCTGGCACCGGATTTCAAGATGCTCGGGGGATGGTTTTATATCTCGCCGGACACGACGATCCAGCGGATCGGGTTTCAGATCCAGGAAACCGGCGGAGAGTATTTCCTGATGACGTTTCCGGCCGACTTCACGGGCTGGAAGTGGCTCGAGGGAACCCGCGAGGAAATCGTGCCGATGCTCCCGGTGGAAAAGTCCGGTTTTGATAGCGTCCTGGACCAGCCTGCAACCAGAATTTCCATCGTCTGGTTCGCCAAGGACCAGAGCCCGTCTGAAGTCGGGGTTGCCGGGCTGTCCGTGGCCGGGGAATAAACGCCTCTCAGGGCCGGAGAACGACCGGCCTTCCCGTGGCCGGGGAGAGCGTGAGCGTCGCGAAGTTTTTCGGGAGATTCGGGGCGGTCTGATCAAATTCAGTTTCGACCACAAGCGAGAAAAACGCATTCGTTCCCGGATACGGGCTTCCCTTGAGCATCTGGTAATCCGTGATGCCGTTCGGACGGAAATAGAATGCCACCCATTCGTAGCTGACCCCCGAGACCTTGTTCGTTCCCGTGCGTGAGAAATCTGTGTCTGCTGCGAGGTCCGTCAGCAGCTTCGATGTCTGCGCGCCTTTAGGAATCGCGATGGTCTGAGGGAGAAAACTGGTCCGCCCCTGCTGGCGGAGGAGGCCTTGAGACACCCAGGTGTCATAGTCCGCGGCCGTGCCGTAAAACGGGGAATCGCCGACGAACAGGCTGATGGCCTTGTAGCGATCCGCGCCGGGGATCCCCAAAAAGCGGACCTGGACATATTTGTTTTTTGAAACGGCGGTCTGACGCGCCTCATCCAGAATTCCCTGCACGCTGGCGACCGTCGTGGTCAGGCTGAGGCTGTTGCCGCCCCCGGAGAGCGCCGACGCTCCGACAGCAAGCAAAATGGCGATGATCGCGATGACAACAAGCAGCTCGACGAGTGAAAATCCGCAGGATTCCGGCGTTCGGGAGGCCTTCATCGTTCGGTCCATTTTGCGCCATGCATCGCGACAGTTGTCCGGAAGACCCGGTAGTTCACCTGCAGCATGTTCATTCCGTCTTCGAGAGTCTTGATGTCCGCTTCCAGCCTTGTGGGATCCTTGAAAAGGGCGTCCAGATCCACCTTGGCACGAACGGCGGGATCCGCAAAGGGCGGCGACGATCCGCCAGCCCCGCCATAAAGCGCTGAGAGCTTTTGCGCTGAGGGTTCATCGATCGCGACGATGACCAGCTCGATGAGCGGAGGAAGCTGGTTCCGGAGGCGCGGGTCGCCACTCGATCCGGTGACCTCCCACGCGCGGCTGTCATAGGAAAAATCCTTGGTCAGCCCGGCGGGATCGGCCGATTGGATTGGCGAGAGACGCGGCAGAAACGCCATCGTGATGACGTTTTCCGCCAGCGGCTGCTTTTCCAGCGGCGTGGATTCCGTCGGAGTGACAAGAATCAACCTGGCAAGCCACCTGAGGTCGGAGGCATATTTTGCAAGCCCCTGCGCATCCAGCTCGCAGGTGCTTTCGTAAATGCCGTTCCGCTCGGCCGGCTGGGCGACCTCCATGAGCCGGTAGCGCTGACGCGATGCCACCAGAGAGTTCACCGCGCCAGGCTTGAATGCGTCGTCGGTTCCGAATTCGATGTAATAGCCCAGAACGTTCAGGAGGCTGGCCTTCGGGCGGTTGTCCTGTGCCTGAACAAAGCTCGTCGGCGCCTGAAAAAAAACAGCCTGACCGGTCGTGACGAGGCCGGAGATTCCTGCGTCCGCGAACAATTTGGCCGCCCTGTCCGTGATGAAATGCAGCTCCGACATCCGGAGGTATTGCGTGGGAACGCTCGTTCGGGAGACGCTTCCGCTGGCGGGCTTGAACGAGGGGTTGATGAGCGGCACCGGGTTTCCCGAGCTGTCGGCGTAGCTCAGGTAGGTGGCCAGCGTCGCCTGCGAAAGGTTTCGGCTCATCGACTCAAAGGCCGCCCGCGCTGCCGCGAACGACGCCGCGCGCCCGGAACCCGACTTCCAGGATTTTGAAACGGCAGAGAACATCCCGCCGATCACGACCATGATCAGCGCCATCACGGCCATGGCAACGAGCAGCTCCAAAATAGTAAACGCGGGACGCATGGACCGGCATCGCCTTCGGCGCCATTGCCGCGGCAGGGCGGACGCCGCGGGCGGCATCGCTCCATGATTTGCGCTGCCTCGCAGACCGGCGTCGCGCGGCATGCCCGGGCCGCCAGAAAGATCAGGAGCCATTGTCTGCGATGAACACGGTGACGCGCGACATGGATTTGCCGTCCTGTATCGAGGATATATTTATCGTGACAGGCTTCAGTGAGGAGTTTGTCGCACCAAACAGTGAGGTGCCCGGAAGGACGTTCTCATATTTCACTCGAAACCGGGCCTCGTCCGCTGACGCCACCTCCAATCCCTGGTCGCTAAAAAACCGTTCCTGTCCCATCCAGGCATCAATCCCGGCATACGGTGCCTGCGTAAGCTCGGCGCTGATCACCCGGACAATATTCGCCCGGCAGGTCGCATCCATCGCGTCGCGGTAGGTCTGCAGCCCCACAGGCAGCATGCCGCACAGGGCCATGAAGGCAAACGACACGATCCCGAGCGCCAGCAGCACTTCCACGAGGGTGAAGCCACCCGCCCCGGCCCATGAAGCCGCCCGGCGGGATCCAAAATGGAGGCGTGGGGAATTCATATCGGGAGGACTGCACGGGAACGTTCCCATAAACAGTCTCAGATATGCAGAAAGACGCAAGATTTTCGGGTGGGGTGGTTTCGCCATCCGTGAGGGGATGCGGCAACGCTTCGCTTCGCTCCGGTTGCCCTCCCTGGGCCAAGCATTCGACTTCCCCAAACTGCGAAGCGCTATCGCGCTGGTTTTCCTGTCGCATGAACGGCTTGTCATGGAGCAAATTGTTGGTGCTCGAGCTGGCGGAAACGGTAGCGGTCGTTCAGGGGAGGAAAGGCCGCATTCACATCGAACGAATTCCCATCGCCGAAACCGGTGCCATATTCCGTGATATTGGGGTCGAGGTATCTTTCAATAATTGTGGAGCCCCGGTATTCGCCGGTGACGATCGGATTTTCGCGACCGAGGCGGGAGTTCAGGGCCTGCACCCAGAAATGGACCCGGAACGTGTTGGACCGGGTGGTGACGCGGGGGTAAAGGTGATTGTAAGGCATCTCCCGTTTATCGTCTCCGGTCAGCGTCTTGTCGGCCCAGAAGGCCTCCGCGGCAGCCGCTCCGACCGGACTCAAGAACATCTCGCAGATTTCCGAAGGTGATACAAACGGGTCGTTCTGCGTGTCAAACCGCGTGTCGAACGCTTTCAGCGTATTTTCGGCATCCACGAATTTCCGGTAGGAGGCCGCCCCGGCCTGGGACAATTTCACGCCGTTGGAAACCGTGCGATAGGCGGTGTTGGAAGCTTCGGTATCGGGCACCGCAACAATCGCCGACCCTGCAGCGTTCCCTGTGTAGTTGGGGGCAAGGCTGAATGTGGAGTTTGCCGTCATGCTATCCATGAGCGCGTAGAGTGCGGTCTTGCGCTTGATGTAGGTGAACGGCGCAATCTGGTAGTTGAGGTTCACCTTGCCGGCCGTCGCGAAGTTTTCCGTGATCGCGTAGGGCTCGACGACCGGCATGTAGAACAGGTCGAGCAGGTAATGGTCGCGGGGAGCCTGAGTCCAGCCGCGATGGGTGTTCTTTCCGCCCGCCGGGTTCGGGCAGAAAAGCAGCGTCTCCCATGATCCTGGTGCCGGGTCCCCCGCGCGTGAGGGGATGCTGCCGAAGATGACCGGCGAGGGCACCTGCTTGAAGGGGGAATACATGATGCCCGTCAGATTTTTGCCCGACGCTCCGCCGGTAACAGTGGCGGTATCGTTCGATCCGGCCCGGCTGAACTCTCCGGAAAAATATGGGCCGGTGGTCGTCAAAGAGCTTGCCACGTTTTGTTCCCAGGAAACTCCTCCCAGATCCGGACCGGCCACCACCGCGCCCGCAGAGATATTCCCGAAGCCCAGAGTAAAATCCCCGACTGCCGCCGATCCGTTCCGGGAGGAGGATTTGGCCGCCGGCGAGGTCGCGCGATAAGCTCCGGTATTGTAGATCGAGATCCCGCTGTGCAGCCTGCCCCCTTTGCTGCGGGCCGTGAACGGGTTCGTCGTGGCGGTGTCGCCGTCAACCGTGCAGAGATCCGCCTTTTCACCGCTCGCTGCATCAATCGGAGTGGCTTGCTGCTGCTGGCCAGGCAGGAAGCTGGTTCCGTGAAAAACCCCTCGTGTAGAAAAAAGCGGATGCGGCTGCCACCAGGACGAGGGAATCTCGGAGCGCAGCGCCGCGAGGCGCAAGTCGCCATTCACAGGAGCCCCGCCCTGCAGCAGGTAGGAGCGGAAGACGTCCATCTGCGTCGTGACGACCGGGGTCGCGCTCGTTGTGATCTTGGATGGGACTTGGAGCAGGTTGTCGACGTAGACCAGCTTCGTCCGCTCGTAATAGTTGCCCATCGCCAAAAATGTGGGTGGGCTCGGAGGGTTCGGGATGCTGGTTCCCCTCGAAGCATTGACCAGGTCAGGCCCCGGCCGCGGGAGCGGGATGACGGCACTGCCCACGTTGATCGTGGTCTTCATCAAATAATTCGTGCCGGTTTGAGCCTGCCAATTCGAACCGATGGGAGAGAGGGCTGTGGCCGAATCCTGCAGGCCCGGATAAACCGCCACATCGAGAGTGCCTCCGGAGAGGAACGCTTCGAAGTAATCCTTCCCGGCGGGGGTGATCGTGCCGCCGACCATGCCCGTGGTATAGGAGTTCACCGGGTCTGCCAGATTGGGAGACGGAAGCGGATTTGGCAGAAGGCTGGGAGGAGTGAATGTCCGGCCCTTCTGCGGAAGGCGAAATTCGATCACGTCGCTGACGAAGGGGTAATAGACGTCCTCGCGCGCCGCCCACGATGAGGCGGATGAATTCCGCCAAGCCAGGTCGGCGGCCTCCAGCGTTGAGGCCCGGTTGGAAAGAACCTTGAGGCGGTGGACGTTTTCCGGGTCGGTGGAACTGTTGCTCGATTTCATCTTGTTCTCGATCACGGCATACATTCCGAAGCCGGGCCCCAAAATTCCCCCCCGGGTATCGTAGGAGCTCCTGCCGTTAAAAAACGAGCCGACGTAGTTGGTGTTGCGAAAAGCTCCGTCCGACGCCGGGGCGGGAAACCCGATGCCTGCAGGCGCCAGCGTGGTCGTCCATGACGGGATACCGCCGGCCACATTCCGGACATTGATCGGCTGGGATAGTCCGGGGTTCATGAGAGGGCTGGGAACCGGGGAGAGCGAGGCATTATCCGTCACAAAGTTGAACGGTGTGGAGCCGGTTATCTTCACCTGAAGCCGCGGCAGGCTGCCATACAGGCTGGTTACAGGCATCTGAAAATTCAACAGGACAACCATGCGGACCCTGCGGATGACATAGTCCGGCATCCCATCGGGCGTGAGGTTGGCGGGGTTGTTGTTATCGCGCTGGTCGATCGCCGTGCCGGAGGCATCCTTTTCAAAATCATCCCCCATGTTGACAAACTGGAAAATCACCTCGGTGAGCACGGGATGGCGGCCCATGCCTTTTGTCCCGAGGTCGGAAATGACGAGGGGCGCCACGTCATTGAACCCCGAGATTGTGGTGTCGTATCCCTGAGGAAATGAATAGGGCAGGAACCCGACCGGCACATAGGCCTGGTTGACCGTGTTCACCCCGCTTCTCAAATAGTCCCACATGCAGGCGAGAATGGAGTCCCGGTTGGCCTGACCGTATTTGGACCGGAGGGTCTCAGTTCCGGCGCGGTCGGATTTTGCCGAGGGCAGCGAGCGCGCGGTCATGTCCTGGAGGTAGCGGAAAATCGCGCGGTTGGACGGGATATCCCGCCAGTCTGCCGCCGGATCCCACGCGCTCTTGCGCTGGAAGTAGAACCGCTTGCGCTTCGTGTAATCGAGCGTTCCGTCGGCCTTCACGCCGCCAAGTTCCGACGCGAAGCGGATGAGCCGGTCTTCGGGAGTGAGGCGTCCGTCCACAGTGGTCTGCACCATCTCCTCGTTGAACGGCCAGAGGCTGATGCGCGGCCGATTGAACAAGGTCAGTTCGGGCGAACGGCTTTGTGTGGTCAGGAAAAAGCGGAGCTCATCGAGCTTCTGGCCGCCGCTCTCCAGATCAATGCCGTTCACGGTGTTCGAGACCCGCAGGCCGGCGGCATCGAGGCCTTTGCCGAATGAGAGCTCGTCCGGCGTGGCGTAAAGGCGGTCCATATCCGTCGAGCCAAGCTCGCGCGTGAGCCAGGCGTATTTTGTTCCTCCCGAAGATCCCCCCCAGGCGATTCTCGGTGTGAGCCCGGCCGCAATCCGGGAGCGCGCGACCGGATCGGCGATATCGCGCAAGGGCTTGAGCACGGGTGCGAGGCTGGTCGTGGCCGGATGCCCGGGCCACCGCTGGTACTCCTGCGCGATCGGCTGGGTGCGGCCCAGCATGTGGTCTTCCAAGGTGTTCGTGCAGGGCGTGTCGTAGAAAACTCCGCCGCAAGCCGTGTTGAGGTTGACCTTGCAACTTTCGTCGTCGGTCCAGAAGGCCACCCGGGCAACCGCCTCCCGGCGTCTGGCGTCGTCCACACCGACGAACTCGCCGTCCGCCGTCACGTAAATCCACCGCACCGGCATCGGAAGCAGGTTGGTTGTGGCGTTCCCTGCAGGCGGGTTGATGGCAGCCGGCACATCGTAGGAAAACCCCTGCACGAGCGAGTCAGAGGGCTTGGACGCATCGTAAGCATTCGGGTCCGCGATCGGGTAGATCTTGCGGTTTCCGAACTGGATGGGCCGGTTCAAATCCACGAACTCGTCCGGCTTTTCAAACCACTTGTCGGGAACGTCGGCCGAGAGTGCCGCCGCACTGCCAGGATCATAGGTTCCGGACTCCTCCATTTTGTAAGAGGAATACAGCTTGAAGGCCTTCTGCTGGCCATCCGGCGAGAATGTGCGCAGGAGCCCGGGTTGGGAAATCCACGCCTGGTCGGGGTTCGAGGTCGCCTTCGCAATCTGTGCGGTAACGAGATTTAAGGGAAGGTCGGCCAGCAGTTTGGCATCGCTGCCAGCCCCGTAGGAATTGGAGGAAGTCACTTCCTGCCGGGCCGACGTCAGGATGCTGACAACCAGGATCGACAGCAAAACCAAGGATGCCAGGACAATGACAAGCGCCATCCCCCGCCGCCTGTGAACCATCCGGATTCCTCCGCAGGTCGCAGACCAGAAGCCTCTTGTAGATAGCATTTTACAGAATTGGATATGCTGACGTGAGCGACCCCATTGAAAAGAGTTTTGTCAAGTCGCCTCCTCGACTAGCGGTGATTTTTGCGGCGGGTTAACATAGTGATTCCGGCTGTCAGCCGGCAGCAGGCGGCTCGGGGGGAGAGTAGTTTTTCTCGCCACCATGGCGCTTCCACTCCCGGTAGAGCAGGCAGAGGAAAAGCGTCGCAAGAGCCAGAAACGGGAGCCGCCAGGCGGGGATCATGCGGTAGCAAAAGTCTTTTCCCCAGACCGCGTCCGGCAGGAGCGTCCGCATCCCGGTCATGAACCAGGCGACGGACAGGGAGGCCAGGATATTCATGACGGCGCTGACAAGGGCGTTGAACGAGCAGAACTGCCCGAACTCCTCCCTGGGCAGCAGGCGCATCATCAACGGCATCCCCACCGCGCCGAGGAGCAGGGTGATCGGCAAATCCAGCGCCATGAGCGATATCAGGATCGTCAGGTTGACCGGCAGGACCGCCGGGTAACCCAGAAGGTTGACCTGGAAAAAACGGTCGGCAGGGAAGCTGCCGAACATCCAGACAAAGTTGAGCGGCACAACCAGCAGCAGGCAGCCCATCATGCACAACATGATCCGGATCGGGTGAAAGCGGTCGGCCAGCGCCCCGGCTGGATAGTTCAGCATGAGCATCACAAACTGGATGGCGGTATTGATCATCGCGAGCTGTTTCAAAGTGATGCCGAGCGAGAGGTTCAGGAAGACTCCGAACAGGGCGATTGCATTGGCCACGACCATGAACATGCCCATCAGGAAGTAATAGATATACAGCCGGTGGGAGAGGCACTGGCGGACATATTCCTTCATCGCGGCCAGCATGCGCCTCCAGATGCCGAGCGAGGCGCCGGGGCTGGGTGGCGGCGGCGGGTATTCGCCTTCCTTGACGAACAGGCACATCATCGTAAACCCCACCAAATAAATGCCCGCCGCCCCGAGGTAGATCCTGCGCATGTGGGTGAGCGCGTGCTCGTAGAAAAAGTAGCTGAAGAGCATCGCCGCGAGGCTGGCCACAACCCGGAACATCCCCATGAAGCGGGCCATGAACGCCTGTGGCACGACATCGTTGAAAAGATACCAGAACGTCGTGTTCACGAACGTGTCGAACACCTTGAAGCTCGCCATCAACAGGCCCACGGTGAAGATCGAAATGCCCACAACCCCCCATCCGCCCAGAGGACCCACCCACCGGTGCAGCCATGCGGAGATTTCCGGAGAAAACGCCATCAGCACCAGCGTCGCGGAAATGAAGGGGGTCGAGAACAGCAGGAACGGAATCCGTCGGCCCCGCGGCCCGCGATGCCTGTCGCTGATGGTTGAGATGACGGGGTTGAGAGTGAAGCTGATAATGCTGGGAACGGTCGTCAGGATGACCGGCAGCACCCAGTCCGGAGCCTGCAGTTCCCGGAGCCGCAACGGCACGATCTGGCCGTTCACGTATTCCATCACCGTGAAGCAAAAATCTCCCCACAGCAGCCACACGAAGACCCACAGCAGGCCGGCCATTGTGTAGCGCAGCGTGCCGACGTGCAGGCGGGCGGGATCTTTAATATGGGCGTCCCCCGTCACCACACAGCCCCCCGGTCGGCCACAGCCAAACACTGTTTTTTGCGCCTGCCATCAAACCCTGAGGCTCCGGGACGGAATCGCGGAAAATGCGGCATGTCAGAGGAGATGTTTTCCACGTTGCTGAGAATGGCGGGGACCGGACACCGCAATAACTACGATGCCGCGCGCGGACAGTCAACCCCCATCCCGTGAATGTTCACGAAACTTTTCTGGATTTCCTGTCTTCGATGGTGTCGAATGGAAATCCGCTGTCCTGGATGCTAACGCCATCCCAGTCTTTCAGACCATGCCATATCAAGATCGAACGATTGTCTCATCCACGCCGGTATCCGATGTTTGGGCCGGTCACCCGGTGGGGTTTGCCTTTCTTCACTGCGGGGAGCGGCAATATGCGGCCTTCTACGACGGGGAGCGCCGGATGACGGTGGCCGCGCGGGGAGCGGGGGATGCCGGGTGGTCGCTGGCCCGGCCGCAAGGGGCGATGCGACCGGCCCACAGACCAAAAGGAGCCGAGGAAAGTACTACCGAGCTGGGCTGGGACTCCCACAACAGCCTGGTTCTAGCCATGGATTCCGGCGGCTTTTTGCACCTATCGGGTAACATGCACAACCACCCACTGGTCTATTTCCGGACACGGCTTCCCCATGATATTTCGAGCTTCGAGCGCATCAACCGGATGACCGGCGAACTGGAATCCGCCTGCACGTATCCGGTGTTCCTGCTGCGGCCGGATGGAAGGCTTGTCTTCCGCTACCGTACCGGAATATCCGGCAACGGCGCGGACTACTACAATATCTACGACGATGAAAGCCGCACATGGCGGCGACTGCTCGACCGGCCGCTGCTCGACGGGTTGGGCCGCATGAGCCCTTACGCGGTCAGGCCGATCCTCGGACCGGACAGGCGCTTCCACATGGTCTATTGTTGGCGGGATACTCCGGATGTCGCGACAAACCACGATCTTTGCTACATGAGCAGCCCGGACCTGCTGCATTGGGAAAATGCGGCCGGCCAGGCGCTCGATGTGCCGGCTGTCTTCGGATGCCCGGCCGTGGTGGATCCGATTCCCACGGATGGCGGCCTCCTCAACGCGCGCCAGCGGGTCGGGTTTGACGCGGCGCTCCGCCCGATCATCAGCTACACAAAATTCGACGAGGCCGGCATGACGCAGGCGTATTGCGCCCGCTTTGAAAACGGAGGCTGGAAAATCCGGCAGGTGAGCAACTGGAGTTACCGCTGGGAGTTAAGCGGCTTTGGATCCATCCCCAACGGAAACGAAATCCTCCTGGAGCCTGCAACCCTGGAGGCGGATGGATCTTTGCGAATCGCTTTCCAGCACATACGGGAAGGATCCGGAGCCTGGCTCATCGACCCGGATACACTTGCCGTCCGGCAAACCCTGAAGCCGAAGAAGATGCTGTTGCCGGATATCACACACGTGGTTTCGGACTACCCCGGAATGCAGGCGCGGGTCCTTCCGGCCCGCATGCAGGATGGCACCGACTCGCTGGAATATGTGCTGCGCTGGGAAACCCTCGGAGAAAACCGCGACGAGCCCCGCGAGGCATGGCCACCGGCGGGCGAGTTGCGCTGCTACCAACTGCAGACAACCTGACTGGCGACCGCGGGAGCAGGGCTTTGGAACCTGTGATAAAATCAGGAAATTTTTGCGACGACTTCGTGTCGTGACCCCGGCTCGGAGAGCGGAAGTTTGCTTCCCTCGATAGGAGCTCCATCCAGCGAGAGCGACACCTTGCCGCTATTCCGGCGGCCGGGATTGTGAATTTGGATATGGTAGGTGACGCCCCGGAAAGTCCGGTCAACCTCACAGTATTCCCATGCCGAAGGGAGGCATGGCTGAATGATCAGACCGTCAAAGTCAGGTCTCACCCCCAGCATTTCCTGCACGGGAACGGTGTTGAACCAGGCGACAGAGCCGGTGATCCACGTGAACTCCATCTGGAAACTGTTATTCCGGTGTTCGGGCCCGAAATAGCAGTTGGCATACATGTAAGGCGGGCAGCGATCCTTGAGTGACTTGTCGCCCTCGATGTAGCCCGGCGTGATCTTTTTGAAAACCTCATAGGCTTTGTCTCCCATCCCGTATCGCAGCAACCCGAGAATCATCCAGATGTTCAGGTGGGAATAAACGGTCCCGTTCTCGCAGATGCCGGGCTCGAGGGTGCTGATCCGGCCGATGGCGGGATCCTCGCGTTTGAATGAGGGGGCCAACAGCAGATAGCCCACCGGAGTATCGAGGATTTTATCGCAGGCTGCAATCAGGCGCCCGGCCCTGCTCTCATCGGCCGCCCCGGAGATCAGCCCCCAGCTCTGGGTCTCCATGAAAATCCGCGCAAATTCGTTTTGGTGCGAGCCGAGCGGCTTCCCGTTGTCGTCGAAGCACCGGGTATACCAATCGCCGTCCCAGGCTTGAGTGTTGATCGCTTCCAGCAACTGCCCGCGGCGAGCCGTGTATTCGTTTTCCTTATCCGAACAACCCAGGTGCCGCATCAGATCCGCCATCTGGCGAAGCCCTTCGCAGCAGGCCTGGCTGAGCCAGACGCTTTCTCCGCGGCCCTCCTTGCCGACACCGGTAAGCGAATCGTTCCAGTCGCCAAACTTGATCAGGCAGAGCCCGTGCGAGCCTTTGTTGTTTTCCAAAAAGTCGAGCGCACGTTCGACGTGACCCAGCACGGATGCCGCTTCCCCATCGTAGAAGGGAACCTGCTCATCCAGCAGCGCCATGTCTCCGGTTTCTTTCAGGTAGGCCACCAGCGTGAACACCAGCCAGAGCGCGCTGTCCGAGTAGGCTTTTTCATCCACCGGATTCCAACCGCGCATGGCCACTCCGGACTGGTATTGATACCGGATGGCGTCGAGCAGGATCTCCCGCGTGCGGTCAGGCCGGATCGCGGCGACTCCGAGGCCATGCTGGACGATATCGCGGTAGCCGTTCCAGCCCCAGCGGCACCAAGTGGCGCCATAAAGCGCGCCCTGCTTCGTCCAGATGTTCACCATGCGGTCAAAATGTTTGTCCGGCGTGGAAACGCGGTTCAGGTTCTCCAGCGCCCTTTTTTCCTGGAGCAGAGCCAGGAAGCAGGCCTCGACGTTCCCGAGGTAGCGGTCTCTCAGCACGCCAATCTTCGACTCCTCATCGGTCGCGCCAACGATCAGAGAAAATTCCTCCGCTCCGCCGGCCGGCAGTTCGAAATCGAACTGCGCGGCACCGATCGTCGCCTCGGACGAGCCCGGCGTGTTGGTGCAGCGCCCGCTGACGACGGCCTGCGGGTCGGCAAGGCTGTTGTAGGTGCCGACGAATGCGTCGCGGCTGCCGTCGAACGCCGTGATCTCCCGGTCGGCTGTCATGAAACCGATGAGATGGCTGTGGGGCTTGCGAAACGGATGCTTCGAAGCGATGACTGCGTTCAGTGCGCGGTTCAACCAGACGCCGCGGAAAATCATATCCCCGTAGCTGTCGAACCCCCACTTGTATTTGAACTGGAACTGGCAGTAAGCGAATGCCGACAGCGAGCGGTCGCGTCCGGAAGCGTTATTCAGCCGGATGCTCCACAACTCGACCGGATCGTTTCCTAAGGGGATGAAAATCCGGAATTCCGCCTCGATCCCGCCTACTCTCGTGCGGATCGTCGTATGCCCGGGTCCATGGGTGCAGGCGTAGCTTTCGTAGGCCCTCCGCACCGGCTCCCAGTTGATGTTCCAAAACTCGCCCGTTTCATTGTCACGCACGTAGATCAGCCGGCTCATCAGGTGGTCGCGCCCGAAGACATCGAAGTCGCAGATGCGCCCCACCCCGGTAAAAAGCTGAACGCCCTCGCTGCCACCCACCTGGTAATCGCAATACCCGACCCCCGTCTGCTGGACGTTGGAAAATATCGCGTCATTCCACAAAAAATTGTCGAACGCCCGGGGCGTCCTGGGATCAGTGATCGTGAACTCCGCCCCATCTCCCGTGAAGTGTCCGTAGGTCGTTTTCATGCGTCCCGGCCATTTCATCCGATGAACACCCGTTCGTCAATAGCGGCGGGAACATTCACGGATTCAGAAGATCCCTCCCCTGGAGGATCGCTGAAAGGCGGCAATGCTGTCCACCATGTCTCCTGCTTCATGCAGAAGTGTCCTGTTCGCCCGTGCTTGACGGGAGCCCAAAAAGCGGGAATGTTCCCATTCACTTTGCTCCCATGAACTCCATCTCTCCCGTTTCTTTCTTATCTTTGCCGCGTGCCGTGTCGGCATTTCTCATTTCTTTGGCAATGGTCGGAACAGGTCCCGTTCGCGGCGCGGAGCCGTCGGACGCGCGGAAAATCCTGGAGGATTTTACCGGTACCGTTTGGAGTCCGTCGCGCTACAGCATGGCTCCTGGGAGCATCGCGCTTGTTCCCGAGCGGGCGCCGGACATGCCGGTTGGCGGGAGCATGAAAGTCCACATCGCATTCGGAGGCCAGGGATTCGAGCATTTTACGGCGGAACCGCCGAAGCCCCTTTATATCCCCGGGAACGCAAAACGGATCACCATGCGGGTCAAGCGGCCGGACAGCCGGATTCCCCTGAAGGTTGTCTTTTCGGACGGCTGGGGAAGGGTCAAGGCGGACGGCAAGGATCTGGCATGGGACCTGAAGCTGGATTCGAAACCGGAGTGGCAGACGGTGACATTTGACGTGCCCGGGGACTGGGTGCGGCCGGTGGGAATTTCGGGGATCGCCTCGCATAATTTCTCGTTCAAAACCGACCCGGTGGCTGCGGACTATTTCGTGGGGGGAATCGAGGCGGAAACCGACCTGTCCGATGTGGATCCCGCCACCGGATTGCTTCGCTCCTGGAAGCCGGAGCCCTCGCCGCTCGACGCCGCCAAGGCGCTGAAGGCGGCACCCGCCACGCCGCTACTTAACGTGAGCCTTTCCACTGGCGAGCAGGCGAATATATTCGCCGGGAATCCGGTCTCATGCACGATGCAGATCGTCAATTGGAAGCCGGGTGCGCTGGATGGCAAAGCCAGTTTTCGCGTGACCGACCAGAACGGTGCCGAGGTGCAGGCGTGGGACGAGGCGGTCCATGTCGAGGCGCCGCTGAGCCGGACATACCCGATCAAGGCCGCGCGCTACGGGATTTACAAAGTCTCCGCCCATCTGGAATGGGCCGACAAGTCCACGCTGGACAAGAGCCTCGCTCTGGCGAATGTGCCCGTCCTGCCGGAGCCGACGGAGGCGCAGAAGCTGGCCTCGCCATACGGGATCAACTACCACGGTGGAGGAGACAGGCTCTTTGAGGCATTCAAAAAGGCGGGCTTCTACTGGTATCGGGATTACGCGTTCCAACTCGAGTGGCTGCGGCGAGCGAAGGGCGCGGACCGGAGCTACAAGGGCTGGCCGAACTACCCGGGCATCCTCGCGGATTACGAGCGCCTCGGCCTCATCTGCCTCCCGGTACTGTTCACGGTGGAACCCCCGGTCGTGGCCGGCGGGAAAGTGGTCCGGATGGGCCCGGACAGGAAATGGGTGCTCGATATGGCGGACATCCTGGTCAGCTTTCCGAAACTCCGGTTTTGGGAGCTGGGAAATGAATACGACTTGAGGCACGCCATGGATGAACGCGCCGTAGGGTGGAAGAACTACAACCTCTACCACAAAAAATTCGGCGAGCTGGTCTCGCTGCTCGGCGACGGCCAGCTCACGGCGGTCGAGAACGGTCGCTCCGGGATCTATCCGGTTTTTGTGGAAGATGCGGTGAAAAACGGATCTTTCGACCAAATCGGCGTCGTCAACTCGCACCATTACACCGGCACGGAGCCTCCCGAGACGAACGCCGACAATTTCAACAGCGGAGAGCGGTTGCCGGAGGGCCGCCGTCCGGGCTCGTTCTTCGACACCTTGCGCGCGGCCAAGCGCGCGGGCATTGCCGACGGAAAGAAGCGCGAGCATTGGTTGACCGAGTTTGGCTGGGACACGCTGGCCGGTCCGGTCGTGACGCCGGCCCAGCAGGCGGCTTACCTGCAGCGCGGGTTTCTCCTCGCGCTTGCGGCGGGCACCGACAAGGCGTTCTGGTTTTACAATTTCGACGTGGACGAGGCGAAGGCAGGGACATTTTTCGACGGCTGCGGGCTCATCAACCACCGGCATGAACCCAAGCTGTCGTTCGCAGCGATGGCCGGACTTTCGTCCATCCTTCCCAACCCGGTCTATGTGGGGAGCATCAATGCAGGGCCAAATACCGCAGGATATGTTTTTGAAAACAACGGAAAGCTGGTCGCCGGTTTGTGGACCATCACCGGAGACAAAGGGCCGCCGGTCACCTTCCAGGCGGAGGTGCTCTCCGACTACCTCGGCAACAAGGTTGAGGGCCTGTCGGCTCCCCTGACATCCTTTCCCCTCTATGCCGCAGGGCTCAAAAAAACCGATCCGCTCTACGCGCAGACCGCCTACAGCATCGAGTCGAACCACATGATCGTCGCATCGACGGACGATACCGTGGAGGTCGCTGCGAGGGTCAGTAACAACCGGGAAAGCACGATTGACGGCAAAGCCGCCATCGTTCCACCCGCCGGCTGGACCACAACCCAGGGCGAAGCAACCTACTCGGTCCCGCCGGGGGAAACGCGGGATCTGGTTTTAAAATTCACTGTTCCCGCCCGGCAGGATCTTGGCCGTGCACAGGCCCATGTCGATTTTCAGGAGGCGGGCCATGTCGTGAAAACCATGCCGTTGGACCTCGTTGTTCAGAGACCGTTTTCGCTGGATGTTTCGCCTTTGGAGGGACTGCCCGGCAAAGCCTCTGTCGATGTGCAAATCGAAAACCGCTCCGCGCAGGTCCAGGAGGGGACGATTTCCCTGAAGCTTCCTTCCGCCTGGCAGGCACCGGTCACCGAGTTCGCTGTCGCCGCGCTGAAACCGGGGGAACGCCGCACGATCACAATGGACCTCACGTGGAGCGCCGATTGGAAAAGCGAGGAGAGCGCCCTGGCGGTTTTCAAATCCTCAAAGGGAGTCTCCGTGCAGGCACCGGTGATCCCGAACCGCTTCCCGCTCAAGCGCGCGCAAAATCTCAAAATCGACGGCAAGCTAACCGGCTGGCCTAAGGACTCGAACCTGCCGGATTGGATGCTGGGATCGAGCCGCGGAAACCCGGACGCCCGGCTCTGGCTCGCCTGGTCGCCCGAGGGGCTCTACGGCGCTGTGGAGGTGAAAAATTCGCAGGGCCTCACGAAACACCCCCGCACATTCTGGGAAGGCGATGCTCTGGAGCTCTTTCTCTCAACCGATCCGGCAAAGAAGAACAACGCCTTTGAAACCGGTGACCATCAGTTCTGGTTCGTTCCCGACTTTAAAGGCAACCGCGTTTATGCCGGGCAGTGGAAAGCAAACAAAGAGATCCCGGAGAACCGCTACGATATCCCGCTCACGAAAAGCGCGGCCCGCCGCACCGCCGACGGCTACGTCATGGAATTCCTCCTGCCCGCATCCGCGTTCCAGAACTACCCGCCCCGCACAGGCGGGGAATTCGGGGTTAATGCCAACCTGTCCGTGCGCGGGGCTGACTACCCTCGCGAGGTCTTCTGGCCGAGGAGAAAAGATCTCAGCGTCCGCACCCTCCCTCTGAGCTGGGGCAGAATGAAGTTGATCGAGTGATATGAATGAATCCCCTCTCCAGTCGTTTGCATGGTGGTGCTTTTCCAACCGTGGCGTGGAGGATGCCCCGTTGCTCACAGAGGCCGCCCGGATCGGATATCACGGGGTGGAACTACTGAACGATTCCCTCTGGCCTCTCGCCAAGGACCATGGATTGAAGATCGTTGCCGTGGCCGGACACCAGAGCATCGGGGCCGGCTTGAACCGCCCGGAAAATGCCGACCGTATCGTCAACGAACTAGAGCGGCGTCTCGATCAAGCGGTCGAATGGGAAATTCCCATCCTCATTTGCTTTTCCGGCAACCGTGAGGGATTGGACGACGACTCCGGCCTGCGCCAGTGTGCGAAGACGCTTTCCCGCATCGCCCCCCGGGCCGAGGCGGCGGGCGTCGTGCTGGCCATGGAGCTGCTCAACAGCAGAGTGGACCACCCGGATTACCAATTTGACCATCTGTCGTGGGGGGCACGTGTGTGCGAGGAGGTGGGGTCGCCAGCCGTAAAAATTCTCTGCGACCTATACCATATGCAGATCATGGAGGGCGACATCATCCGCCGGGTCCGGCAATCCGCGAAGCATATCGCCCACTACCACACAGCAGGGAACCCCGGTCGCGGGGAACCGGACGAGTCCCAGGAGATGAACTATCCCGCCATCTACCGGGCGATCTCCGCCTCAGGCTACGCCGGCGTCATCGGGCACGAGTTCCTCCCCGGCGGCAACCCCGTTGCAGCTTTGGATCGCTCTTACAGATGCTGCCGGGCGGCCATGTGTGGCTGATCCCTGGTGCGGGGACTTTTACAGCCCCTCGTATCCGGAAGCTTCGGTAAACAGAGGGATGTCCACAAATTTTTCCCCCTCTGAACCAAGGGTGAAACGGTGCTTCGACACGCGGCCTTCCACCTCGGCTTCGAGTTCGTAATCCCCGTGGAATCCGCGGAAAAGGGTGGGGCCGTCAGCCGTTCCATCCAGGACAGTCGTCCACTCCCGTTTGATCAGGTTCTCAAGTGCCGCATAGGCCGGCTTGAGGCTCTGATCCGCGCGGAGCAGTCCGGACTTCAAAGATGTTTCGCCACCATGCGCGGTCCCGTCCATCAGATTCCACCAGTAAATTCCATCGACCGCGGCGTGGCTGAACCAGACCCGGTAGAGTTCCTCCGCAAGCCGGGCCTGGAGTTGCTCGCCATCGGGAATATCCTCATAGGAGGGCAGTGTGATTTCCGAGATTTGGATCGGAAGCCTTATGGCACCGTAACTGTCGAGGACATCCAGAAAATGCTCCGGGTTCAGCAGGTGCTGGCCCTGGGCGAGATAAGCGTCCGAGCCGGGGAGAAAACTGTTGGGGGCGAACATTCCGCCGGGCCCGTAGAAGAAGCAATGGTATTGCATCCCCAGCCCACCAAGGCGCGCACCGCGCAAAAGGAGGTTGCGGGCGAGCAAATCGAACCCGCTCGTCTCCTGGTGGAATTCCTTCCAGGAAAATGTCGTCGCCTCATTCAGAATTAGCCGGCAGGTCTCCGGGAAAACCTTTTGTGCGTGCTCGAAAGATTTGAAAACATAGTCCTTCGGAAAGATGTCCCGGTCCGGGAACAGGCATTTCTCCATGGGCTCATTCACGACATCCCAAAGCGCAATTTTGTCGCCATACCGGGCGGCGATCTCATCCATCCTCTTGCAAAGCAGCCCCATGACTTTTGAGGGATCCTTCGGCAGCCACTTCGGAAGAAACTGATGCCAGACAAGGCAGTGGGCTTTCGGCACCAGCTCGTTCCTGCTGCAAAAATCCAGCAGGAGGTCGGTCGGCGGACGACGGTGGATCGGCCGGCTGCCCGCGTCGAATCGCAACTCCCCGGGCTCGGGCTCGGTGCCCGACCAATAAAACGGAACAACCGCGGAGTTGAATATCCCGGTGAACGCTTTCTCATAGGCATTGTTCTGCCCGGCCGTCGGAAGCCCGCCGAGCATGAAGGCATTTGCCCCGAAAAGGAATTGATGCCGGACCAGCCTGAGGCTGAACTTGACGCCTGCGACCGGCCGGCCCCGGGAATTGAGAAACCGCAGGCGTCCGGTTCCCTTGCGGTTGTTCTCGATGCCCAGGCGAATGCGCTCCTCGATCACAGGCGGGCATCTCTCGAATTTCTCGAGCAGCCTGATCGCGTTGGCGGACGTTATGGATGCGGTGGATTTTTTACTCATTGATCGATGTCTGGTTAAATTCCTCCCGCGATCGGATACCGGTCAGTATGTTTGGCATCCTCGTGAAATCGCGTGCAGCAGCCGCCGCGCTTGTCATCTTTGCGCTCGTAGTTGTCGATTTTTCCAAGTCGAGGTCCACGGAAGCGGGCTTGATGGATTCCAGACGTGTCCGATCCCTCCCGACAATCCGCGGTTTCCGTTTTGTCAAAGCCGCGCGCCGGTCTCCACCGCCAACCTCGCCGGGACCAACAATCCCACGGGTGGAAATCAGTTCGGGGATTGTCCGCAGAATGCCGCCGGGATGCACCCCTGCATTTCGGCGGAGCCGGTAAGTGACCGGGATCGCCGCCGCTCGGACGCTAAGATCAGCAAATTTCATGGCACCCCACAAACATCTCCCAATTTTCGTTCTCTCCGTCAAATCTCTATTGACACTATTTTTATCTGTTATGATAATTATTCTCATACGGCATGACAACGATCCCCGTTCTCCAAAAGGCGATTTCCGTGGTGGGTGCGCTGGGGACAAACGGCGGCCTTACGGCGAAGCAACTCTCATCGCAATTGGAGATCCCCCCGGCCACGTGCTACCGCATCCTGCGGACGCTCGGGCAGGCCAATTGGATTCGGGAGGGAGATCGCGGGGAATACCATGTTGCGTTCGGCCTGGCGCGTATCGTGCGCGCCTGTTCCGATGTTGACCGGCAGCTGCTGCTGGTGCGGCCCCTGCTGGAGCAGTTGGCCGAGGAGACGGGGTTGTCCGCAAAAATCTCTCTCAGGGAAGGCCGCTATGCGGTAACTGCGATGCGTGCGGAAGCAAAAAGGATGAACCTGATTTCCACACCGGTCGGAGCGCGTATCCACCTGCTCGAAGCGGGTTCGGCGGGAGTCGTTCTCATGGCGCATATGCCGGAATCGGAATCCCGCAGAATTCTGTCGGCGGCGCCAGCGAACTATTGGGAGCGGCACTGCAGGGAAGAGGTTGAAAACCAAATCCGGGATAGCGCACAAAGCGGAGTGGCGCGGGCTTTCGGGGTGGTGCACCCCTCGATCTGGGCCCTGTCGGCGCCTGTTGCCTTGGCCGCGGAACAAACTGTGGCTTTGTCGATTGTCGGCTGGCCGGAAGAGTTCTCTGAACCGCGGCAGCCCGTGCTTCAAAAGCAGTTGAAAAAATGCGCCAGAGCCATGGGACGTCTCGTCAAATCCGAGTCAGGAAAGGATTCCAAATGAGTTTTTCACCCAATCAAAAATCCGCTCCCGTCACCGGATCCACAAGAGGCATCGGCGAGGCGATCGCCATTGCGCGGGCGGACGCACGTGACGTGCTTCTAGCCAGCGCCGGAAAGGGCGGGTATTTATGAAGGTTGATATGAGATATTCCCTGACTGATTTTGAGCAGCATTGCGCCGGCTCTCTTTGGACGAAAGCGCTGCAAGCGGCGGTGGACCTCTGCGCAGCCAAAGGCGGCGGGGTTGTTTCTATTCCTCCCGGTGAGTTCCTTATCGGCAGCGTGGAACTGCGTTCGCATGTGACGATAGAACTTTCGGGAGGCGCTGTGCTTCGTGGATCACCGGATCTTGCCGACTACCCGCCCGTCCCGTTTTTTCACAACGAGTTCGGCGATGTCCGCTCGCTTCTCTGGGCGATCGGCCAGAGGAACATCCGGCTGCGTGGTGCTGGAGAAATTGATTTCAACCATCCGGCATTCATGGAGATGGACCAGCCGGATCTTCGGGACAAGGATGCGGGCAACCTGCCGAAATACAGCGCGAGACAGATTGCGGAGATGACTGTCGTTGCGAAGGCGCGGCCGACACAGCCGGTCTTTTTCCACAATTGCGATCGGCTGGTTGTCGAGGATCTCCTACTGCGGCAATCGCCCTGCTGGACGCTGACGTTCAGCGCATGCCGCGATGTCAAAGTCCGCGGGATCACGGTGCAAAACCATCTGAATGTCCCCAACTGCGACGGGGTCCATGTGAGCGCGAGCCGCGATGTTCTCATCACTGGATGCGTCTTCCATTGCGCGGATGATTGCGTGGCGGTGGGCGGCATCACCGAGTGGGAACGGCCATCGGAGAACATAGTCATATCTCAGTGCACGATGGTTTCCCGGTCGGCGGCCGTCCGCATCGGCCACCTGGCAAGCAAGGTGCGGAATGTGGTGTGCAGCGACCTTGTGATATCCGACGGCAACCGTGGTCTTCTGGTTTGCGCCGGAGATGGAGGATGGGTCGAAAACGTCCGGGCATCGAACATCATCATGCACACGCGCCTGTTCGCCGGTTTCTGGTGGGGCAAAGGCGAACCGCTTGCCATCATGACCGCCGGCTCGGGCAGAATCGAAGCCGTTGATGTCTCACATGTCCGGGGAGCGACGGAGGGGGGCATCGTGATTGCGGGAGCGGAGGGAAACATCCGGGATATTTCGCTCGACGATTGGAGCCTGCGGCTGTCCGGGGGAAGCAACCGCCCGCTGCTCGGCACATGGATTGACCTCCAGCCAGCGGAATGTCCTCCTCTGGAAAAAGGACAAATCCCTTGGCTCTATGCCGACGGGGTCCGCCGGTTGCGGATCCGTAATGTCCGCAGAACATTGGACGAATCCGACGCCGGCAAATACTCCATCGAGCCGATCATTCGGAACTCCGGGATGGAGGCTGCACCGTGATGAGAATATGCGCGTTGTCGCCGATGTCCTGATAGCGGATGTTATCGCCGTTTTTGATGCGCAGGGTGAAGGCGCTGCTTTTGCTCTCGCGGCCGCGCCTGGCGATCTCGAAGCTCACCTGTCTGCCGCGAATCATCCGGGTGACCCCGATCCGGTCTCCCAACATTGTCGGAATGCGGGCGTTGATCCTGACGCCATCAAAGTCGGGGACGATACCTACGAGTCCGTCCCATATGGTTTTGAGGAACCAGCCGGCCGAACCGGTCCGCCAGGCATACATCGCGCGTCCGGGATGCTTCGATGCGGGTCCCTGAAACGAGTTCGTGATTTGGAACGGCTCGATCCGGGACTTCTCCGGCGGGTTGGCGGGGTTGGTCGGCAGAACCCGGCAGAGCAGGTCGAATGACTCGTCCGGCATATCAGCCTGGGTCAGACCGTAGGTGTAGAACAGCATTCCTTGTACGTAGTTCGAGCCGTTTTCGACGATACCCGGCATATCATTGGAGATCCGTCCCACGTCCTCCTGGTATTTGGTGAACGGCGGCGAGAGCAGCATCACGCCATACGGCACATAGAGCTCCCTCCGCATCGCCTTCACGATTTTCACCGCCTTTTTGTGATCGGCCACGCCGGCAAAGAGCGACCATCCCTGCGGCTCGATCCACATTTTTCCTTCCTTGTTTTTCTTGGAGCCGACGAGGCGACCGGCATCGGTGACGGCGCGGATATACCGGTCACCTTCGAAGAACTTATTGTTCAGGATGCCGGTCAGTTGCTCCGCGCGCTCTTCGTAAACTCCCGCGTCGGGATCGCCCAGGGCGCGCAGCAGTTGCGATGAATTCCGCAGCCCGAAGATGTAGGCCATGGTGATCCAGATCGACTGGCCTTTGCCCTCGCGATCGATGCCTCCGACCGCATCGTTCCAGTCGCCGAACCCCATCCGGCAGATGTTGTCCGGCCCTCGCTGCTTGTCGAGGAACTCGACAGTCCGCTTCAGGTGGCCGAGGATTGTCCCGGTCTCATCGCTCTTGAAATAAGGAGCCCGCTCGTCGAGCAACGACATGTCCCCGGTCTCGCGGATGTATTGGCAGACCGCGTTCTGGAACCAGACGCCGCCGTCGAAATACGGCTTTTCGACGGCCGGAAAAAACGAGCGAACAGTGTGGCCGTCGGCATAGATGTGCGCGGCCGCCTGCAGGATGCGACTGCGGACACGAGCAGGATCGAACGCGCGGAACATATCGCAGTCGGACATGGCATCGCGGAACCCCTGACCCCAGCCGCGGTTCCACTCCGCGTTGTGCCAGAGCTGGTGCTTGATCCAGACATTCACATAGCGGTCGAATGATGGGTCCGCTGTTTTGATGTTGTTGATGGACAGAATCCGCGCTGCGTCCTCCGCATGTTTGGCGATGGATGCGTCGAAGGCGTTCTCCCTGTCGTAGCCGGCTGCCAGCTTTTCCGCGTGCTTGATGTTGTCCGCGGTGAAGATCCCGATGTTGATGGTGTCGGCTTTCCCCTTCTTGAGCCCGAGATCGAATCCGGCGGCGAGACAGGGCTGGACGTCATCGTCGATGAACGAGTTGGCCCATTTGTCCTTGATGATGGTTTCCGGGGCGGCCAGTGAGGAGAACCCTTTGAGGAAGCTCTCCATATTCATCTCGAACTTTGTGAACTTCCGGTCGGCATGAAAGCAGAGCGCATCATCCTCGGCCTTGCGCACGAACGCGCTGTTCTTGACGTAGATGCAGTTGGCTTTCGGCGAGACAAACGAGACGTGCCGGTTCACGTGACCGAAGTAGGGGTCGGTCAGGCTGAGATCCACCTGGTAGAAGGGGACGATGAGAAGATCCTTGGATTTTCCGCTCTTGTTGCGCACCTCGATCCTCCACAGCTCCGCGGCGTCCGAATGGTGAACGGTTACGCGCCACGTCACTTCGACGCCATGTTTTTCCGCTTTGAAGGTGGTGTATTTCAGCCCGTGGCGCACCTCGTAGGAATCCAGCTTGCCGCCAACCGGAAACCAGTTCGGGCACCAGAGGTCCTTCTCCTTCCGGTCATAAACATAGATGAAGCGGTTCGGGCATTTGTAGTTGAAAATGACGAAGCGCCCCTTGTTGTCGCGTTTGTAGCTGATCCCGGTGCCGTGGTTCGAAATCTGTATGTTGAGCTGGTCGTTCCAGAGCCGGTTTTCCCACGGGCGGGGGGTCTTGGGAGTCGTGATGACAAACTCGTTAGCCTTGTCGTCGAAGTGTCCGAACTTTCTGATCGATAACTCGCCCGGATGAGTTGTCGCTTTTTGTGCCACTGTTCCAGGTATCCGTTTCATGATTTTTCCAGTTTGATAAATTTCCGCCGATAAGCCGCGGCCTGGCTGTCGCTTGTGCATTGCAGGGTCACCAGCAGGCGGCGGTGATCGAGCCTGTTGAGAATTTCGTCCACCTCATCGTCGCTCAGCGGATGCTCCCAGTTGCTGAGCATGACGGATTTTCCCGCCGCTTGAATTTCCTCCGCCCATCCGAGAATGCTTGTTAGCGGGGGACCGCTCGGGTCGTTGGAGATCTCAACGACCGACAGGCCGTTGATATTTTTGATGTCCGGCAGGCAGCGGCCTGCCGCCGAGTGGACATGGATAATCGACGAGTCGAGGTGGCCCGCCAGAACCCCGTCGAGCGCAAGGCCGAATTTCCTGTAGGTCTCCGGACCGATGAGGGCGGAAAAATCTTCGCTCCAGAGCGCGGAGCGCCCGGGCATGAAGTTGCAGAAAACTGTCACCATGCCGCCTTCGACGAGGCCCAGCTCCCTGACCTGGACATCGAAGACCTGCTTCCAGAGTTCCGCGCATTGTGCCAGCACCGCTGCCACGGCCTCGGGTTCGAGCATCATATCGACCGCCAGTTGCTCGGGGCCGAGCAATGCTGACGCGATGTCCAGCGGCCCGATCAAGTCTGGGAGCCCGAGCATCACGCCGGGGACTGCGGCATCGCGGAGAGCCCGCAGTTTCTTCAAGTAGTCACGCCAGATCGGCAGATCCTCGTCGAGGGGCGGGATCCTCAGGTCGGCGGCAGACCCGGCAATCGGGTGGGCCCATGTGGTCTCCCCGTCGCAGGAAAAATCCCCCCCTGCAAGCGCGGGTATCATGGCGGTGCCGAAATACACTCTTGCGACCGGAAAGAAGTCGTCGTCAACCGCGGGCGCCGCCAGCTGGCGGCATTTGGCGACCACGTCTTCCACGCTCAGGCCGTTGTCGCAGTTCGGGAAGCGGGAAGGCTCGCCCGATGGTGGAAACAGCCGCAACAATGGGCGTGGAAGTCCGCCCGCGACAAAAGCCCGATGAAGTGCCAATTTCTCGGTTAGCGTGTTCACGGGATTCCTAACTTGGCAGGATTAGCCGGTTTTGCCCGGGGACGAGAGCGGTCTCAGCGCCGCCATGGGCCAGAGTGCCGGAAAGGCCGCCGGGCAGTGTGATGGATGCCTCCAAGGCTTCCGGCGTCTGCTTGTAGCTGACCTCGATGAAACCCTTCGGGTGGACAAGCTTTCCCGATGCGGACTTCATCCGGCCGAGCATGGGGCGGATCCCGACGGACTCAAACCCCATCCGCGCCGGACGGACTCCGAGGATCGAGGCGTAGTAGTGGTAGATCGGGTGAGCGCCCCACGCATGGCAGTCGGAGCGCGAATCCCCGGGCTTCTCGAACGTCGTCTTGAACCCGCGCTTTTCCAGATCGAACCAGAGCCCGAGGCGGGCCATCATCGCGTCTGCGCTGCCCAGCATGCAGCAGGCTTCAAAGTAGTAATGGGCGAAGTAGATCGTGGTTTTCTCCAAATCGCCGGCCCCGGTCATCGCCTCCATCACGCGCCCGGCAACCGGGGCATCAAGTTGTCCGCTCAGGATGGCTAGGCACTGGGCGTGCTCGGACCACCGGGTCTTCGACGGGTTGTCGGCGAACAGACCGCGCTTCTCGTCCCAGAATACTTTCGTGAGATTTGCGGCGAGTGCCCGCGCGTGCTTCCGCCAGCGTCCCGCCAATTCCGGCTCCCCAAGCCAATCCTCCACACGGGCGGCCAGTTCGAGGACATGCGCGAGCTGCCAGCCCTGGACGCTGTTGACGCTGCACTCGCCATCGGGCGGGCATCCCCACGACCAGGTCTGCACCCAGTCCATAAAATTCCACCCTTCGGGAGCCTGCAGAACCCCGTCGTCATTGATGTGTCCTAGAAAAAGATCCAGCACCGACCGACAGGAAGGCATGGTCCTTTGCACCTGATCCCTTTCGCCGCGCCACAGCGCGAGATCGTGGACCATGGCCACCCACCAAAGCGAAAACGGGGGGATGAACGAAAGGTTGTCGCTGGGATAGCGGCACAGGGTCAGCCCTTTCGGGACACGCGAGATATCAAAGAGATGGACCGCCTTGCGGGGCAGGCGGGAGTCGTTCTGCATCGCGTAGTGGCTCAGCACCTCAAGCCTCGTGTCTCCGACATACATCAGCTGCTCGTAGTAGGGGCAGTCGAAATAGGTCTCGTGCGCACACATCTGCATCGCCCGGACCATGATCGGAAGGCAGTCCGACAATTCCGCTTTTTCAAATTGGAAGCTGCTTCTCATCTCCAGCGGATAGCGGGTTTCAAAAAACACCAGACCTTCGATTCTCAGGGCGTCATCCTTGGTCTGGATAAAGATCTCCAAGTATCTTCCCGACATCCACCACAGCGGCTGAAACTCCCGCTTGGGTCCGCCATCAGGACGGAAAATGTCACCGGCCCCGATGAAATATTTCCCCTCGACCTCGTTGCGGTTGCCCTTGCTGTCGCTGTGCCTGCGGTAATCGCTCTTTGCGTCCGGGGCGTTGAAAAGTGCCTCGGCCCAATGCAGCCGGACGAGCGAGCCCTTACCCCCGCTGGTGGTGATTCGCGGGTAGGCGCAGTAATAGTTCTCCAGATCAACAATCACCCGAACGCTCGTGCCGGGCGGAATGTCCAGCGGGGCCTGCCCCCCGAGAAGGCTTTGCCAACGGTCCGCGATTTCACCGTCGCTTTGGGCGCCAAGTACCTGAAGGGACCTGGTTTCAGGGCCCGTGACATAGCGCGCATGGCGGACAGCACCGATGTGGCGGGGAATGTCGAGCATTGCCGGAAGGGTGGCCGGATACAGCAGGTGGGAATCCTTGCAAAGGTTGGCGCAGTATCCGCTTTTGGCCGTTTCTCCTGCCTTCGCAGGCACCCAGCCGGGGCCATCTCCCCGTTCCCAACCCCATGGAAAACGGCTGCCGTCAATATCCACATTGTAGCCGACTCCAAAACTTGAAATTCCCGGCGTGTAGGCAAATCCGTCGAACAGCATGACTTCCCAGAAGGCGATGCCCGTGCCGAGGATGTTCAGGAACTCCCCGCCTTCGGGAGCCAGAAGAAATCCCGGGCTCACACTCATCTGGGCGGTGGGAGCCATCGCCCCGCCCAGCGACCAAACGCGGGCGACGAGGGACTGCTCGCCCTTGTCGAGCGTCAGGTCATACGTTTCAAAATACCACCAGTGAGGGGCTCCCCTTTCGGGCCCGCGCCCGATGCGCCTGCCGTCGAGAAACAGCTCGTAGCGCTCGTCAGCGCTGACATGGACGCGGGCCACCGCGTCTTCGGATTGGCTGAACTCCCGCTTATAGGCCGTGACAATCGGCGGCTGCGGCGCGTCCGGGTGGCTGATCCATCGGCACGGCCAGCTGCCGCGATCCCAGTGGGTGACCGGGTTGCTGCCCTCAAAGGGCAGATAGCTTATCGTGGTTTTCATGGCAGGACCCAAACCCGGCACTCCGCCCGGTCAGCGGCAATCGCAATGAGATCCCTGCAATATTGTCCGGTCGGCATCGCGGCCTTCAATGGGGTGGCTACGGTTTGCCGGAGATTTCGACGAGTGACATCCAGCGCACGTCGGCGTATTTGTCCGTGGTCAGGCGCAGTTGCGGTGACGTGACAATGATCTCCGCTGTTTGCGTTGGCGTTTTGTCGTCGAACTCAAATTGGACCGGCGATCCGTCAGCCTTGGTCGCGCCCTCGATCGCGAGCGTGCCCGGCCCCCCGACCCCGCTGGCGGAAAGCGTGAGTGCGTATTTCCCGGGCGGCGCGTCGAAGATGAACGGGCTGTCTTTTCTCACGCGGCAGGAATCGCGCTCGAGCGCATCCTTCATCCATTTCTTGTTGTTTGTGACGACAGGGACCTTTTCGAAACCGTATCCAGTCGAAGGGGAGTAAGAGTCATCTCCGGTGACCGGAGTGAAAGCTCTGGGCGGCCCGTAGCCGCGGAGAAGACCGACAAGCTGGTCGGGCGAGCCGAAATCAAAAATCAGCGTGCGCGTCGATGCCAGTTTCTTCTTGTCGGCAGCCAGCTTTTCCGCGGCCTGCTTCGCGGCATCTGCACGCTTGCGGACCTCGGGCCAGTCAGCGGCCCCGTGAATGTAAACCGGATACTCCCCTACGGCGATCGAGTCGCCTTTTAGCTTCTTGCGTCCGCCGAAAGAATCCACCACCTCGCATTCCCCGGAACCCAGATTAAGTTTGGCCTCGCCGTCCACGGTCCATGCAACGAGCACAGTTCCCTTCGGAGTTTCCCACGCGTAGAGCCAGATGTTCGGATCCGGATCGGAGAGCCTTGGCGTCCCGCCCTGCGACATGCCAGCGAGCTCGCGCAGCATTGTGGCCACCGTGAAATACGAAGGCTTTCTCGAGGAGTCGTCGCGGACAAGCCCCGCCGCAGCGTGCATCGACGGGGTCGAGCCCGACTCGCGGTAGAGGAACACTTTATCCACTCCCGCAGCCAGCGCGAGAAGCATCACACGCGGAATCCTTGCCGCCTGGTATCTTTCGTTCGTGCCGAAAGGCCCCGCGCTGTCGTAGCCGGTTTCGGTCAGCCAGATCGGTTTTCCGGGGGCATACATGTCGCGCCATTCGATCAGCTCGCGCAGATTCTCCGGGTAGGTGATGGAAGACTGCTCGCTTCCCTGCCGCACGACATTGCCGTCCCTCGTTGCAATCTCCGGCGCCTGTCGGCCGCTGTAGTAGTGGACATTCAGGATGTCAAAAAAATCCACCGGAGTTTTGCCGTCCGGGTAATGGAACTGGCGCAGCGGTTCCAGGACTTCGAGCGTCAGCCCGGCCATGCCGGGGCTCGTGACAGGGGTCTTGGGATCGGCGGCTTTTGCCCCTTCGGACCCGGCTCGGAACACCGGCCAGAACTGGTCGAGCGGAGCGGCCCATGCGCCGTAGGTGGCATTGGGGTTCGGATTAAGGTTCGGCTCGTTCCAGATCTCGACAGCGCCGAGCTGGTTCAGCCCGGTGATCTTGTCCGGCGTCTTCAGTTTGTCGGCCGGCACCTTGTTCGACCCGTAGCGCGCGACGACCTGGAAAACGGCCTCGGCGTAGTCGGCGGGGTCTTTCGGCGGATGTGCGGCGCTGTTCTTTTTGTCCACCTCCGGGCCGGCCGACGAGGAATATTCGGGGACCATGAACAGGTAGGGGAGCACCTTCATCCCGCAATCGTTGTAGCGCTTCATGATCTCGTCGAAACGGACCATCCACGGAGCAACCGACCCGTCAAAACGAAACTCGCCGCGTGCCGGCGAAAACATCAACCATTTCATGTTTTCAAAACGCACCCAACCGAACCCGTAGGGGCCCCAGTCGTCGGTGAGGTTCAAGCTGGCAGCATTGATCCCGAACCGGGATGTGGCGGCGTCGACGGGTTTGTTCGCGGCAGGTGACGAGATGAGCGTGGCTTGCGCGATGTCTGAGAAATCGCCTGCCTTTGTCTCTACGCGGAGGAGGTATGCGCCCTCGCCGGGAAGCACGATCTCCTTGAGGGGCTGGACAGCAAAGCTGCCGGCCGGAACCTCGAACGAGAGCTTCCCTTTGGCCGCCACACCGCCCAGCTCCGGGGCCACCCGGTCTGCGGCATCCATGCCGTCGTAAACCCGGATCTCGTTTGGCAGGCTGATCCGCTTCGGAGCTTCGCCGTCATTGAAATAGCGGAATCGAAGGAACCGGGCCTCGACCGGCGCGGTCGGAATTGCCTCGATTCCGGTCCACTTTTTGTTGAGGTCGAGTTTTTCCAGGCCGGGCACAACCTGATAGGTTTTGCCGTCGAGCGAGGCCGAGACTTCGGCGTTCCAAAGCCAGTTAGCATCGGTCGGAAAGATCGCGAGTTTCGTGATCTTGTGCGCGGCCCCCAGATCGATGCGCTGCGACACCTCGCCGTATCCCTTGTCCCACGGAAATTCCTTGTTCGTGAAGACGAGCCCGTCAGTGAGCGTCGTGTCCGGCTCTTCTCCCTCGCCCGTGATAGTCCACACCTTTGCACCGCGCGCGATGTCCAAGCCGTGGACGGCATCCGGGGCCAGGACGTCCGTGAGCTGCGGATTCGAGATCAGCGTATAATCGGCCGTCACTTGCTGGGGCTTGCCGGTCGCGTTGTGCACGATGATCGAGCCGCCCAGCGGCTGATTGCTTTGCGCAGACTGAGGGAGCTCGATCTTGAGCTCGATGGGCGGAGCGGAAGCCCCGGAGGCCTTGAACGTCCCGGTCAGCCCGTCCACGTCGATGTGTGTCGGCCCGGCGTCCTTGGCAAACCATGCGAGGTTGAGCATCCGGATCGGCTGGTCCAGCTTGCCATCCTGCTCGGGCTGTTTCCAGGATTGGATGATCCCCGGGCTTTCCGCGTTGAGCTCGATTTGCTTCCATCCGTGCCAGTCGGCCGGAAACTTCTCTGTGAGCCCCTCTCCGTTCGCATCCCAAACCTGCAGCCCGACCTCGCTGACGTTCGAGTCTTCGGAAAGGTAAACCCACACCGAAAGTTTCTCGAATTCCGGAAGTTTGTCGACCAGATGAAAGTCGCCTTTTGCGCCGGGGATCGTTGCCACGCCGCTGAACCGCACCGATCCAGAGCCGAGCTTGGGCTCGATTCCGGCAGGGCTCATCCCGACGATGGTTTTGTCGAGCCGCCACCCGCCGGCGCCGAGACCCCCGGTCGAGTCCATGGCGTGGAGCAGGCGCTCGGATGCGGGCGGTGCGTCCGCGCAGAAGGCCGGGGTCACAGTTCCGGCAATGACCAGAGCCGTTACCGCCAGCAGGTTCAACGCTCCGAAAGGAGCCGGGGTGGAGAGGATTCTTCGGAGATGCGACATTCGTGTCGCACGACTCGTTGTTCTCCCGCAATGAGGAGGGTGTTGGAGACGGTGGTTTTTCATATGATTCGGTTTATTCTATCGCCCAGATCTCGACGCCTTTGAAGGCTGGCGAGGGTTTGATATTCAGTTCGACAATTTCCGGAGCCGGCTGGTCGGGGATGACCGGGAAGAGCAGCCAGTTGCCCCATCGGGATTTTGTCGGCACCCAGCGCAGAACATTTTCGACCGGGACCCTGCCGGTCGAACCATCCTTCGCCACCCAGGTGATCTCCGGCACGAAGCCGGCTCCGGGGTCGCCTTTTTGCAGGATGCGGACGGCGGCGAGGCGCACGGGCTTTTCGAACCTGACTTTTTCTTTGAACGGGCCGGCCTGGACAGGTTTTGCGCGCAGGAAGCCCGGGGCCGCGTCGTCGCCGAGCGGCGGAGTGGTGAGCCAGATTTCATCGCCCTGGCGATAGAGCAGCGATCCCGGAGGAGGAGATGGAATCGTCTGCAGCGGGCGGGCCAGCTTGATTTTCAAAGTCAGCGGAGTCTCGAACGCCCCCTTCGGGACCTCGACAAATATTCCGCCTTTGTCGCTGCCGGCCCGGGCCGTTGTCGCCGTGGCGTGATACGCGACGATTTCGCTGGCGGAGCCGCACCAGACGCTGTCGTCCCCGTCTGCCCCGAATTCGGCGGCAATCCTTCCGAGGCGGCGCTCCCAGCGAAGGACGTTGGCCTCGCCCGGTTTTCCCATCCCGTGCGTGAAGTCCAAAACGAAATCCCCCGGTGCCGGGCGGGGCTGCGGAAAGGAATCCATATCGTCTCCTCCCCGCTTGTCCCACGCGCCGGCATCCATGTTGTTGCGGTTGGTGAGATGGTATTTGCTTGCAGCGTCGAAGGGCGGGACCGGGGCCGTAAGGGAATTGCTGTTTTTGACTGCGACGGGCGTCGTGTTCAGCCCGTATTCGGCGAGGAGCGGCCCGTAATGGTAATCTCCGCTCGGATAAACGAACCGGCGGCAGATCTCCTTTCCGCCGGTGAGGAAGTGGGCGAGAACCGTCTGGCTCCAGAACAGCTCGCGGCGCATCTGAGCCTCGTCGAGAAACTCCTTCGGTTCCCAATGGTTCCCGGTGTGCCAGTAGCTGTGGTTCGAGACGCCCCAGCCTTTGTCGCGCAGCCCGCGGATTTGCTCCCACGTCAGGAATGTGTTGTTCTCACCATCGAGCACAAATGGATAAACGGCCACGCACGCGACGAAGGGCGTTTTCCGCCCCCCGGCAACTCCCGCCGGGGCGTCGGTGGCGCTGAACTTCTCCAGCATCGGCGCCGCAATGTCCTGCGCGAAAGTCCCTCCATCGTCAAACTCCAGCGCGTAGGCCCATGTCTTGCCGAACTTTACCGGCTCCACCGTCACAGACTCTGCGGCCGCTGCAAGCTCCGGAGATTCCCAGCGCCATGCCGATTCGGCCCGCAGTCCGCACGGTGCCAGGAACGCAGCAAGGCAGACCATCCGCAATGTCTCCACTGCCAGCCTTTCCGATAGCTTTGTCATTCGATTTTGTGGGGTTCGACTCAGGTTCCAGAACATAAAAGGGAACGTTCACGAAATTATCAACACAAACTTTTGTCGGGCATGGGACGCTGGCGGGCGGGAACCGCTTTCCGCGCAACTTGCTTGATGGTGAGGAGGCGATGTGGTTTAAGGGGGCAGGAATGAAAAAGTCCGCGCGCCCGACGATATTTGACCTCGTGGATTACACGGGAATTTCGCGCGGGACGATTTCCCGCGCTTTCAACAACCAGGCGGGGATCAAGCCGGCGACGAAGGAGAAGATCCTCCGGGCAGCCCGCGAGATCGGGTATCTCCCGCACAATGGTGCCCGCATGATGAAGCTCGGTCGGACGAGCCGCTGGGCGATCCTTGTCCCGCATCTTCGCAACCCCTACTACTCAGAGCTCGTCGAGGCGCTCAATCACGAGGCGGAAAAAATCGGCATCACGCTCCTCATCGGGATTTCCAACAACGACAAGAACCGCGAAGCCGAGCTCATCCTGCAATGGACGGCGGGCGAGGTGGACGGGCTGATCCTCGACCAATCCCACTACCACGACAACCCGACGATCTTCGATCAGCTCAAGTCCCGCGGCATCGCCATGGTTTTTCTTCACGGAAATCCCATCCCCGGATTTGACTTTGTCCGCTACGAGCTTTTCGAGAGCGTGAGCAGGGTGATGACGCACTACCGTGCGCTCGGGCATACCCGCATCGGCTATGCCGCCCAGAACTTTCCGGGGTGCCGGAAGACAAGCCGCTTCCGGGCCTACGCCAAGCACGCGGCCGCGGAGGGCGAAAAGCCCGACGAGTCCCTGATCTACTTCGGAGAAGATGGAGCGGAGGGCGGCATCCACGCGTTCCGTAAATGGGCGGCGCTTCCCGATCCTCCCACGGCCGTTTTCTGCGCCGATGATATTATCGCCTGTGGGGTGATGCACGCCGCGCGTGTTGCCGGGCGATCCATTCCAAAAGATCTTTCGGTCGCCGGGGTGGACGACATCGCGGAGGGTGTCCGCGCCAGCCTGACTACGGTGCGGACCAGCCGTGTCCAGACGGCACAAGCCATCTGCGAGCTGCTGGAGCTCCGGCGGGAGAATTTCGACCGGAATACGGAGGTCCGCTCCATTCCTGCGGAGCTCATCCTTCGAGACAGCATCGCCCGCCGCCACGCAATCCCGTCGAAAAAGTAAGCTGCGGTCCCACCGCCTGTTCTCTACGGTTTCGCTCCGTCAGCCGCCCAGATTTCGACTTCTTTGATCGAGGGATCGGCCGTCACCTCAACGCTTTTTGCCAGGGGAGCCTCGCGGTTTGGAACAGACGCGAAAACATGAGTGCCGGAAACGAAAGTTTCCGGCTGGGTCTGCGAGGAAAACTTTTCCGACGACCCGTCGGGCCGGGTGAAATTCACGTGGAGCTGTCGGTCAGGCGTGGGATTCCCGTGCTGCCTCACTCGGACCGCGGCGATGTGCCGGGGCGGGTCCAGAGGAATCGAGGGCGCGGGCGGGCCTTTGAAAACAAGCTTCACCGGTGGGGTCGGAGAAGGGGCGCCGGGAGTCCCGATCACGGGGGTCGTGATCCAAACAGTGTTGCCCTTGCGGTAGATCGAACCGCCGGCCGGCGCGGGAATATCCGCTTCGGCGGAAACTCCCTCCAGCCGGATCGTGAGGGGTGTTCCCGGCATGGCATCCGGCACGCTGACCGAAAGTTTCCCCCTTTCCAGCCTCGCCGTTGCGGCTTTTGCCGCGCGCCAGTATGAGATGACGTCACCGGTCGGTGCGCTCCAGAACTCATCCGTCCCGCCGGCCCCGAATTGCGCCGTCAGCGTGGTGAGCCGCTCCCTCCAGCGTTTTTGGTTGGCCGAGTCCGGGTCAGGAGAAATGTTGTGCGTGAAGTCGATGATCAAGTCCCCTCCCGCAGGGCCGTTCGCGGGGATGCCGTCCATCGGGTCACCTTTCCGGTAGGGGTTCGTCCAGGCCCCCTCATCGAGATAGCAGCGGGAGATGGAAAGAAAATTGTCTCCCATTTTCCCAAGGTTGATCCCGCCCTTCCCTCCAACGCTCGACCCGGAGACCATGCCAAACGCGGCAAGCGAATCCGCGTAGGCGGTGTAGCCGTTGGGATAGACGAAATGCGTCGGCGCACGCCCGAGCTCATGGGCGAACACGGCCTGGCTCCAGAAAAGTTCCTCGCTAATCTGCTCGGGCGTCAGAATTTCCGGAACGTCGCCATACGTTTTGCCCTTGTGAGTGTAGCTGTGATTCGCAACCGCCCAGCCCTTTTTGCAAATTTCCCGGACCTGATCGAAGGTCACAAACGTATTGTTCGCGCCGACGCGGTAGGGAAAGAGTGCCAGGCTTCCGACGACGGGCAACCGCACGCCGTTGCCCACCCCGGGCGGGGCATCCGTGTATTGAAACCCCGCGAAAAACTCCGGCGCGAAAGTTCCGGTCGGGGTGGTGCCGTCGTCCAACTCGATCGCGTATGCCCACTTCTTGTCGTATTTCAGCGGACACACGCCCGCCCGCATCTCCTCCTCGTTCGCCGCCGGGGTCCAAGTGTGCGTCCACGTTGCCGCGCCGGCACACGGCACGACCATAAGAAATGCAAGAAGGCGCGATCCCAATGTCATGCGTGAGTCCTAATACCTGCCGCAGCCTCTCAACAAGAAAAATCTCGGGAACGTTCCCGTTTTTGTTGTTGGTTCCTTTACAAGCGCGGGAGCCCCGCATAGCGTCCGGCTTATGAAGTCGCGAGCACGCGGAGGTTCAGGAAATGGTATCGGCCGCGCCGGTCAGAAATTCTCGTTCAGCCCGTCGTTGCACCATCAGGCAATCGCCGATCGCGGGGCGATGCGGGCGATGAGCTATCCTGGCGGCGATGTCACCGCCTGGCAGCGTCGTCTGCGCAAGAAGCTCGCCGGGCTGCTCGGCGGGATCCCGCAAGATCGGGTGCCGCTCAACGTGCGGCGGATCTGGTCAAAGCCCCACCCGCTGGGCACGATCGAGAAAATTGTCTTCGCCTCCGAGTTCCGTTGCGATGTGCCCGCGTATGTCTGCCTGCCGGGTAAGGCCAGCGGTCCGCGTCCCTTTATGGTTTGCCTGCAGGGGCACCGGGGGAAGATGCACCACTTGATCGCCGCGAGCGAGGATGAAAAATCGTGGGAGGCCCCGGTGCATGACGGGCTCGATGTAGCAATCGGGTGCATGGAGAGAGGGATTTCCGCACTGTGCATCGAGCAGCGCTCGTTCGGCGAGAGAAGCGAGCGCGCAATGGAAACTCCGTCCGGAGACGGATGTCAGGATGCCGCCATGCACGCGCTTTTCCTCGGGCGCACGCTGATGGGCGAGCGCGTTTTCGACGTGGACCGGGCGATTGACTACCTGATGGAGCGGGGAGACGCCGACCCGCGGCGCATCGGGGTGACAGGCAACTCGACCGGCGGGATGGTCTCGCTATTCGCTGCCGCGCTGCTGCCCCGGATCCGCTTCGCTATGCCGTCGAGCTGCCTTTCCAGCTTCCGGGATTCGTTCCTTGCGATGGGTCACTGCAGTTGCAACTTCGTGCCCGGTCTGCTGAATGTCGCGGACATGGCCGACATCGCTGGCCTGATCGCCCCGAAGCCGCTGGTCATTGTCCACGGGCGCGAGGATCATCTGTTTCCCATCCATTCGGCGCGGCGCACCTTTCGCGAACTCCAGGCCACCTACAAGGAGGCGGGTGCATTAAAGAACTGCGCGATGGTCATCGGCCCCGGCGGGCACCGCTACTATGGCGACCTCGCCTGGCCGGTCTTTCTCCGCATGCTCGATCACGCCGGCCTCCCCATGACGCCGGTAAAAATCTGACCGGCTGGCTGATGCCATCCTTCATCCGTCCGCGCATCGGAGAAGTCATGCGGAACGATTTACTTGATCAGCAGCGCGTAGAGTTGTCCCGGGTAAAAGTCCAGCGTGAGCTTGCCGCCATGGTGTTGCAGCGGGGCCTGGAGGGCGGCATTTATCACGGCCCCCTCTTTCGGCAGGTTGATGCTCACGCCTTTCTTGGAGGTAAGGCCGGTGTTGACAACCGCAAGGTATGTTCCGCTTTGTCCGGCATCGATTGAGCGGACAACCACTTCCCTGTCGGACGAGCCATTGTCCAGAACCTTGCCGGGAAGGGCGGGAAGGGCGAGAAATGCCCGGTTGAATTCCCTCGCGTATTCGGGAAACCCGCGGGCGAGAGTATTGCTGATCAGGTAGCCGATAAAACGGGGATCCCCGTGGGCGACGGCCCGGGCTTCTGCCAGCATGGAGAATGGACCGGCGTTCTCGGCATCGCAGGCGAAATACCCGATTTTGTCGTCCATGACATTTTCGTTCAGCGAATGGTGGCGGACGATTGCCAGCCCGTCACCTGTCCGGAATGCGTCAAACGCTTTCGGCGATGAGACGGAGTAAAGGCGGTTGAACGTGTAAGTGAGCAGCGCGCCCCGATCGCTTCCCTGATAATTTTGCGGATCCGCCCACGGCGAGGCGTGCTGCCACTCGAAGGCCCCCCATGTGGGCACCGGGGTGGTGAGCGCCTTGAAATGGAGATCATCGCTCACCGCGCTCCCGATCGGAACAACAGCTTTCTTCTTGGGGAGGTTGCTCATACGTCCCTCCCATGTCGTCGGATCATCCGTAACGAGAACGTTGCCCGGCAAGGGGACTCCGGGTTCGCTGCCGTCCGAGGTCAGCAGGACCAGCGCTTCCGGCAGGCCCTTGCTCCGGAGATAGTGGACCAGCGCAGCCACGAATGCCTCGCGCTTTTTGAACCACCACACGTAATACTTCTGAAGGCTTTCCTTGTTTGCTTGCAGGTCCTTCCGGGTCACGGAAATCCCGGTCTCGGCCTGATAGAGTGCGAGGTTTTCATCACGGAAACTTACGGGCATCTGCACGGGACGCGGACGAAACCACGCGCCCAGAAATTTCGCTTCGCCCTTGAAGCGAACGATAGTCGCATCGAGAAGCATTTTTGCGTCCTCCAAAGCTGCCGGATCCAGGATATCGATGTGCGCGGTCCTGTTGATGAAATCGAGGTGCGTGTATTTCTGGCCGCCGGTCAGCATGACCGGCTTTTGCAGGTACCCCTCCCCGTCCTTCCCGGTTCCACCGCCATATTCGTAATAGGGCAGCACGAAAAGAGACGGATACTTTTTCAGCATCGCCAGAACGTTCCCCCACAATTCCGGTTGCGAGTTCGGGACATACCAGTTGTTGTCTTTCGCGTCCCAGCCTTGGTTGTGGCCGAACTCAAGCAGGTCGGTCGTGAAGGTGTTCATGCCGAGGAACTGCATGTTGCGCGCCTTGTATTCAAACCAATCGACCGGCCTGTCGACGCCGCGAACGAGCGGGTTGTCGGGGCCGTGCGGCACCGAAACCACCCCGTCCGCCATCTCCTCGCGGCAGAACAGGTAACGCTTCGGCAGCCCGTCCGGAGGGTAGTTGATCTTCACGTCGTATTGCTCGGGATGAGGAACCTCGTAGAGGCTGATGGATGCCACAGCGGCTCCCGCAGAGCCCGTCGCGTCAGTCTGATTTGTCTGCGCGATGACGACCCAGAACCCTTCTTCCGGCTTGGTCGGTCTCGGTTTGTCTCCGCGAAGGGCCTCGAATTCCGGGAAGCGGTCGTGGAGATAAAAAAACTGCTGCCAGCGCTGCCATGCGCCGGAGAGAGGGTAGGAGATCGATTCGGGGTTGTTGTTGACGTATTTGCCGAAGACGCCGTCTGCCACGGCATTGCCCGTGGCCAACCCGCGGCCGGTCTCGTTGCCGCGGTTCAGCACAAACATGGTGCGGGGGCTGTCCTCCGGGTAATCCACGACCAGCAGGTAGGCGGCCCCGGGTTTCAATCCTTTGCCCCCGCCGATCTTGTAGGCAAAGTATTTCATCGTGTCGCTGTCGTTCGGAAGAACGCGGCACTTCCGGCCGAGGATCGATTCCACCTTGCTCGCGCCTTCGGGATATTGACGGAAGGAATCCGGCGCAGGGGCGGACGCGCAATCGACGGTCTCGACCTTGGTGAGCTTGTTGAAATCAAAGAGTGACGGCACCTGGCCCCACGCCAGCGCAGGCAGAGCCAAAGAAAGAAGCAGGCAAAGGCGGTTCGGAATCATGTCACGGAGTCGGCGGTTTTTTAAGGTTTTCACGGATGACCTGCAGCAGGTAGGCGTAGGCTGCATCCATGATGCTGCCATGATCGGTGCCGGGAACTTCGTAGTGCCGGCAGTTCGTGTTGCCCGCGACGCGCATCGCATCGCACATGAGCTTGTTATCCGCAGGGCGGCTATCGATATCGAGCCCTGTGCCTCCCGTCAGCAAGATCAGCGGCGGTACATCTTTCGAGACGTGACTGATGGGGGCGTATTCGTCGATGACGATCTGGCCTTTCGGCAGCCCGCGCTCGGCGCAGATCGCCCGGTGGGTGACCATCTCCCCGCTGATGGAAATGTAGGCTGCAAAATCTCCGGGCCGGCACCCCTGCTTTTCAAGAAATTGCGGCATCGTCGCCAGGCAGGTCGCCAGATAGGCGCCGGCCGAATGCCCGCTGACAAAAATCCTGCCGGGATCGCCGTTGTAGTCTGAAATATTTTTTTTGACCCATGCGGTAGCGGCGGCGGCATCTTCGATGTAGGAGGGGCATTTCGCGCGTGGCGAGAGCCGGTAGTTCGGGGTCACGATCACGCATCCGAGATGCTTGTAGAGCTCCATCTTCGAGTCCTTGGATCCCCCGCTCATCCCGCCGCCATGAAAATAGATCAGCACGGGCACGTTTTTGCGGTGGGTAGGATAAAAGATGTCGAGCTTGCATCGCTCGGCGACATACGCGTCAGCTTTGGCATCGTTAGCGCCACGGTATGGGATGTCGGTGGCCAGCTTGAAGCTATTGACGATCTCCCCGCAGGCAAGCGTCCCGAATTCCCCGGGGTTGAAATCCGGCAGTCCGGAGCCCGCCGGATCCACGGCCGTGGCTGCGGCTCCGAAAAGGAGGAATGAGAAACAAATCGAACCGACTCCTTTCAGGAAACCGGAGTGATTCGAAATTTGACGACTGCCAGCACGGGCGTTGGAACAATGGCAAATGATCACATTATTGTTTTCAGCAGTGTGCCGAGCGCGGCCGTCATCGATGCGGCATACAACTCGGGATGGCGGATTTGGAAGATGTGGCGGCCGGAATCTCCGGCGGACGGATGCCATGTCGTCTGCCCGTCGTCCGCGCAGGCGATTGTTATCGGAAAAAACTCGAAGACCGGATCGGTGACGAGGCCGACCGGGAGCAGTCCTCGCTTCGCATCGACCCCCATGTCTGCGGCATGCAGGATCGCGGCCGTGCTCCACATGCTGCGGGCCTTCGCGCCAAAATCTTCAAGCAATGCTGCTTCAACGGGCGCAGTGAGATAGCGGAGGTATTTCGGGTCGGCCGACCGGCTCAGCATGTAGAGGAAATAGTTGCAGAGCGGCCCGCCGATGCGGTGGAGGATTTCCCCCTGCACGAACGAATACCACGTCCCGTTGATGCCGACCTCGCGGACCTCGGTCTGGTGCCAGCACGGACACCAATATACCGGACAAGGAAGGTCGAAGATCGCGGAGTAGGAACTCGGATTCAGCCGCACGTTGTATTCCAGCTCGCCATCCTTTCCCGGGTTCGCGGCACCGGCATTCAGGTAGATGGCCTTGCATTTCGCCTTAAAAAGATCCGGGCGCATCAGCCCCGCGATCGCCACGTCCGTACATGAGCCCACAATATTGATAACAACGGTGGCGTCGCTGGCTTCGAGTGTGCGGCACAGCCACTCTGCGGCCGCAACGGCTGCCTTGCCCCGGTCACCCTGCGTGTCCACGCGATTGCGCATCGGGAACATCGATCCGACAGCGGAAGGAATCCCGGTGATTCCGGTCAGGCATCCGAGCTGCGCGGCGGCGAGCATCGCAGGATCCCCCGCCCTGTGGTCTGGCGGATAGTCGAACATGATGCCTCGCAATTCGACCAGCTCCTGCGCGGCGAGTGCATACACAGTCGCAAGATCCCAGTGGTCATCCGGATCGCCATGGGGGTGGAAGATATCTGTTTGGTGGATGAATGGTGTCATAGTGTTGACCGGAAAATCTTTGATCCAAGGGCGGCGAGAGGAGAAGCCGGGCCTGCTGCTTTGCCAGTATCAGCATCGCACCACGACCCGGCCGGAAGGGAAACCGACGTGTCGTGATGGGTGAAGTTCAGAATAAAAAGAAATTGTTCGCTGCCATTCTTGCGCAGATGCGCGGTCACTCCCGGCGGGAGGGTGTCGGAGACTGCGCGAGGCAGTTGGAGATCCCTCGAGAGGTGCTCGATAAAATCGTCCTGAAACCGGTCGTCATTCCGGGAGGAAATGTAATACGCGCGTCCGTCACCGAATGAATTGACTGTCAGGGCAGGAGCACCTGCGTAGAAATCCGCTCCATATTCCGCAAGCGTCTCCGCGCCTTCGCAATGGACGATATCCAGGAAATGCCTGGCCTCGTAAGCGCCGCTGAGTCCGTGGCCCGCAGCGGGCCGGGGGATGACGGGACGCCTCGCAGAATCCGGGAGCGCATCGAATTCCTCGACGCGGATTCCCAGAACCCGGCTCAGCGGACCCGGTGCGCCTCCTTGAAAGCAGAGATCTGTCTCGTTGACATAACCGGTTTGGTAGGTTCCGACGACCGCCCCCCCATTTTTTACAAAGGCGGAGAGCCGTTCGGGCATTCCATCCGGCACAAGATAAAGCATCGGGAGCAGGACCAGATTGTATCCGGAAAGACCGGCGCGGGCGTGGATGATATCCACCGCGATCCCGCGCTTCCAAAACGGCCGGTAATGGGACAGGCAGGTCTCGATATATTCCTTGTGGGCATTTTGCGGCATGCCCGCCCCCCGGAGCGCCCAGTAATTTTCCCAATCAAAAACCAGAGCAACCTTTGCGGGCACCCGGGCCCCGATCACTCCCGACAGGTTTTCCAGTGTTATCCCCAGTGCCGCCACCTCGCGGAAGACCCTCGTCCCGGCCTGCCCGGCGTGGTCGATGACCGCGCCGTGGAATTTTTCCGAGCCGCCCCGGCCCTTGCGGATCTGAAAGTAGCAGACGGCATCAGAGCCATGCGCGACAGCTTGCAGGCTGCTCAGGCGGAGCATGCCCGGACGGCGGAGCGGAGAAACCCCTCGCCAGTTGATCTGGCTCGGCGTGCATTCCATGAGGAGGAAGGGCTTCCCGGCTTTCATTCCGCGACACATGTCCAATCGAAAAGCCGTCTCAAGCGCGGTGGCGGATTCGTCCACCCCGTCCGGATTCGCGTGCCAGTCCGGATAGCTGTCCCAGCTTACCACATCGACCTCCTCCGCCAGGCGGATGAGATCGTAGTGGTCGATCGGATGGAAATTCGTCGTGATCGGGATCCCCGGGGAGTGCTCGCGGAGCGGGGCGGCCTCGGCCCGGAGAAAGCCGGCGCATTGTTCCGTCATGAACCGCTTCCAGTCGAGGCTCAGCGCATTGACGCTGTCGTCAATCGTGCGGATCTGGTCCCACCCGGTGAACGTATGGCTCCAGAACCGTGACCAGTAGGCGTCGTTGAGCTTGTCGAGTGTCCGGTAGCGCTCCCGCAGCCACCCTTGAAATGCCGCCATGCAGAGGTCGCAGTAGCAGTAGCCGAGGTATTCATTCGAGACATGCCACAGTGAAAGCGAGGGTCGTTTTCCATAGCGCTGAGCAAGGCGGGAATTGATTTCCCGCACCTTGCCCCGGTAAACGGGCGACGTCAGGCAGTGATTGTGCCGCCTCTGCTGGGGCTCACGCAGGCCATCCGTCCCTACCCGCCGCACCTCCGGATATTTCAGCGCCAGCCAGTTCGGCTTCCCTCCGCTGGGCGTCGCCAGGATGACCCGGAAATTTTGCCTCTCCGCGCGGTCGAAGACATCATCCAGCCAAGCAAATTCATACCGCCCCTCCTCGGGTTCCAAGGCTGCCCACGCAAACACGCCAACCGTCACCGTGTTGATGTGAGCGGCTTTCATCAAATCGAAATCCTTGCCGAGGACTTCCGGCTGCCCAAGCCACTGGTCGGGGTTGTAATCTCCACCGTGAATGATCACGGGACGGTTGGATTTTTCATAGTGGAGATTCACAATTCAATCATGGATCACAAGGAGCACACATCCGAACCCTCAGAAGCAGACCGGGATCTGCCGGAAAATGCGCCGGGGCAGGCTCCGAGGCATCTCATAATATAATGTCACAAAAAAAACAAAGCCGAAGTAAACTTCAAAGTATCAGTCCCAGTGGAAATGAATGGTTTTCATGGTTCTAACTATGGAGGAGAACGGCTGACCGTGAATATTCACGATTTTATGACCGAATGCAATAGAAAGTTGGACTCGAACACGCGCACTGGCGTGGTCAAAGTGGGGGCGAGCAGTCAAAAATCCAGAGTTGGGTCCCATTTATCCAGCCGGCGCTCTCCTGCTCGTGAAAGAGGTTTGGGGACCGCTCCTATTTTCTGGCGGCGACAACAATTGGATTGCCCGCAAGCGCACGTCGTTTCATAAGTTTTCACAATATGACCCCGGAGACTGTCCTCAAATACCTTGCCAGCAACGAAGAGCGCTTCATCGACGAACTCTTTGCCTACACAAGAATTCCCAGCATCAGCGCCCAGTCGGACCATGCCCGTGACATGCGGCTCTGTGCGGAGTGGCTCGTCGACCGGTGCGGGAAGGCCGGCCTGAAGGCTGAAATCTGCAAGACCAGCGGCTACCCGGTGGTGATCGCGAGGACGCCGAAACCGGATCCGAAAAAGCCGACGTTTCTGGTTTATGGCCACTACGACGTGCAGCCGCCGGAACCGCTCGAACTCTGGACATCGCCACCGTTCGAACCGCGCCGTGTCGGACGCAATGTCTATGCCCGCGGCATCAGCGACAATAAGGGGCAGCACCTTGCCCACATCAACGCTGTAGAAGCGTGGCTGAAGACCGGCAGCGAACTGCCCTGCAACGTGAATTTCCTGATCGAGGGCGAGGAGGAGGTCGGCTCCAAGGCGCTCTACGGGTTTCTCCCGAAGCATGCCAGGGAACTCGCGTGTAAAGCTCTTGTGGTCTCGGACACCGAAATCCCGAGCATGAAGCACCCCGCGCTCTGCTACTCGCTCCGGGGAATGGCACCAATCGAAATCCGGCTCGACGGGCCGGACCGCGACCTGCACTCCGGCCTCTTTGGCGGTGCGGTGGACAACCCGGCGATGGTCCTCTGTCAGATGCTCGGTTCGCTTCGCAACAAACGCGGGGGCGTCACGATTCCCGGCTTTTACGATGACGTGGTGAAGCTCTCGGCCTATGAGCGGAAGCAAATGGCGAAAGTGCCGTTCAACGAGGCGAAGTTCCGTAAATCCGTTGGCGTGTCGGCGCTTTTCGGTGAGGCCGGATACACCCCGGATGAACAGCGCGCCGCGAGGCCCACGTTTGAAATCAACGGCCTCACCAGCGGGTATCAGGGAGAGGGCGGAAAAACGATCGTCCCCTCCTGGGCGAGCGCGAAGATCACGATGCGGCTCGTTCCGGACCAGGATCCGGAGAAAATCATCGCGCTCGTGAAGAAGCATCTGAAGGCGATCTGCCCTCCGACGGTCAAACTCACCATCACAGAGGGTCAGGGCGGCGGACCATACATGGTGGATCCCACGGGACCTCTCGCGCAGGCCTGCATGCGCGCAGCGAAACTCGGGTTCGGCCAGGAATGCCTCCTTGCCCGCGGCGGCGGGAGCATACCGATTATCGCGGCATTCAAGAAATATCTGAAAGCTGATTCGCTCATGCTCGGTCTCGCGCTTCCGGATGACAACGCACATTCACCCGACGAGAAATTCTCGCTCGATGCATACATGGCCGGGATGAAAATGGCGGCGCACCTTTGGCCGGAACTCGCGGCTGCGGTCTGAGCCCGGCTTTTTTAAGAGACGAAAAGACGGCGGGTTATTTTGCGCCTCGGAAAAAGGTCGCAACCCGGCCAACTTGCAGCCCCCAAACACTGAAGCTTTCGGTAAACCATCGATAGAGCGAGGCGCCGACGAGGGTTCCCAGCGCCACGGAGGCGATGACAAAAATCACGGTTATCAACCCGTCTATACCCGCCGCCCGGTCGCTCATCATCCGGGTCACGCTCAACAGCCCGAGCGATCCCGGCACAAGCAGCCAGAAACTCGGGAGAAACGTGACAGCGGCAGGAGGACCTCGGAATTTCATCTCGATGAGATAAGCGACGGGCGTCGCCACAAGAGTTCCAAAAAAGCCGCTGATCTCGCTGCCGACGAGACCTACCGCCAACCGTTGCGCAGCGAAGGCAAGAAACAAAACCAGGAGCAACCACTGAAGAGAATTCCGAGGGCCGGAAAAGTGAAAGTAGACGCCCAGGCCGAAAACCAGGACCCCGGCCCAGGGTGCCCACGGCAGATTCACGTAGAGGCCCGCCGAGTAAACGAGATCTTCTGGGAAATACCCGGTCAGCGCGGCACCGATTCCCAAGCCAAATGCCAGCAGCACAAGCTGAACAAAACCGGAGGTCAGGCGACTGGCTCCGCTGACCATATCGCCATACGCCAACTCCACCATTCCCAAGGTCAACATACCCCCGGGCAGGAATGTCACCAGAGGAGGGATGAGGGCATGGAGCGGATCGATGGGGAGGCCATAGCGGATCGCCAGGAAAACGAGGGAGGAGACGGCGGTTGATGTCACCACTGGAAGCGGCACGGAGAGGACACTGCGTCCGGCGCTAGCAAGTTTGATCAGCCCCACCACAAATCCCAGCACAGCGGCGGTTGCCAGGTTGACTGGTGTCGGCATCAAGACAATAGCCAACCCCACGCTCAGAACAGAGTGGCCCACCACGACTCCCACACTTCCGAAGCGGGCCTTTTGGCGTCGAATGGCGGCAATGCGCTGCAAGCCGTCCTTGAGTTCCAGCAAGCCGCCCTGGGCGGCGTCGCCCAATGCGTAGATGTCCGCCATTTGATCCAGGCGCAGAGTTTGCGACTGGCAGTCGGCCAGAGTCACCCGCTCACCGGTGCTGTCATGAAGCGAAATAAAAATCGCTGTCGGAAAGGCGACCACCCGCGACTTTCGCATCCCATAGGCTGCGGCGATGCGGCGAAGGAGGAGTTCCACCTTCGCAGTCTGCTCTCCGCAGGCAATATAGCCCTGCCCAAGCCGGAACAAAAACTCCAGAAGCTCGGTGGCGTCCCTGGTGGGCTTTATGACCTGCTGATCGGGTTGAGGGAATTCAGGTGTCAGCATAAATGAGCCTGCCAGCAGGACAAGGGTAGCCGCCGGAAGTCACAACCCCCATGGCAGCCCCAGCAGGAACCATGCGACGAAGAGGATTGTCCAGACGGCGTAGAGCGCAATGACATAAGGGATCATCAAGGCCACGATCGTTCCGACTCCGGCCTTCGTGTCGTATTTCTGGGCGAAGACGACGATCAGGGCAAAATAGGCATTCAGCGGGGTGATGACGTTGATCGGCGAATCCGCAACCCGGTAAGCCGCGAGCACCGCCTCGGGAGCCACGCCCAATTGGACGAGCAGCGGCACGAAGATGGGCGCGAAGAGCGCCCACTTTGCGATCGCTCCTGAGATCAGCAAATCGATGAGGCTGACAACCAGGATAAATCCGAGCAACAGCAGCAGGGGCGGGACGCTGGCGGACTTCAGCACGTCGGCCATCGACACGGCCAGGATCGTGCCGATGTTGCTGTAGTTGAAGTAGGCGATGAACTGGCTGAGGATGAAGAGCAGCAGGATAAGGCTGCCGAGACCTGAGATCGCCTTCTCCATCGCCTTGATGACATCGGTGCTGTTCTTCATGGTCCGGGCCCCGAACCCGTAGGCGGCACCTGCGACCAGAAAAAGCACCATGATCACCGCGATCAACCCGTTCATGAAGGGCGAGTTCCCGATCAATGCGCCGGTCTCCGGATTGCGCAACGCCGCCCCGGAACCGATGGTCAGAAATCCCAGAAGAACAAGGACGGCAACCAGCCCGACACCTGCGAACTTGAGCCCGCGGGACTCGTCACCCAGCGTTTCAGCCTCCGCGGTGTCAGGAGTCGCAGTCAGGTCGCCAGCATTATCCGCCTCGTATTTTCCCAACCTCGGCTCAATCACCCGCTCCGTGATGAACGTGATCGCCACTGTCAGCACGATGACGGATGCGATTGAAAACCAGAGGTTCGCAGTCAGATCAATCGAGAGGGAGGGGTTCACCAGGTGGATGGCGTCGTTTGTGAACTCGGTAAGAACGGCATCGAGCGGCTTGATGAGCATGTTCACCGTGAACGCCCCGGCGACTGCGGCAAAGCCCGCTGCCAGTCCTGCCAGCGGATGGCGTCCGACGCTCAGGAACGCGGAACCTGCCAGGGGGATCAGAACGAGATACCCGGCATCTGCGGCGATGCTGGATACAATGCCCACAAAAACCAGGATGTAGGCGATCGCCCACCCGGGCGAAACGGCCACCAGCTTGCGGATGAGTGCTTTGATCAGGCCGGAGGCCTCAGCCACGCCAACCCCGACCATCGCCACAATGATGAGTCCCACCGCAGTGAATCCCATGAAGTTCGGGATGACCGATGCGTAGATGAACCGAATCCCCTCGGTCGTGAGAAGGCTGCGGGCCGCAACCGTGTCCGTTCGAATTTTGTCAGTCACAGGATCGATCACCTGCTGGGTCACCGATGCGCCGAAGAGGTGCATAACATGCGAGAGCAGGATGACGACAACCATGAGCGACAAAAAGATCATCGCCGGATGCGGAACCTTGTTTCCGGCCTTCTCGACAAGGTCCAGAACCCGCTTCATCAATCCATCGTTTGTCTGAGTCGCTTCCATAATAAAATAAGGGTTAAAGAAAATTTTGTTTGCGGATCGAAAGGCGGCCAACGGGCATTCGCATCAGAACGAGGTCCGCAGCCTCATGTAAAACATTCCGGCCGCCTCAGTCTCGACGGCATTTCCGGGAGTGGCAATCACCTGAAATCCGACAGAAAACTGGCTGTTTTCGGCCACTTGGAAACGGTGGAAGACTTCGAGAACGGTTTCGTTCCGGGTGGTGGTCCGCTGGGGAAATGTGAACGCGAAGGCGGCACCGGTGAGATCGTTGGTCCGGCCGAAGAGCCCGCTATAACCAAATCCCACTTGGGCGCTGTTCTTGATGTTGACGAGAGTCCCATCCGCATAAGAATACCGTGCGAAAACCTGAAGGTTCTCTGTGAGGTTCTGGTCGGCAATAAAGGTCATGCCATAGTCCGAAGGAAGGTTGTCCCGGCTGCGCGCGTCCATGTGCCACATCGCAAAGGCATAGCGGCCGGCTCCGAGGCTTTGGAATGTCGGAGTGTAGCCGACTTCCGCCATCGTGAAAAAGTCCCACTCTTCAAATACCGAACTGATTTCCGGGAGCGTCGAGTCGCTGTAGGCATTGATCGCGCCGGCGGTCAGGTAGAACTGGTCGGTCGGCCGGATTGAGATTCCCAGCATCGGCCCGTGCCCCGGAAACGGGATCGCGGCATTTGCGGAAAAGTTCCGGTTGATGAAAGAATTATTCACGTTTTGCAGCCAATGGGAACCCATGTAGTCCGAGATGTCGGCCCGCCCGAAAAGGATGCGGACTTTGGCATCGAAAAGCCGCTGGATCCAATAGGCATCGCGGACGACCCATCCGCGGTCATTGAAAGTGCCGGTCGGCGCAACTAGGGTACCGACCTGACCACCCACGAGCGAGGGCGGCTGGGCTCCGATCTGGTAGCGGTATTCCCCGGTGAAGACCAGGCGTCCGGTGTCCTCGGTGCCGCGGCCGATCAGCGTCCATGAGGACATGAGATCCAGGTCGCCCGCTGCACCGTAGCGCGAGCTTTGCCCGCCCATCGGCTGCAGAAAAAGCATGGTGTTCGCGACGCCGATCCTCAGGCCGGTCTTGTTATACAACTCATCCAGAGGGTCAACGAGGTATCGGAGCGGAGAGCGAACGCCCAAGGATTCGAGATACCCGCTTTGCGGCGCATAGATCTCATCGAGTTCCGCCGGGGTGACTGTCGTGGATTCCCCGGGGGACAGATCGGAGTCCAGATTTGAGGATTCGATCTGATGAATCGTGGGCACGGCGTGCGGGACGGGCGTGGCTTCCGGTGTGGAGGACTCTTTCCCACCGGGGTCCGCCGCTTCGGTGCGGAAACTCAAAAGCGTCAGACCGGCCACAGCAACCAGACCTGCTCCAAAATACCGTAAACTCGTCATGGCGGTTATCAGGCGGGTTTGGGGTCCGTCGAATGCGCGAGCTCATCCTCCTCCGGAATTTCTCCCGGTCGATAGTCAGGCAGGCGGCCGCACGGGAAGATCGACAGCAGCGCCAGCGAGCCGAGAACAAAAAATGCCACCTGCAACGCGCGGAGGCGGGCTGCTTCGTTCACAGCGAGGCCTTGCTCGATCTGCCCGGGCGATGCGGTTGTCTGTTTGAGGCGCTCGGCCAGGCGCTCGTTGCTGAGGAAGTTGATGTTGTCGAGATTGAGTTGGGATGTCAGCTCGGGGGTGAGAACCGGGTTGGCTGTAATCGCCTTCATCACTCCGGCGCTCAGGATCCCGACAACCAGTGCGCCCATCAGGGCAGTGCCCATGGACGCCGCCAGGTTGTTGGCAGTTCCGCGCAAGGACCCCACGTCCGCCGCCAGCTCCTTGGGCGAGGAGGTCACAAGGACGTTGAACAACAAAGTGACCAGGGCACCCTGGCCGACACCGAACGTGACGAGTCCGATCAGAACCGGAAACGAACTCCAGTTATTCGTGACCACAAATGTGAGCCAGTAGGCGCCGGCGGCTGCAAGAAGGAATCCATACCTCGCGATCTGTTTAGGCGAGAACCGGTCGTAAAGCTTGACCACCAAAAAGGCGGTGAAGAACACGGACAGGTTGAATGGCATCATCGCGATCGCCGTGTCGAATGCGCTCCGGCCCTGAACAATTTGGATGTAGAGCGGCACGGAGAAGTTCAGCGCAGCTTCCATGGCGACAATTGTGAACATGGCCAGCACCGCGGCCCGCTCCTTCGGCGACTCTATGACCTGCAATGCAAACAGCGGCGTCCTGCCGTCCACCTCGCGTTTGCGGGTCCATGCGAGAAAGGCCGAGATAAGAATCACTCCGGCACAGAACATGAGCGGTGCCGGCGAGAGCCCGAGAAGCTCGAACGGGGCATTCGGTCCGGCAAGGAAGATTCCCCAGTTCCGGATATTGTTCACGCCCAGCGTGAGAATAATGATGCCGCTGGCTGCCAGAATGACGCCGATGATGTCGATTTTAACCTCCGGGCGTCCGTGGGAAGGTTTCAGCTTGTAGCTCAGAATGAGAATCGCCAATGCATGAATGATGAGAAGGCCGAAGGCAGCCCTCCACCCGACAAACCGCTCGAGGGATCCGATGATCAAAAATGCCAGCACGCCGGCGGCAGCCCGGGCCGAACCAAGGAAGCCCACGGCTTTGGCCTGCTGCTCGCCATGGTAATGATTCGAAATCAGGACGACCAGGGTCGGAACCAGAGCCGCTCCCGCCAGACCGGCCAGAGCCTGGCCAAGAAGCAGGAGCTTCGCCGAAGGGCTGAAGACCACCAGGATGAGGGCAATGAGGAACAAGGCCACGGATGCCTGGAAAAATATCTTCGATCCAAACCGCTGGCCCAGCTTGGCCCCGAGAAGCACAAAGCCGGAAACGCCCATGGAATACATGATGATCGCCGTGCCAATCGTTGTCGGCGGAACACCAAAACTTTCCACCATGCCCCCCATCGAAACGGGCAGCGCGGCCACATTGAAGGACATGAGGGCCTGGCCCATGGCGATAACGATCATCGGCAGCCAGGGATCGCGGACTGTTTTGTTCGTGCTCATAAAATATTTGCGCGGATCGTCTAGGCTTGAGGGCTTGAAACAAAGAGGTCCATGCCCAGTTGCTGAGATAAAAATTTTGCGGCGAGCTGGCCTTTGACGCTGTTGCCGGCCGCATCGAGCGGAGGGGCAAATGTTCCCAGCCCGCCCTTGCCCGGCGAGACGGTGACGATTCCGCCGCCGATCCCGCTCTTGCCCGGAAGCCCGATATCAAAGAGCCAGTCGCCCGATGTCTCATACAACCCGGCCGTGGCCATCACGGCCAACGCGTAGTGGCAAACATGCGCGTCAACCACGCGCTCTTTGGTGAGCGGGTTGACACCACCATCCGCGAGCGTCGCTCCCATCACTGCGAGATCTTTGGCACTCACATTAAGAGCACACTGCTTGGTGTAGAGATCCACGGCCTGCGCGGGCTCTATGTAGATGCGCCCGAAACTCTGCAGCATCCGTGCGATGCTCTGGTTGCGGAAATTCGTCTCCGAGGCCGAGACATAAACCTCGTCATTCAGCGGGAGCGTCCGCCCGGCAAATCGCGACAATCCCTCGTGGGTGAACTTCCATTTTTCCTCGAAGCCGTCTCCGGGCACAAGGCTGGTCGTGGCGATCGCCCCCGAGTTGACCATCGGGTTTGTCCTCCCCCCCGGCCCCCGCTCAATGCCCTCCCGCGAGTTGAACGCCCGCCCGGTGGCATTCACGCCAACCTTCTGCCGGACCTCCTCGACGCCAACCGCCTGGCAGACCAGTGCAAAAAGGAACGGCTTCGAGACGCTCATGATCGTGAACTCGTAGTCCGCATCTCCGACGGAATAGACGTTGCCGCTGGTGCCAACCACGCACACGCCGAACAAACCGGCTGGCACGCGTGCAAGGGCCGGATAGACCTGCGAGTTTGCTCCCTCCGTATCGGATCGGAACCGCTCGTATGCCTCGGTCACCAGGGCTCTCACCCGGTCTTCGGCAGGCAAGCGGCCGGTTGAGACAAATGGGGAATCTGCGGGAGCCGAACCGCTGTCAGGGGTGCTCATGCGGTTGGACTTAACTGCCTGATGCATTCAGGTCAAGGATATCACAGGGATCATCCCCGCTGGCCAAGCGTGATCGGGCGGTCGCATCTGAAGAATAATCGAAACCTTTGCGATCGTGGCGGACCGCTGCGGCGCCCCTTACAACCGGACTCTGCCATCTTTTGACAGCAGGATTGCAACCCAGTTCGTGCTTGGAAAGTTGGCGAGGATGATGACCAGAATCACCGTGATGGGCACGCAGAGAAACATGCCGACCACCCCCCAGAGCATGCCCCACAGGATGAGCGACATCACGACGACGAGCGGGCTGAGGTTGAGCGTGATACCCATCAGATTCGGCTCCACGATGTTGCCGAGGACCTGCTGGATGATCGTGATCCCGAGCACGAGGATCACCACCGGCCTCCACTCCTCGAACTGGACGAGCGCGAGAAGCCCGGGAAGGATGGTGGCAAATATCGAGCCGATCGTCGGAATGAAATTCAGGATAAAAACCAGGAGCGCCCAGAACGCGGCAAAGTCGAGGCCGATGTATTTCATCACCGCGTAGCTCAGCACCGCTGTGAGCAGGCTGACTGCGGTTTTCACGCCGAAGTAGGTCTGGATATCCCGGTCCACGCGCTTCAAAATTCCCTGCACGCGAACGCGGCGCTCCTCTCCCGGGAAAAGCGCTGCGATCTTTGCCGGAATAAACCGCGACTCGAGCAGCAGGAAGACGCCGAAAATCAGGATCAGGATCGCATTTTTAAGCAGCGTGGCGAGATTCGTGGCCACGAGGGCCACGGTGCCCGGAAGATCAAATCCGCCCAGAAACTCGCGGATTGCCGGAGGTTGCTCGAACCCGATGGCAAGGAACAGCTCGGCCTGGATGGCCAGGAGCCGGCTCTGGTAGCGGGGGGCGAACTCGGCCACCCTCATGGCGTTGTCGGCGATGATCGAAAACAGGACAACGCTCAGAGCGATCACCGCCATGAATGCCAGCGTCAGCGAGGCCAACGGGGGAAGGCCGCGTCCGGCGATCTTCACGTATCCGATCCATCGCTCCAGGATCTTGATGAGGTAAACCCCGATGAGAGCGATGACCAGCGGGATGAAGAGGTCTTTGCCGGCCCGGATCAGAACAAACGAGATGGCGATGACAACCATCCAACCCGCCGCCTGGAGCCCGCGGAGCCCTCTGGTTCCCAACACATTTTCCAGCTCGTTTCGCATGTCAGCAAGCAGTCCGGATTATCGCTTTGAAAAAGTACTCCCCTTACCGCAAACGGTCTGAAGGCTCGTGGATTTTATAGAAGATCGCGTAGAGCACCGGCGTCACGATCAAGGACAGGACGGCGGCAAACGATAGTCCGAACATGATGCACACGGCCATCGAGCCGAAGAACGGATCGGCGAGCATCGGGATCATTCCGAGCACGGTCGTGAGCACGACCATGCACACGGGGCGCATTTTGGCCGTCCCGCCGTCGAGGAGAGCCTGATAGGGAGGCGTTCCCTTCTCGATCAGGGTGAAAATCTTGCTCAGAACAACGATCTGGTTCTTGATCAATTCCCCGCCCAGTGCCAGCACGCCAAGTGTGGCCATGAATCCGAATGGCATGCGCGTGAGGAGCAGACCGGCCGTAACGGCAATAATAAAGAGAGGAATGATGAGCCAGATCAGGACGGTCGTCCGGATCGAGTTGAACAGGCACACCACGATGAATACCATGATGGCAAAGACGTAGGGCAGCGGCTCAGCGAGGGCAGCGCGGGCGCGCGTCGAATCCTCAAACTCCCCGCCCCAAGCCATGGCATAACCCGGGGGAATCTCGATCTGCTCGATCTGATCCTTGACCCGGTCGCGCAGCTGACTCGGCAGGCCGGATCGCGGATCGGCATGGACGGTGAGAGTCGGGAAGCGGTCCCGACGGGCGACGAGCGGATCTTCCCGGGCGACCTCTGCGGGACCGGTGACCTGACTCATGGGAATCATGCGCCCGGCAACGGGACTCCAGATTTGCAGGCTCTTGATCGCACCGACATCGCTTCGCTCAGCCAGGGGTGGCCGGGCAATAATCGGCAGGAGCCGTGTCTCTTGAGGAAAGATGCCACCGGCCGCGTAGCCGGGTTCACGGTAGAAGCCGACGGAGCGCCCTTCGAAGCTGCTCTCCAGGGCCCGGGCGACCTCGACCCGCGTGATGCCGTTGCGGCGTGCTTGAAACTCCAGCAACGCGGGGCGGACCACTTGCACGCGGTCGGCCCAGTCACTGCGAATACACAATGCCTGGCCATCGTCCGCGAACACCTTCATTGCCTGTTCCCCAAGCTTGCGCAGAACGGCAGAATCCGGCCCACTGAAGCGGACCTGGACTCGCCCTCCGGAACCCGGGCCGAGAAGGAACTTTTTCGCAATGGCGTTGGCGTTCGGGTAGTTGTCGTCGAGTTCCTTTTGAATCGTGGTCACCAGACCCTGGATTTTGCCGGGGTCATCGACATCGACAAGGAACTGCACGTAAGCCCGGTTCTCATTCTCGGGCGAATAGACAAGGAGGAAGCGCAACCCGCCGCCGCCAATAAACGATGTGATGTGCGTGACGCCCGGCAGAGCTTGAATGAAGCGCTGAATATCGCTCGCAACGGCTTCAGTCTCCCGGATATGCGTCCCGGCAGGAAGAAAGACATCCACCATAAACTGCGGCCGGGTTGCGGGCGGAAAGAAGCTTTGATCGACCTTCCGGAATCCATAAATCGAGGCCACGAACGCCACGATGCAGGCGATCACGACGGCCCAACGGAAACGCAGTGCAAGGCTGAGAAGCTTTCGGTAAACGCGGAATGGAAGGGCCCCGTAGGGATCGCTCTTTTCAGCTTTCGCGGGGTTGGCGAGAGGCTTGAACATCATGTAGCTCAGCAACGGAGTGGCTGTGACCGATGAAATCCAGCTCAGGGTCAGAGCGATCAGAATTACCCAGTAGAGCGAGTTCGTGTATTCGCCGGTGGCGTCCTCGGAAAGCCCAATCGCGGCAAAGGCGATGATCCCGATGGCCGTTGCGCCGAAGAGCGGCCACATGTTTTCCGCAACGATTTCCCGGACCACTTCCAGCTTGTTCCGCCCGGATTCGATTCCCACCTTTATCCCTTCGATGACGATGATGGCGTTGTCGGTAAGCATGCACAGGGCGATGATGAGCGCGCCGAGCGAGATGCGCTCCATGAGGAGGTCGCCCTTCAGATACATGACGAGAAATGTCGCCATGATGGTCAGGAATAGAACGAGGCCGATGATGAACCCTGTCTTGCGGCCCATCGCCAGGATCAGCACCACGAAGACGATCGTCACGGCTTTCCCGAGGTTGAACATGAACTCATTGACGGCACTCGAAACCGCCTCGGGTTGAAAGTTGATCTCGCCGATCTCAATGCCCACCGGCTGGTTGACTTGTAAGGCCTCGAGCTTTTTTCGAATCGCCTCGCCCATCGTCACCACGTTGCCGCCCTGCACGCTTGAGATGCCGAGGCCAATGGCCGGCTTGCCATCGTAACGAAGCAAACGCCGCGGCGGGTCCTGGTCACCCCGCTCGATCGTGGCAATATCCCTGAGGCGCAGTTGCCGGCCGCTCTGGTCGGAACCGATCACCAGATCCAGCATCTCATCAGCTGACGTAAACGCTCCCGTTGGATCGATGGGGATGTGTTGATCCCCAACGCGGATGCGGCCGCCATCTGCTGCAATGTTCCGCTCCTGTAGCTTGTTATAAATCACTTCTTCATTCAGGCCCAACTGCGACAGCCGCTGCCGGGAAATCTCTAGAAAAACCACCTCCCGCTGCTCACCAAAAAGCGCGACACTTTTCACGCCGGGAACCTGAAGCAGCTCGCGGCGGAGGAACTCGACGTAGCGGCGAAGCTCCGGAAGAGCAAATCCGTTACCCGTGACCGCAAAGAAGATCCCATACACGTCACCAAAATCGTCGACGACCATCGACTGGCCCCGCACGGCAGGTGGCAACTGGAACTGCACGTCGGCAACCTTGCGCCGCAATTCGTCCCAGACCTGCGGCATTCTCGCACGGTCGTAGCGATCCTTGATGGTCACCGTAACCACCGAACGTCCCCGTGACGATTCCGACTCCACACGATCCAACTGGCCCAGTTGCTGACAGGCGATTTCGATTGGGTTCGTCACTTCCTGCGCCACTTCGTCGGCACTTGCGCCCGGGCAGGGAGTGATGATCAACGCTTGCTTGATCGTGAACTCGGGGTCTTCAAGGCGTCCGATGTTCAAGTAGGCGGCTACCCCCCCGATGATCGCCAACGCCATGGCCACAAGGACCATGCGGTTGTTCTTAACTGAAAACTCTCCGGGATTCATGGGCGGCTCCCGAGGGCATCTCCAAGGTCGCGCACCTTCATGCCTTCCCGGAGGAACGTCACTCCCGCCACCGCAATGCGATCTCCGGGCAACAAACCCTCCACTATCTCAATTTGAGCACCTTTTGCTTGTCCCGTTTTCACTGGACGACTGGTGACGGTCTGATCCGGACCCAACACCCAGGCGACTTGCTGTCCCGTTGTCTGCTGAAAGACCGCAGAGACCGGAACCAGGATTCTCCCGCCGAGCACCGCAGCCCGCCGGTAAGTCATGGCGACGGAGGCCGTCATGCCCGGCAGCAGGTTCACCCCTTCAGGCACCAGCATGGCCACACGGATGGAAAATGTCTGGGTCACCGGGTCCGCGCGCTGCGCGACTTCTTTGATATGGACCGGAAACCTCCGGCCCGGTGCAGCGCTGAATTCCGCCACAAGCCGGACGATATCCGCCGAGCGGATTTCCGCCATGACGCTCTCCGGAATGTCGACGGCGATGTCGATCTCGGCAATATCTTGAAACTTCACCACCGGCTGCTTCGCGCGGACGTTCTGCCCCTGCTCGACGAACCGCTGGGCGATCACTCCGTCGTATGGCGCACGGAGCGTGGAGTCGGCAAGCTGGAGATTCGCCTCGACCACCCGGCCTTCGAGCCCGCGGACTTCGGCTTCCCTGGCCAGGATGTCTTCCTCGCGTCCCACGGCGCTCTGCTCGAGCGTCTGGCGGGCGGACTCAAGGTTTTCCTGGGCCACCTGATAGGTCGTCTCCGCGCGCTCGAATTCCACGCGCGAGATCGTCCGGGAACGCAACAACTGGGTCGCTCGCGAGAATTCCGCGCGGGCATTCGCCAGCGAGGCTTCGGCGGACCGGACCTGGGCCTCCAATCGCTGCCTTTCCTCAGGCCGGGCACCGGCCTGCGCCGCCTGGAGGTCGGCGCGAGCCCGGTCCAGCTGGCCGCGCAGCGCCGCAAGACGCGCCTGGAAATCCTCCTGCCGGAGCTGGGCGACCACGTCGCCCTGCGACACTTTCTGGCCCTCGCGAACCGGCAGGCTGACAAGGAGCCCGGGCACTTGAAATGTCAGCTCCACCTGCTTTGAAGCCTCGACCTTACCGGGAAATGTCCTTGTTGCGGAATCCTCTCCGGCTGAGATGATGAGGGTCTTGACCGGGCGCACAACCTCCACGACAGGCGGGGTCTTCCTGGAACAACCGACCGTGAAAACAAGGAGCGAAAGGATTGCGCCCCGGAAGAAAATTGCAGTTCGCATAAACTTCATGGGAATGGCTGGTTGGGATGTGTCGAACGGCAACCCCCCGCAGGATCAGGCGGCCGCAGGCTTGCGCGCTGCGAGCCCGAGGGCAAGAAGCGAGCTGCCATTGAAAATCAGGTTGATGCCGAAGAGGAGGCCAAGAACCCACGCGCTGTCGGACGGCCAGCGGTTGTAGACCATCACCCCGAGGGCAAGCGAGGCAAGGCCGCTGATCAGCATCCAAACCCAGCCCGGCGTGGCCCGCATCGAGACCGCCGTCACGGAAATGAAAATCCCCTCGATGATCAGAAAGATTGCAAAGATGAGAGTGATCACCGCCACGCTCGAAGTCAGGCAGTTCAGCAAGACGATGCCGGCCGCGATCCGGATGAGTCCCGACAACGCCTCCAGGACGCGGTGGCCCTTGTGTTTCCCAAAGATGGCAAGGGCCAGCGAGATGACCCCGCTCACCAGGGCAAAGAGACCGAGAAGTTGCGCGATCACAAGCGAGAAGAGCAGAGGGGAGCCGATAGCGGAGAAACCGACAAAGATTGAAAGGATGCCGCCCGCGATAAGCCAGCCGCGGCTTCTTGAAAGGTCGTGTGCCGGTGAGGAGAGAGAGTTTTCTGTGGTCATATCTAGGGGGTTCTTTCATTGAAAGGGGGGAACCGCAATACTTTTGTCAGGCTGCAAGTCCGGCCCGCGAGCAGTTGTGATAAACAATCCGCTTGTTTTGCGATGAAAGTTTGCTCTGCTATCCGCGCCTCCTTTCACTCGCCCGGCTCACCAGGCAAACTTCCTCTCATGAATGTCACAACCCTCCCCCTTACCTGCCGGGTCACCCTGGTGAAGCTGAAAGAAGCCGGAAAATCTGCCCGATGAATCGACTCATTCTCCATTCGCTGCTTTCAGCAGGTGTCCTGATTTTGTCCGGCTGTCTCTCCTACCCGACAGCGCACCCGGGACCGGGAACCGTGACGATCCCGAATACGAACCCCCGGGCGATTTTCAGCGCTGCAGAAATGACCTTCTCGAACGCAGGCTTTACACGTACGGCGTCTCATTTCCCGCACTCGGTCACCTTCGAGCAACGCAAGAGTCCCGGCCGCACCATGGCGGTCAGCTTCGATACCCGTGCTTCCAGCTATCGCGTGATCCTTCAGATTGCCCGCTTGCCAGGCACCCATGATTTCCGCCTCATGCCGCGCGTGGACCGCATGGATCACAGGAGAGTTGCTGACGTCGGTCGCCGTTCGCAGTTCGTGCGGGTGTGGTCCGGTCGATTTCAATCGCTTGTGGTGCGAACCCAAACCAGGGCGGCCAACGCCGGACCCGCGCACTGATAAACAATCCGCTTGTTTTGCAGTGAAAGTTTGCTCACTTAATGAAGTTCACTTGTAAGCCCCCCGCTTCACCAGGCAATTCACCCCACCCAAACCACATCCAATGAAAATTACTTCACTCCCCTTCGCCGTCCTGGCTCTTGCCATCGTCTTCAGTTCGTCCTCGCAAGCCGGCTCTCCCCCGGCCGCAGCTGTCATGACCAGGGAAAAACAGCAATCCATGACCCCGAAGGAGGCCCTGCTCAGGCTCAAGGAGGGCAATGATCGTTTTGTGGCGGGCAAGCCGTTGCGCCGCGACCTGCTGGAAGAGGCCCGCATCACGGCGGCAGGGCAATTCCCCTATGCCGCAATCGTCTGCTGCCTCGATTCACGCACAGCGCCGGAGCAGGTCTTCGATCAGGGAATCGGCGACATTTTCTGCGCGCGTGTGGCCGGCAACGTCGTCAACAAGGACATCGTGGGCAGCCTTGAGTTTGCCTGCAGGGTTACCGGAGCCAAGCTGATCGCAGTCGTTGGCCACAACTCGTGCGGGGCTGTGAATGGGGCTGTCGACAGGGTGGAGCTCGGCAACCTGACCCGGTTGCTCGAAAAGATCGAACCCGCCGTGGTCACCGCTGAGAAGGAAACCGGCGGGGCCCGCTCGTCGACGGACAGAATCCTCGTCGAACGCGCAACCGTCGACAATGTCATCCTGCAGATGGAGACCATCCTGAAAAGAAGCAAAATCCTGAGCTCCATGCTGGACAAAGGCGAGATCGCGCTCGTCGGAGGCATCCAGGACCTGAAAACCGGCCGGGTGACATTGGTGAAACTTAAAGACGACGGGGAGTAGGAATGGTGAAGAGTCCCTTAAGCACCGCCGTCTGCTCCGCCATCGCGCTCCTGCTGGCGGGATGCCTTGCCACGCCCGTCGAGCGCTCCGGAGGACCGGGTTCGATCACCGTCCCGAACACGAACCCCCATGCAATTTTCCATGCCGCGCAGCCGGTTTTTGCCTCGTATGGATATACTTCGGTGCGCAGCGACTTCCCCCGCTCGATTTCCTTCGAGCGCCCGGCAGGGCGCTTGGGGGAGATCGCCTTCGGAGGCCCAATGCAAACCACGAGCTTCCGAGTGAGCCTCGACATGGTGCGGATCCCCGGAACAAACGATTTCCGGCTGAGAACTCAAGTCGAGCGCGTCAATAATGCAAATGTCGCAGGCTTTGAAAGCAGCACTAAAATGCTGAGGCTCTGGTCCAGCCAGTTCAACTCGATCCTGCGAAAGATCAAGGCGGAAGCCGCCAATGCCGGCCCGTAGAGACTTCGGGAGAATCAGAAAAACCCGCGGATCTTATTTCTTTCCCGCCTGGATGATGTCGACCCAGATCGGCAAGGCGAGCGTGGCGCCATAGCCCGCGGGGCGGATGGTTCTTGGCTGATCGAATCCGACCCAGACTCCGCACGTGAGACGGGAATCGAAGCCGAGGAACCAGGCATCGACGAAGTTGTTCGTGGTTCCGGTTTTTCCGGCCGCAAAGCCGCGAAGTCCGAAATCGTGGGCGCGCGAGGCGGTCCCCCTGTCGATGACCTCTCCCATCAGTTCGGCGGCCCTTTTCGCGGCCTGCGGGGAGAAGACCTGGAGGCGTCCGCCGGTTGCCTTGTAGAGCAGGTGCCCGTCGGAATCTGTCACCCTGTCGATGATATATGGTTGCAGCCTGAATCCGCCGGTCGCAAAAACCGTGTAGGCTGCGGTGAGATCCTTCAGATTTGTCTCGAAGGTCCCCAGGCAGAGCGACGGGTAGCGGGGGGGGTCCTTGGAAAGTCCGGCCAGTTGGATGGCATCCGCGATATTGTCGATCCCCGCCCTGAGGCCGATGCGCACAGTCATCGTGTTCCGGGAATACACCAACCCGTCACCCGCCGGGCGGCTTCCCAGGTAAGTGCCATCGGAGTTCGAGGGGTCGTAGGCCCCATACCTGGAAGGAATTTCCGCACGTGTGAGCCTTCCATCATCGACGGGATCAGAGGGCTTCAAGCCCCTTTCAAAGGCCTCGGCGTAGACAAACGGTTTCACGGTGGAGCCGATCTGGCGGTGGCCGAAAAGCGCCCGGTGGAACTTGCTGCGATCGTAATCTCTGCCTCCGACGATCGCGCGGATTCCCCCGGATTTGCTGTCCATCGCGAGCGCGGCCGCCTCGAGGTAGGGAGCGGATTTTTCCGCATCGAGAACTTTTCCGTCAAAGGCCCCGGCCGGCTGGTGGGGATATCCGGGCTGGGATTCGATTTCCCGGAGCCGCCGGGCGACTGACTCCTCGGCGGCAGCTTGGAGCGGCCCGTCAATCGTGGAGTAGATTTTCAGCCCGCCCGCATCCATCTGGCCGGGTTCCAGGACCATGTCGAGATCGCGAAGGATGGCATCCATCGCCCAGTTGTCCTCGGGGGAAAGATGTGGCCGCGAAACGGTGACGAGTTCCTCGGTCTGGGATTCATCCCGCTGGGACTGGGTGATCAGCCCGATTTCGCACATCCGCTTCAGCACAACATTTCTCTCGCGTACCGATTTCTTGGGATCGTTGAGCGGGGAGAACCGGCTCGGGCTCCGGATGAGGCCTGCGAGGGTGGCCGCCTCCTGAAGATTAATCCGCGAGGCCGGCTTGCCGAAGTAGGTCTGGCTCGCCGCCTCGATCCCATAGGTGCCGGAGCCGAAATAGATCCGGTTCATGTAGGCTTCGAGGATCTCCTCCTTCGTCAGCTCGGTTTCGATCCGGAAGGCGAGCGCCGCTTCGATCAACTTACGGTGCAGGTTTTTTCCCCCGAGCGGAAAGCTGTTGCGGGCGAGTTGCTGGGTGATCGTGCTGGCCCCTTCGCGGAAGCCGCCGAGAAAAAGGTTCCGCACGACAGCGCGGGCGACCCCGATCGGATCAACCCCGTGGTGGCTGTAAAACCTGGTGTCCTCACGGCTGATCAGCGCGTTTACAAAATCATTCGAGACCTTGTCGAAGGGGACGACGATCCGGTTTTCTCCGGCCAGCCGGCTGTAGAAGTTTCCCTGGTAATCGTAGACGACCGACCGCTGGTCCATCTCGTGGATCTTCCGCAGGTCAAACTTCAGCGCCCAGGCATAATAGGCCAAGCCGACAACGATCCACAGGAGCAGGGTCACAAGACCCACCTTGAAAACAGCCCGCAGAAACCAATGCCGGCGACGATGCGGCGGCGCGGGCTTCTTCTTCTTCGCTCGGGCTTTGATTTTCCTGGGCACGGTTAGCGCTATGGGATTGTGAACTCGCGGTCAGCTATCCTTTCAGAATCCCGGGAAAAATGAAATGGCTGTCCCGCAAACGAATCCGGACGGAACGGAGTCCGGTTCAGAGAACCTGGCCATCGCCAACTTCCTGGACAAGCCGGGCATAATCATGGATGTCGTCCGCAAGGAAATCCTCGAGAAAATTCCGCACCTCCGCCGGCATGGCTTCCTGAGAGGTGGGATTGAGTTTGATCGTCAGATGCCGGTTGAAATAGAGCGCCTTCGTCGTGACCCCCAGGAATCTTTCCAAGTCCTCGACCAGCGCCTTGGGTGCGGAGGCGATCCGATCATACCGGCCGATGTAGAGGTGGCCGGGTGCGAGGTGTCGCTTCCACTTCCCGATCATCGCGGCATATCCGGCGCGCTGCTTCTGGCCGGAGGTTTCGAAATAGGCACGGAAGTTCTCGAAGCTCACGGTCCCGCTGCGTCCGCGGACGAGAGTCTTTTTCGCGTGCGACCAGGCCCGCTCGACCGGATCGCGAAGCATGATGATCCCCTTGATGGCCGGCTTCAGTCCCACGATCTCCGCGACGAGTTCCTCGGGAAGCAAGGCATACGAAGCCGTGGCTTCTCCGAGGATTTTCGGGCGGTAAAGCGCGAGCGACTTCCGGAGGCAGACGTAGTGCTTCTTCAGCCGCTCGCTCAGAGGCTCCCTGAAGGAATCCAGATAATCCTCCAGAAACGGGAACTTGAAGTGCGGATTGTCCGGCTTTCCCAGTGTGCTGAAAAAATACGTCTCCTTCATCCGGTGGAGCAGGATCTCCGGATGCATATGCAGGTTGAAAAACAACCATGTCGTCCCGGTTCTCTGCGGACCAAGGATGAGAAAGTCCGGAAAGTTCCGGAGATCCGGATGGCCGGTCCTGGTCGGAATCAATCCCGCGGCCTTCAATCAGAGCGATTTCAGGGTCGCTTCGATTTTCCCGAAATCGGGAAGGTCTTTCGGGGTCGGGGTCTGCTCGCTGTAGACGATCTGTCCTGCGGCATCGATCACGAAAGCCGCCCGGGCTGACGTGTCCCCGATTCCGGCAAGCCCTGGAAAGGCGACGTCGTAAGCCGCAGTCACGGTCTTATTCAGATCACTGAGGAGCTTGATGGTGATCCCCTCCTTTTTCGCCCAGGCGGACTGCGCGAACGGACTGTCCACGCTGATGCCCAACACCTCGGCTTTCAGATCGGAGAACTTGCCGAGCCCGGCGGTGACGTCGCACATCTCCTGCGTGCAGACGCTGGTGAAAGCGAGAGGAAAAAACAGGAGCACGGTTGCCTGCTTGCCGATATTGGCTGAGAGAGTGACGTCCACAAGACCGTCTGCGGCCATGGATTTGAGGGTGAAGTCCGGAGCTTTGGTGCCGATTGGAAGTGCCATGATATTTTGGTGTGAAGCGTGAAGATTGGCCCGATTCGGATATCTGTCAATGCCCCGCAGGAGACCAATTGGTTTGAGAGGATTCGCCGCGATATCCTGCGGCCTCCCAAATCGGGGGGTTGGTTATTGGGGAGTAACCCGGCTCAGTGGAGAATTTCCTCCGCAAGCGAGGGGAAAACCTCCGCGGCACGGGCGGTGATCACGGGCATCGGGATCCGGGTTCCGGACTCGCCTTCCAGGCACGTCATCTCGACTCCGGCAATCCCGCAAGGGGTGATGTGCCCGAACGCCGGGAGACTGGATTCCTGCACGTTCAGGGCGAAGCCATGCATGGCCACCCACTTCCTCACCCCGACTCCCAGCGAGGCGATTTTTTTGCTTCCAACCCAGACGCCTGTGAGTCCATCCCGGCGAGAAGCCTCGACCCCGTATTCCGTGCAGAGCCGGATGAGGAATTCCTCGAGAAATCGGAGATAGCTGTGGAGGTCGCGTCCGCGGTTGTTCAGATCGAGGATCGGGTATCCGACAAGCTGGCCGGGTCCGTGAAACGTCGCCTGGCCACCGCGATTCGTTTCCACGACCGGATGCGGTAGGCTGGCCCGGAGGCTGGACTGATCGCGGGTGCGGCCGATGGTGTAGACCGGATCGTGCTCGAGCAGCAGGAGCGTTTCTTCACCGGTTCCGGAGATCAGGGCCTCGACACACTGGTTCTGGATATCCAGCGCGGCCTGGTAACCGATGCGCCCAAGATCGAGAATTTTCATATCTGTTCGAGCAGAACTTTCCGGTGGGCGGCGGCATCGGCGGACTGGAAATGCGTGATGCCGACAGCGATCGCATCTGCGGCATCCGGCGGGGGGGTCACGGTCATGCCGAGGAGGGCGCGAACCATGAACGCGACCTGGGACTTTTGAGCGCCACCGCGGCCGACGACCGCCTGTTTCACCCGCCGGGGAGCATATTCGTGGATCGGAATCCCGCGCTGGGCGGCGGCCAGCAGCGCGGCTCCGCGGGCGGAGCCCAGCGTGATCGCGGTCGGATAGCTTTGGACATAGATCACGCTCTCGATCGCCATGGCCTCCGGAGAAAACCGCGTGATCGCATCGCCGATCTGACCGTGAATGGCCACGAGGCATCCGGAATGCAGGAGCTTGGGGGAATTCTTGATGACTGCGTAATGCAGGCAGCGCATCTTTCCGCCTTCGCGCACAAGGATGGCAAATCCCGTTCCGCGCAGCGAGGGGTCCACGGCCAGGATGGTTTCTTTCATTGGGGTGTGAGGAAGTCGGGCAGATGGGAGCGGACCACTTCCACAGGAAGGTTCTGCAGCAACCCACCGGGCGCACGCAAGACATTCACATCCGGGTTCGCAGGGGCCCAGACTGCAGGGTCGGTGGGGCCGAAGAGCAGAAGGCATTCTGTTCCTGCCGCTGCCGCGAGGTGCGAGATCCCGCTGTCGTGGCCGATAAAGAAGGTGCAGCGCTGGAGGACGGCTCCGAGGACATGCAATGGAAGATGATCGAGAAAGACGAGACGCGAGCCAAAAGCCGCCTTCAACTCAGCCACACGCTCGACGTCGCTTTCACCCGAAACAACGAGGACAGACGCCCCGCTTTCGCAAAGCTGCGACAAAAGCTCTTTCCATGCCGGAAGCGGCCAGTTTTTTTTGGAGGATCCGCTTCCCGGATGGACCGCAACAAGCGGCATCCGGCAGCCGGCCAGCAATCGCTCCGCTTCGGCCGCATCCTCATTGCTTGGAAAAATCTCCGCCGAGGAATCCTCCAGGAAGAGTGCGAGCGACTCCAGCGGACTTGCGAGCTGGTGGACGGCGTGCCGGGAGTCGGAAATCCGCGGATCGCCACAGATCAGGTTCTTCACCCCGCAGCGACGGAGGTTGCCCGCGAAAAAGCCATCCGGGTCAAATAGATAGCAGATGACCTGGCCGAAGCTTGCGAAGTAGGCGGAGAGTTCCGGATCCAGCTCCGAGCGGGGGTTGAAGAACCCGGCCATCGGCGCGTATTCAATCGATCGCACCGCATCCGCATAAAACCTTCCCTCGGCCACCGAGCAAATATGGCGGTATCCGACAATTTCGATCCGGCAGTCCGGGAAGCCCTCCCGAAGCAGTCGCAGTGCAGGTAGGGTGAGCAGAAAATCACCGATCGCTCCCCCACGGATGACCAGTATGCTTCGGCTGCTTTCAGACATAAGAAAGTGTTGCCATGAAAACGGATCGGCATCAAAGAAGGAATGTTCCGTCGCGGCAGATGTTTTGTCCGGATTGCGCGGAGCGAGTTTCAATTTTCCATGAAAACCATCCTGTTGTCATTGTCTATTGTCGCGATCTCTCCGGTTCGCGCAGCAGTTCAGTATGATCCGCTGCAGCCCATCGGCGGGAGATCGCCGAAGGTTCTGGATCTTGTTGTCCACGACGAAAGCCGACAGCGCGATCTGCCGGTGCGGATCTATCTTCCTGCATCACCCGGCCCGGCTCCGGTGATTCTGTTCAGCCATGGCCTCGGCGGATCGAGCCAAGGGTATTCTTACCTGGGCAAACAATGGGCCGGCCGCGGCTACGCGGTTGTTTCGATCCAGCATCCCGGCAGCGATGATTCGGTCTGGAGGGGGAATCCCAAACCCTACGAAGCGATGAAGCAGGCGGCGAATGGCAAAAACTTCCTCCTCCGGATGCAGGACATTCCGGCGGTCATCGACCGGCTTGAGCGATGGGACAGTGAAGCCGGGCATCCGCTGAACGGCAGGCTCAATATGGAAAAGATCGGCATGTCCGGACACTCGTTCGGGGCCTTGACGACGCAGGCCGTGAGCGGAGAGTCGCTCGGGTGGCTCGGTGTGAAATTCACCGATCCCCGCATCAAAGCCGCGCTGTGCCTGAGCCCGGGCAGCCCCAGGGCCGGCAATCCCTCGAAGGCATTCGGCTCTGTGAAAATTCCCTGGATGCTCATGACCGGAACGAACGACCTGTCGCCGATCGGAGGCCAGAACCTGGCTTCACGATTGGGCGTGTTTCCCGCGCTTCCGGCCGGTGGAAAATATGAGCTTGTGCTCAACGGGGCCGATCACTCTGCCTTTTGCGACAATCCAGTCCCGCGTTCCATGAGCAATCCCAACCATCATAAAACCATCAGGGCGCTCTCGACGGCCTTCTGGGATTCCTACTTGAAGGATGAGAAGGAGGCGAAATCCTGGCTCGACGGTGAGGGGGCCGTCACCGCTCTGACCGCTGCGGATGCTTTCCAGAAAAAGTGAGCGCAAGCCCGACGGGCCGACGACCTCCTCAGTCAACCAACAAGGCAGCGGCCAACATTTTCTTCAAGCGCATGTCCACACCATCAGCAACAGGCGCGCGGAGATGGGGAGGAAGCCCTGCCAACCGGGACTCCAGCTCAGGCACCCATGGCCTGCCTGAAGCATCCAATGCCTTCAGCGCATACAACAGGGCTCCCATGCAGTGGTCCGCAAAATGAGCCGTGGCGGCCGCATGACCAGCACTGCGGGCGGCCGCGATAGCAGACTTGTGCGCAGCCTGCCTTGCGGCCGCATGAGCCGCAACGGAGGCGCGGATGGCGACACCGGTTGCAACCTCTCCATCCGCCCATTTGCAGGCGATCTCAATCGCCTGCCCCGGACGCGGATCTTCACTGGATCGGTAAAATAAAGGCAATACCTGCTCAGCACAGCCCGCAGCCCAGCGGGCCAGAAGCGCGTGATTTCCGCGATCCAGGACCCCACCCCGGTGCACAGCGATGAAACGTTGATCCCGCATAGCTTGTTAAGGCGCGAACTTCCTTGCCGCATCGTGGCTGAATTCCCGTGTCGGGTCACGAGGTTTGCGAAAGGGGGCGGATGTTGAAAAAGGGGATTCAGAAGACTTCGGAGCTGGTCGGCGTTACGAGACTTCCACCCGGCCATTGCGCAGCGAATGGGCTTGAGAAAACGCTGCTCGCAGGAGACGTGGTTGTTTGCTACACTCGCGGAAAACCTGTTCAAATGAATATTCTCATTGTCGGCGCTGGGATCGGGGGACTGGGGTTGGCGGCACTTTTGAGGCAGCGGGGAATCGGATGCGAAATCGTCGAGCGGGCTCCGAATCTGGAGCATGCGGGATACATGCTGGCGCTCTATCCGATGGGAAACCGGGTTCTCCACGGGCTTGGGAAGTTTGAGGAATTTGTGAAGCGGAGTTCTCCGTTCAACACATATGAAGTCCACAACGGGCACGGGGATCTTCTGCACAAGTTCGATGTTTCCAAGATCAGCGAGGAATTCGGATACACGGGACAAATATTGCGGAAAGACCTGCTTGATATTCTGCGGTCCGCCGCTCCGGACGTTCCATTGCGGCTGCAAAACGGGCTGGAGCATCTCGAGCAGAGGGACGGGCGCGTGAATGTGCGGTTCAGTGACGGGGCAACCGGTGTCTACGATGCGGTCATCGGGGCCGACGGCATCCATTCAAAGACGCGCCGGATCATCTTCGGTGAGGAGCCCGACCACGAGACGGGCTGGGGGCTCTGGGTATGGTGGACGAATGTCGGGATTCCGCATGACACCGTTCGCGAGTATTGGGGTAAGGGGCGCTTTGTGGGTGTGTATCCAACGCCGTTTGCGGTGGGAGCGGTTGCCGCCGGCCCCAAGCGATTGCTCGGCCCGGAGAGCATTGGGGGAAACGGGATGCGGGTCCGCGAGCTGTTCTCGTCGCTGGACGGCGGGGCAGCAGAAGTCATGAACAGTTTTCCCGCAAAAACCGATGACCTGTTCTTCTGGGATCTCAGCGACTACCGGAGCCACCGCTGGACAAGCGGGCGCGTGGCATTGCTCGGTGATGCGTCGTGCGCGTTTCTTCCCACGGCCGGCGTGGGAGCTTCGATGGCGCTCGAGTCCGCGGCGGTGATGGCTGATGAATTGTCCCGCACGAATGCCAAGTTCGTCGCCAAGGCCTTTTCACTCTACGAAAAACGCAGGCGGAGGAGGGCGGAACTCGCCCAGGACGATTCGCGAAAACTGGCGGTTTGGATGTCGACAGATTCGGCCCCGCTTGTTTGGACGCGCGATCACTTCATGAAGTTCGCGACGACGGATTCGCTTGTCCGTAATATCTCGCACAGCCTGAGCGAACCGATTTAGCTCCCGCGCTGTGCGCAAACAGGAGCGCGGGTGTCACGGCCGCGGATGGTAACGATGGCGGGCAGGATGACCGCGCTCCGTTCTAAGGTGTTCGGGGAGTCAGGAAGCTCAGGCCCGGTCGACGCTGTATTTTCCGGCACCGATAATGACGAGCGAGAGGCAAACGATTCCAAGCTCGGCCGGATGCCCCCATTCGGAAAATGCCCCCTGGCCGACGCGATACATCGTGATCGTTGCGACCACCATGGTGAAGGTGAGAAACATCGCGGCGTATCTTGTGAGGAATCCTGCTGCAAGCAGTGCTCCACCGAGGGTTTCGCTCATGGCGGCGAGAAAGCCCCAGAACACAGGCCAGAAGGAAATCCCAAGATTCCCCATCGCTCCGCCGACTTTTTCCCAAGCCTGCTGGCCGCCAGCCAGCTTGGGCCAGCCATGAAGGACCATCATAACTCCGATCCCGGCGCGGAGAATGAGGATCCCCACATCACGGTATTGACCGAGCCACGAAAGATTCATCAAAAAAGCTACTTCATCAAAAGTGCGGCGCGCGCACGCTTGATTTCACCCGTGATCTTGCGGTGAAGCCGGGCGGACATGCCGGTGACCCGGCGAGGAAGGATTTTACCGCTCTCGGTGACAAAGCGCTTGAGGAGATCGGGGTTTTTGTAGTCGATCGCTTCGAGGTTCAAATCCACGCGACGGCGTGGCATCGTGCGGTTGGCTTTGCGGAAATTGGTGCGGCGTTGAGGAGTTTTCGGCTGCATGGCTGGTTATTTGATTTCTCGGTGGAGCGTATGGCGCTTGAGGAAAGGATTGTATTTCTTCTTCTCCAGGCGATTTGGCGTTTGCGGGCTCTTTTTGTTGCGTGTGGTGATGTAACGCGAGGAGGGCTTCCCTTCGGCCTTTGCCTCGGTGCATTCGAGAGTGATGTTTTCCTGTGCCATGGTCTAGTCTTTGCTGTCGGTTGATGTGTCGTCGTCGTCGTCGCCGCCCTCGTCTTCACCCAGCCCGAAAAGCGAAGCAACAGGCTGGCGGACGCGGCTGTAGCGGTTCTTCTTTTCGATCTCGGCCTGACACTCAACGGTGTAACGGGTAAAGGGCAGGGCTTCAAGCCGCGCATGAAGGATCGGCTTGCCGGACATCTCGCAGACACCGTAAGCGCCGGTCTCGATGCGTTTGAGCGCCTCGTCGATCTCGTAGAGAGAATCCTGTTCCTGAGAGAGAAGGCTGAGAGCAAAATCCCGGTCGTAGGCGTCGCTGCCGGCGTCCGCCTGATGCATCCCGAAGGCGGAGGCTTCGCTGCCATCGGCGCGGGAGCGGAGGCTGTCCTTGGCCACGCCGTTCATGGAATCCAGAAGAGTATCCTTGAGGATCAGGAGGCGATCCTTTTGCTTGGCGAGGAAACCCACAGGCTGAACATGGACTTTCTTCACTGGAGCAACAACCACGGGCGGCTTCTTTTTTGCCGCCGGGGTTGGCTTTTTAGCCGCTGGAGCCGGCTTTTTTGCCGCTGGAGCTGGCTTTTTTTTCACGATCGGAGCGGCGGCTTTTTTTGCCATTTTGGATACTGAAACGGGCTTTTTAGCGGGCTTTTTAGCCGGCTTGGCCGCTGGCTTGGCCACCGGCTTTTTGGATTTGGCAGCGGGAACAGCGGCTTTTTTTACCGGTTTGGCGGGGGCCTTTTTCGCTGCCTTTTTGGGGGCAGGATGAGGGGATTTCTTGGATTTGGTCGGCATGTTATCGCTGAAATGAAGAGAAAGGGGGCGATATGTAGCGCCTGGAATGGGCTTGTGCAAGGGTATTCTTGGAAAAAAGCACCGGCTCCGAACCCTGATGCCTGGCGAATGGCTTCCACCTATCTGCCAACAAGAATAACCCCCGACCACTCGCGGAGCGGGTATTGTTTTTGAAACGGCAACTGCTCCCCCCCGCCGGGGGGGCAGATATCTTCCGGCGCCGGGAGGCCGGTATCGAGAAACCTCGACCAGAACATCCCCCTGGGGAGCACGGGAAGAGAGAAGGAGAGCGGCTTATAAAACATGTTGAAGGCGACGTAGAAAAAGTGCGGGGCCCCGCCGATCGCCTCGCCGTGACGGCCGCAGAGCATGAAGGCAAGCGAGCGGCTGGAGGCTGTCCAATCCGGACGCCACGGCAACACCCCGTGCCAGCTAATGTCCGGATACCCGCTGCCGACCTGATCGCGGGCGGTGAGAAATTCCGGCTGACGGAATACGGGATTGGCTTTCCGGAAGGCGATGAGGCCTTTGGTGAAGCGCAGCATTTCCTGCCCCTCCGTATCGAGATCCCAATTCAGCCAGTTCCAGTCCTCGTCATGGCAGTAGGCGTTGTTGTTTCCCCGCTGGGAGCGGCCGCACTCATCTCCCATTGAGAGCATCGGGACCCCCTGGCTGGTCAGCAGGAGCAGCATCGCGTTTTTACACTGGCGGAGGCGAAGCTGGCGGACTTCGGGATCGTCGGTTTGCCCTTCGGCGCCGCAGTTCCAGCTGTTATTGTCATTGGCTCCGTCATTGTTGTTTTCTCCGTTTTCGAGGTTGTGCTTCTCGTTGTAGGAAAACAGATCGCGAAGCGTGAACCCGTCGTGGCAGGTGATGAAGTTAACCGAGGCGGTCGGCTTGCGGCCGGCGGCTGCGTAGAGGTCCGGGGACCCCATGATGCGCTGGACCATTTCGCCCACGTTTCCAGGTTCCCCCTTCAGGAACCGGCGCGCGCAATCGCGAAACTTCCCGTTCCACTCCATCCAGCGCCCGTAAGCGGGAAAATTTCCGACCTGATACAAGCCACCCGCATCCCAGGCCTCGGCAATGAGATCGCATCCTGCCAGGACCGGATCGTAGGCGAGGGATTCCAGAAGCGGAGGATTCAGGAGCGGGGCCCCGCTGACATCCCGCCCGAGAACGGAAGCCAGATCAAAACGGAACCCGTCGATATGGTATTCGGCAGCCCAATACCTGAGGCAATTAATGACGAATCCCCGCACGGCCGGGTGGTTGCAGTTCACGGTATTTCCGCAGCCGGTGTAGTTGAGGAAGCGGCCCTTCGAGTCGAGAATATAGAAGGTCTTGTTGTCAATCCCCCGGAAGGAAATGACAGGGCCGTCCGCCCCTCCTTCCGCCGTGTGGTTGAAGACGACATCGAGGACAATCTCCAGACCATCCGAGTGAAGTTGCTTGACCATGTCCTTGAACTCGTGGACCTGCCGGCCATCCCTGGCGCTCGCGGCGTAGCTGCATTTCGGCGCGGAGAATCCGACAGTGCTGTAGCCCCAGTAGTTGCAGAGCGGTTCGCCGGTTGCGGGGTTGGTGCGGGTGTTTTCGGTTTCGTCGAACTCGAACACCGGCATGAGCTCGACGCAATTGACGCCGAGATCGCGCAGATACGATGTCTTTTCCGCAAGCCCGGCAAACGTTCCGGGGTGTGCCGCCGTCGAACTGGGGTGGCGCGTAAAGCCTCTCACGTGCATCTCGTAGATGATCATTTCGCTCTCCGGATGCCGCAGCGGGCGGCTGTGTTCCCAATGGAATTCCTCATGCGGAATACGGCCGCGATAGACGGGATTCCGGTTGGCAGGCTTCCCCATCCAGAGCTCCCTCCCGGCAATCTTTCTGGCATGTGGATCCAAGACGATATTCTTCGGATCAAAATAATGGCCCTCGCGGGGATCATTCGGTCCAAAAAACCGGAATCCGTATTCAATTTTCTCGTAATCCAGATCGTAGACGGTCATCGCCCAGACCTGGCCGAGCCTGCACTCGGGCGGAAAAGGAATTTCGGCGAACGGCTCGGCTGCTCCCCGCTCGAAGAGCACCAGCGTGCAGGCGGTCGCATGCACGCTGAAGATGGAAAAATTCACCCCGTGAGGCACATGGCTTGCCCCGAAGGGGAGCGGATGCCCATAGCGAAGTTTGAAATCTCCATGCGAATGGGTCGGGTCCGGACGATTGGGCATCTTGCAGACCGAGCGTAACCGCTCGGGAAAAATCCGCAAGCCGAGCGTTCTGACTTGTGATCCCGTGCTGTTGGGTCAGATTCAACCCCCCGATGTCCGGATGCTACGCAGCCTTTCACAAACAACTGGGAGACCTTGTTCTCCTGGAACCGGCTCTGTCGCGTCTGCAGGCACACCATGGCCCGCCGGTCCGCCTGATGACCAGAAACGGCCACGCCGATCTCATCACACTCATGCCCGGCGTGGAGGCAACCCGGGGGCTTGCGCTTTCTCCGGCACGGGCGCTTTACTGTTTTGATCCCCTGAACAAATCAGCGTTTCGCTCGCTGCTTGCACCGGTATTGGAACGGCATCTGATCCGGCCTGCAAATATCGAACTCCACTGGTATCACCCGCTGGTTTTTGCCAGTCACCGGAATCCCGAACTCGGGGATTCCTACATCGCAGAGTATTTTTGGAAGAACACCCCTGTGCCGGCGAACGGGCCGTTCCGGCCACCGGTTCTGTCAAAGCCACCGGACGATTGGGCGCCGGAAGGGTGGAAAGCGGGAGAGTTCATCCTGGTCAATCCCACTTCAGGCTGGAAAAAAAAGATGTGGACCGTTGAGGGATGGACCGAGGTAATACGCTCGATCGGATCCCGGTATCGGTTCGTCCTCACAAACGCGCAAGCCGTGTGGCAGGTCGTGCATTGTCAAAAAATCGCCTCTGCGACGGATGCCGTGATCCAGCCGACGACGCTCAGGCAGTTCCTCTGGATCTGCGCCAATGCCAGGGCGGTGTTGACAGTGGATGGAGCCGCTTCCCATCTGGCTGCGGCGTTTGGCGTGAAGTGTTTCACCATTTTCGGACCCACAATTATGGAGCAATGGCACCACCCGGCACCCGGCCACATCGCTTTTCAGGCTCCCCTGAACGAAGCGGGAATCCGGAGCCTGAGAAAGCTTGAGGCCAGACCGGTGGTCGAGGCTCTTGCGGCGCTCGGGCTCTGAGTATCATGCTCGTGAAATCAGGAACCACGTTTACGGACGTCCTGGTGATCGGCGCTGGTATGAGCGGCGCGGCGGCCGCTTCCGAACTGGCCCGGGCCGGGCTTCGGGTAACCGTGGTGGACAAGGGTCGCCGAGTAGGCGGACGCATGGCCTCCCGCCGGATCGGAGAGGCGGTCTTTGATCATGGCGCACAATTCATCACCGCCCGCAGCGATCATTTTTCCAGCAAAATTCAGGAATGGTGCGGGCAGGGCATTTTGAACGAATGGTGCCGGGGATTTTCCGGCCGGGCGGATGGAAATCCACGCTGGCGGGGAGATCCCGATATGAGAGCGCTGCCACAGCATCTCCTCCAGGGGATCGAGGTTTTGTTGGAAACCCGAATCACTTCCATCGGGCTGCAGGATTCCCGTTGGGCTGTGACCTTTGGTGATGGCCACTCCATCACCAGCACGGCCGTGGTGCTGACCGCCCCGGTGCCACAGTCGCTGGCCTTGCTGGATGCGGGGCGTTTCGTGGTGCCTGTGGAAATGAGAGCGCGTCTGGAGGCGATCCGCTATGAGCGCTGCCTCGCAGTGCTGGCGGTTCTTGATGGCCCGGGCAGCCTGCCGCCACCGGGTGGCATGGCCTTTGAGGATGGTCCGGTGTCGTGGATCGCTGATAACCAGATCAAGGGCATCTCACCCTTACCCTCCGTCACGATTCACGCAAGCGATGCCTTCAGTTTGGCAAATTGGGATGCCGATCGCAGCGATGTGGGCCGGGGATTGGTGGAGGCGGCCGCACCGTGGATCCGTTCGAAAGTGAAGGATTTTCAGACACACGGCTGGCTCTTCAGCAAACCGCTGGGGATACGTGAAACGACATGCGAGATGCTCCATGCACAGCCCCCTTTGGTGATGGCCGGCGATGCCTTCGGAGGACCCAAAGTGGAGGGTGCGGCACGCTCCGGTTGGGATGCCGCCGGACTTTTGTTGGGTCGTCTTCCGCCGGCATGAACGCCGGAATTAAAGCAGGGCGATCGCCACGGCCAGGATCAACATGGCCAGCGCAGGCACCCCGGCTTTGAACGGGTCCCTCACCTTCAGGTGCATGCCAACCGCACCAATCATCAGCAGGACCAGAACGAGCGCGGCTGGTTGGACCAACGCCGGGATCCAGATGCCGGCCAGCAACGCGGCCGCAACCCCGATCTTGAGCACACCAATCACCCACATGAACCAGACCGGCAGACCATAGGCCTCGAATTCGGCACGCAGATTTTCTGCGCCTTTTCCTCGATATGGCGTCTTCTTGCCGCACCGTAGAAGCCACACATTCAAGAGGCCCAGCCCCACGAGGATCTGCAGTGCTACTCGAAAAGTATCCATGTCGTATGGTGCGCTGTTTCAGCTGCACCACCGCCGAGCTTACAGTGCAGTAGCGAGGCAGGCAATGAATGCTTGGCTCCGGAAACCGAAGAATTTTATTGAGTTGGCCCGGGGGTTTCAGCACTCAAAATCCCCCCTGCCGGACCAAGCGGAAAACGACTACTTCGCCTTCCCCTGGCTTGCGACGGCATTCATCGCGGCGGCAATCGCCTCCTGATCACCGAGATAATAATGCCTGATCGGCTTGAGGTCGTCATCGAGCTCGTAGACAAGCGGCACCCCGGTCGGAATATTCAGGTTGATGATGTCCTTGTCGGAAATGCCGTCGAGATATTTGACGAGCGCCCGGAGGCTGTTTCCGTGAGCAGCAATGATGACCCGCTTCCCGGATTTAACGACCGGGGCGATCTTCTCCTCCCAGAGCGGGAGAACGCGGGCGACGGTGTCCTTGAGGCACTCGGTGAGAGGAAGGTTGGGGATGCCCGCATACCGGCGGTCGTGGCCGGGCCAGCGCTCGTCGGTGATTTCGAGCGGGGGGGGCGGAACGTCATAGCTGCGGCGCCAGACCAATACCTGTTCGTCTCCGTATTTGGCGGCCGTCTCGGCTTTGTTGAGCCCTTGCAGGGCGCCGTAGTGGCGTTCATTCAACCGCCAGTCCTTCTCGATGGGAATCCAGACGATATCCAACTCCTGCAAAACGGACCAGAGCGTGTTGAGCGCGCGTTTCTGCAGCGAAGCAAAAGCCACGTCAAACGAGAATCCCTCCTTCTTCAGGAGATCGCCGGCCGCCTTTGCTTCTGCGCGCCCTTTTTCGCTGAGCTCGACATCGGTCCAGCCGGTGAAGCGGTTTTCTTTGTTCCAGGTGCTTTCGCCGTGACGGATGAGAACGAGTTTATACATGGTTTGCAAATATTTGAGCCGTAGTTTATACAGCCCGAAATCCTCCGTTGGCAAGAAACTGCTTCATGACTTTCCGAACCATCACCTTCAACATGCAGAACGGCCAGCCTTGGGATGAGGCGGCTCCGGACAAGATCCAAATCAACCTGGAACGGACCGTCGATTTCCTCAATGGGCAGGAGGCTGATGTGATCTTCCTTCAGGAAGTCGAACAGGGCTTCGAGGGGGGGAACCAGATCGATCCGCCGCCAAATTATGCCTTCCTCAAAAAGCATCTCAAAGGATACGATTCCGTCTTTGCCTACCCTGTGGCGAATGAGACCGAAATCCCGTTCGGTCTCGGGCTGGCAATATTTTCCAAGTCAAAGCTGAGAGATTTTCAAAAAACCGATCTCCCGGCACCGGGGGTCGAGTTTGAGTATGCGGGAGCCTGCCGGAAACCCTCCCAGCGCCTTCTGATTTCCTCGGCGACCGTGATCCAGGGACGCGAGATCCGCCTGCTCAACACCCACCTGCAGGCTTTCTTCATGATCGGGTCCTCGAGCGCGGAGCACTCCGCCCAAAGGGACATCATCGAGGCGGCCTTGCGCTCGCAGACCGGGCCGGCAATTCTGGCGGGCGATCTGAACTGTGTCCCCGCGGAAGGGGTGCTGGAGCAATTCGAACTGGCCGGCTTCCAGACTGCGCAGAATCAGGAGGTGACCTGGCGGCGCATGCCATACGTCCTCGATCACCTTTTATACAATCCGCATCTCCGTCTCGAGTCCTGTGCAGTCATCCCCACTCTCGCCTCGGATCATCATGCGGTCAGGGCCGACTTTTCATTTATCTGAGCAGGAATGAAACTCGTCTCATGGAACGTCAACGGACTTCGTTCCATCCTCGGAAAAGGCCTTCCGGATTACCTTCAGTCTGCGGATTCGGACATTGTCTGCCTGCAGGAGATCAAAGCCCGCCCCGATCAGGTTGACCACGATTTCTCCGGATATCACATCCTGTGGAATCCCGCTCTGAGGCCCGGCTACTCGGGGACGGCTGTTCTGACCCGCACAAAGCCGCTCTCCGTCACAAACGGCATCGGGAACCCGGCCCATGATAGCGAGGGCCGTGTCATCACCGCAGAGTTCAAGGACTTCCACCTCGTCAACGTTTACACGCCCAACTCACAGCGGGAGTTGACCCGCCTGAGCTATCGAACCAGGGAGTGGACGCCCGCATTTATCGCGTTTTTGACCGCACTCGAAAAACGAAAGCCGGTCATCTTCTGCGGCGATATGAACGTCGCCCACCGCGAAATCGATTTGGCGAGGCCGGCAGCGAACCTCCGCAATGCCGGATTCACCATCGAGGAAAGGGAGGCGTTCGACCGGGTCCTTGATGCCGGGTTCCTGGATTCCTTCCGTCAATTTGAGCAGGGCGGTGGGCACTATACGTGGTGGAGCTATCAGAACGGGGCGCGCGAACGGAATATCGGATGGCGTATTGATTACGTCTGCGTTTCCCCTGCTCTACGCCCGGCACTCCAATCCGCATTTATCGAACCCCACATACTGGGAAGCGATCATTGCCCGGTGGGCGTTCATTTGTTTTAGCGTTATAATTTATTATATATTAATAATTTATAACAAATATGCGACCCCCGACGAAAATTTTTCCCTTTTTCCTGTACTTTTTTTGAACGACTGCCCCTCTAGAGGGTCAAATATATCGGTTAAGGCAGCAGTTCGGGCCACCGCGGATCAGTTTCCTTTGTTTTCTGATCATTTCCGCTGGTGGCCCGAATCTTTTTACGGCCGGGGGTATCAGGAAGAGTGCTTGCCGAGAATGAGCGACTCGGGTATCGCGGGGAAGGCATGCAGGATACCGTCCTTATCGTTGAAGATGAGCCCGATGTTGTGGACCTATTGCGCTACAACCTCGGGAGGGCAGGCTTTGATGTCCTGATTGCCGTGTCGGGCGACCGTGGACTCGAGATGGCGCGGAAGCAGCGGCCGGACATCATCATATTGGATTTGATGCTGCCCGGCATGACGGGTCAGGAGGTTTGCAGGGCCTTGAAAAATGATCCGGACACAGAGGTCATCCCCATCGTCATGCTTACGGCCAAGGGAGAGCCCGAAGAGCGGGTGAAAGGCCTTGAGCTAGGCGCGGATGACTACGTGACAAAACCCTTCAGCCCGCGCGAACTGGTGCTCCGGGTTCAAGCCCTGCTCAAGCGGCATCGCGTCGTGCCCCGTTCGGAAACAGTCCAGCTCGCCGGGATCTACCTCGACAAAACGAACTTCGAAGCGCGCCTGGACGGGAAGCGCCTTGACCTGACCACCACCGAATTCAAACTTCTCAGCGTCCTGATTGAACGGCGTGGAAAAACGCTCACCCGCGAAACCCTCCTCACAGATGTCTGGGGCTATCAGACCGCATCCATCGATACACGCACGGTCGATACGCACATGCGGCGGCTGCGGGAGAAACTGGGCAAATATTCCGGACGGTTGGAAACTATCCGGGGCGAGGGCTACCGCTTCGCAGCGGTAGCTGAAGATTGAACGGCTTCTGGGCACTCGCGGCGGCAGTGGCTTTCGCCGGGGCCGGGGCGCTTCTCTACTTCCAGATCATCCGCCCGTATCTCCGGGTTCGCGAATCGCTCCGCCGGCTCGCCAACCGCAATTTTGCTGAGACTCCCCTCCCCTCCGCCAAAGGGCTTTTCAAGGGACCGGTGAGTGACGTCCGCCGCATTTCCGACCTTCTCCAGCAACTGGACCGGCAGATCACGGATGAAGGGTTCAGTCTGCGGGCGATTCTTTCCAGCATGGTGGAGGGAGTGCTCATTGCCGATCGGTCGCAAAAAGTCCGCCTTGTGAACGATGCCTTGCTGAGCCTGCTTGCCCTGACAGACTCCCCGCTGAACCGTCCGGTCATCGAGGTATTCCGCAGGCACGAGCTGCAGAATGCCCTCGAAGCAGCCCTCGTGGAAGGGACCCCGCAGGAGATCCAGATCACAATGGAAGTTCCCTCTCCGCTGGGAGGCTACGAGCTTAAACATCTGGATGTCAACGTGAGCGGCCTCACTCCTCAGGCACAGGCCCGTCCGAATGCGGCGCTCGTTGTCTTCCACGACGTGACGGCCATCAGGAAGCTGGAAGCCCGTCAAAGGGAGCTGCTTGCAAACGTTTCGCACGAGTTCCGGACTCCACTCGCGATCATCAACGGCTACGTGGAGACCCTCATGGACGGGGCTTCGTCCGACCCTGAGATGGTCAAGCGCTCCCTGAGTGCCATGCACAAGAATTCCCGCCGCCTGGCCCTCCTCATCGATGACCTTCTTACGATGTCGAGTCTGGAAGAGCGGGCGAAGCTGCTGGAATTCCAGCCGGTCGATCTGCGGAGAATCCTCGACTATGCGCTGGAGCACCTTGAACTGAATATTTTGGAGCGCGGTGCAAAAATCGTTGTGGATTGGCCGGATGATGCCAGGCCGGCAGAAGCGGATGCCAGGCGGATGGAACAGGTCTATTCCAACTTGATCGGAAATGCCCTGCGCTACGGAGATGTGGAAAACCTGACCGTGCGGATTTCAGCCGAAAAGCTGGAGAATAAGATCCGCATTGCTTTCGCGGACAACGGGCCGGGTATTCCCATGGGGGATCAGGCCCACATTTTCGAACGCTTCTACCGGGTCCACAAAGACCGATCGCGCGATGCAGGCGGCACCGGGCTGGGCCTTTCCATCGTAAAAAACATCATCGAGGCGCATGGCGGGCTCGTTTCGGTGGAGAGTTTCCCGGGAGCCGGAGCCACATTCATCGTGTCGCTTCCGTTGAGCCAGAAAACGGTTCTGTCGCCCGGCTGTTGATTTATTCTGCAACTTTCCGGAAGCAGGCGGGTTGTATCCACTGAAATCCAACCACCCACATGAAACTCAGACTCCTTATTCCAATTATCGCCGCCTGCGCAGGCTCCCTCTGCGCGGAGCCCCCGCAAACTGACGGATCGCGCCCTGCACTCCCACCTCCTAGTGGACCGGGCGAAAAGATGAAGGAACGATTCCGTGACAAAATGCTGGAAAACCTGCCGCCGGAAATCCGGGCTCGCTTTGAGGCCGCACGAGACAAGGCCATGCAGGATCCCGCCCTTCAGGAACTGAAAAAGAAAGCCGAGACCGCAAATGAGGAGCTGAAAAAGGCGATGCGTGATGCCATGATGAAAGCCGATCCGGGACTGGCGGAGTATATCAAGAAGCAGATGAGCGACAAAATGAGGGATGGCAAACCGGGCGAGCCTCCGGGGTTCGCCAACCTCAGCGAAGGCGACCGTCAGAAACTCATGGCAGCACGCGAGAAGGCCAAAAATGACCCGGCGGTCCTTGCTGCGGAAGAACTGAAGAAGAACGCAAAGACACCGGATGAGCGCCGCGCGGCAATGGAGCAGTTCCACAAAGCCATGAAGGCCGCTACTCTGAAAGCCGATCCCTCACTGGCCCCGATTATCGAGCAGATGAAGCCGCCTCAGGGCCCGCCCCCGAAACCAGGGATGCCGGGAGGACCAATGGATAACAATCCCGGAGAATAAGAAGCCCGGAGATTTTCCACGGGGCATGGCTGAAGGGCCATGCCCCGTTTTTTATTGGGAGGCGATAAGCGGCTTCAGGACCTGCGAAAGATCCTCAATATCGCGGTCCGAATGCGCCGCCGACGCGGTGAACCGCAGGCGGGCCGCGCCCCAGGAAACGGCTGGAAACCGGATGGCCGGAACAAGGAACCCCGATTCCAGCAGGCTGCGGCTTGCTGCCATGGCTGAGGCTTCCTCCCCGATGATTATGGGGATAATCGCACTTGGAGCCTCCGGCAATCCGAGGGCAGATCCCAGGCATCGGATGTTATCCCGGAGCCTGCGGAGGAGAACCCGGCCTTCCTCCGCCCCCAGGATTTCCACAGCCTTCGCTGCTGCAGCCGCCACGGGAGCCGGAGGGGCTGTCGAGAAAATGAAGCTGCGGGCGCGGTTGATAAGAAAATCACGGAGCGATGTGCAACCGGCGATATAGGCCCCATGCGCGCCCAGTGCTTTGCCGAGAGTGCCCATTTGAATCTCGATGCAGCCTTCGAGCCCCGCCGCCTCTGCCAACCCCCGGCCTCCTGGACCGAGGACACCGACCCCGTGTGCCTCATCCAAAAATAGCCAGGCTCCATGGCGGTCCTTCAAATCCACTATCTCCCTGAGCGGCGCGACATCGCCGTCCATGCTGTAAACCGATTCTGCCACAACCAGAACGCGGCTGCCCGGATGCGTGGACCGGGCCCAAAGCAGATGGCTCTCCAGTTTGTCCATGTCATTGTGAGGGAACACCCGCAGGTGCGCCCCGCTCAAGCGAGAGGCGTCCACGAGGCAGGCATGGCACAGCTTGTCGAGAATGATGACATCATTTTTGGAACAGAGGGCGGGAATCGTCCCCATGGCCGCAGCGTATCCGCTGGAGAAGCAAAGCGCGGAACCGGCACGCTTGAACTCCGCAATGGCCGCTTCTAGGCGCTCGTGGGCTGCGAGGGTCCCGCAGACCAGGCGCGAGGAACCAGAACCGAAGCCGCCCTTCTCCCACTCACGGATGGCTGCTTCCTGGAGTGCCGGATGAACGGCCAGTCCGAGATAATCGTTGGAGGAAAAATTAACGAGGGCCCGCCCGTCGAAGGATATGTGTGTCGACTGCGGAGAATCCAATACCCGGAGCTTTCGAAGAAGGCCGGCGCTTTCGATGCCGGCCAATTCCTGATTAAGGAAGTCCTCCAGCTCACAGATTTTGCCAGAGGCTGGAATACCGGAATCCTGCATCCTGATCAGCCCTTGTGGATCAGGGCGCACATTTCGCGCACAGCCTGATCCAAACCGACGATAACAGCCCGGGAAATGATCGAGTGGCCGATATTCAGTTCCTCGAGACCGGGCAACTGAAGGACAGGCGGCGTGTTCCGGTAGTTGAGGCCGTGTCCCGCATTCACCCGAAGCCCCCGCTCGACGGCCAGTCGGGCAGCAGACTTCAGCCGCTGCAACTCTCGCCCGACATCCTCCCCGAGGGCATTCGCATAGGTGCCGGTGTGGAGTTCCACAAAGTCCGCATCCAGCTCCGCAGCGGCTTCGACCTGCTCCTCATCCGGATCAATGAAAAGGCTCACCCGGATCCCCTTTTCCCGCAACCGGCCGATTGCGGGGCGCAGGCTCTCCCGGTTCCCGAGGCAATCAAGACCGCCCTCGGTCGTGACCTCACGCCGGTTTTCCGGGACAAGGCAGACGTCATCCGGGAGGACAGCCAAAGCAATCCGCAAAATCTCCTCGGTCACTCCCATTTCGAGATTCAGCTTTGTCGTGATCTTTTCGCGCAGGCTCAGGATATCGCGATCCTGGATGTGCCGCCTGTCATCCCGGAGATGCGCGGTGATACCTTTGGCCCCCGCCTTCTCAGCCATCATGGCGGCTGCGACAGGATCCGGTTCCGCATTCCTGTTCTCGGGATCCTCGCGATAGCGCGCCTGCCGGATCGTGGCAATGTGGTCGATGTTTACTCCGAGGCTTGGCATTTCTCCCCATAGTTACGCCGAACACGCCGCACGGCAAGAATTGCGTCCACAAGCGATGTCACCCCATGGACCAGAGGATTGAGCTGGGAGCCCGCGACATCAGCCCACTCGACCGGCAGTTCCTTGATCCGGAAGCCGAGCACCTGCGCCAATGCCATCGCCTCGACATCGAATCCAAACCCCTCCTGCTCGACACGTGAAAATATCTCCCGTGCAGCGTGACGGCGGAAGGCTTTGAACCCGCATTGCGTATCCGAATAATGTGTCACTCCGGCGGCTCTGAGAACCCAGTTGAAGATCCGTCCGGCCACCTCCCGCGGCAGTGGCTGCCTGTTGGCAATCAAGCTGTCCGGGTGACGGCGCGACCCCATGAGCACGTCCGCATCGCCCGTGAATCGCAGAAACTCAGCCACGAAACGCAGCGGAACGCTGAGATCGGCATCCATGAAAAAGATCCAGTCACCCCGGGCCCGGAGCATGCCGGTCTTCACGGCAAATCCCTTGCCGTGCGCCGTCGTGTTTTCCACGATTTCAAAACGGGAGTCACCCTGGATTTCGTGTTTTGCGACCTCTCCGGTCCGGTCGGTCCCGGGCTCGATGACGAGGAGAAACTCCCATGGCTCCACCGGAAAATTCCGACGGATTTCCCGAATAGATGCAGGGAGGCGTTCCTCCTCATTTCTGGCAGGAATGACAATACTGATTCGCGGGGCTTGATCCGGCATGGGTGCTCGGATTATCCCAAGCGGGTGCCAGCCCGTCTGTCAAAGCTCCCTTTGTTCGAAATCACGATTTTCTGCATCGCGATATTTCTGCGTGTTTGGCTGATCGAGCTCAAACCCCCTCATTTTGATGAGGGGGTCAACGGATGGTTTGCAGATCAGATGACGGCGAACGGATTCTACCGCTACGATCCGACGAACTATCACGGGCCCCTGCACTTTTACGCGGTCTTTCTGTCCCAGACCCTCTTTGGCCGCCATCTGTGGGCACTGCGCCTGCCCGCAGTCCTCGCAAGCATGCTCTGCATCTGGGCGATCCTCAGGTTTCGGGATTTTTTCGGGGCCCGCACCGCCAGAATCGCGGCCATGGCGATGGCGGTCTCGCCGGCCTATGTTTTCTACGGTCGGTATTCGATCCATGAATCCTGGCAGGCGCTGTTCTCGATGCTTCTCCTTTGGGGTATCCTCGGGCTTTGGAAATCCGGAGAACGGAGGTATTTTTACACGGCGGTCTTGTCGGTCGCGGGTTTGGTTCTGACCAAGGAGACCTACCTCATGCACGCGGGATCCTTTCTTCTCGCCGGGCTTGTCCTGTGGGGATGGCAGCGGATTGTGCCATCGCGTCCATCGCTTCCATTCGCAAAACAGCTTTGGACCCGCGACGATGCAATTCTTGCCTGCGGAATTTCGATACTTCTCATCGTGTTTTTCTACTCGGGGAATTTCCTCGATTTCAGCTCGCTGAAAGGGCTCTACCAGACATTTTCCGCCTGGTTTAAGACCGGAGTCGAAGCGGCGGGCCACGAAAAAACGGGCCAACAGATCGGGCCGCTGAACTACTACTGGGTGTTCCTGATGTGGCGCTATGAATGGCCGGCGCTGGCGGGTCTGGCCGCCTGCATCCGATACGTGGCACCATCGGACGCACGCTTCCGCTACACCGCGATCATGGCCGGAGGCGTGCTCCTCGCATACTCCATTATCCCCTACAAAACTCCCTGGTGCATTATTTCCATGATCTGGCCCTTCTACCTCATCTTGGGCGGACTGCTCGGGGAGGTCGCCGATCGTTGGAAGAAGCAGTTTCTGCCATGGCTGGTGATGGCACCGCTTCTGGCGGGGTCTCTGGTCATCTGCTGGCGCCTGAATTTTGAGAAGTTCTGTGATGACTCGGAACCCTATGTCTACGTGCAGACCTACCCGGAGATTTTCCAGTTCACCGACCCCCTCCTGACCCTCGCCTCAAAGGATGCGGGCAATTACCATCTGAGCGGACTCATTCTCCTCGACAGCTACTATCCCCTCCCGTGGATGCTCGGGGACTTCACCCGCGTGGGCTACTACAACAAAACCCAGATGCCGTCGGACTGGAATGCCGGTTTCATTGCGGTCGAAAAAGCCCGCGAAGCGGAGGTCGAAAAGCACTTGACTCAGGCCTACTTCAAACGGAATTTCCACCTCCGGAGCGCCCAGGAGGAATGCACCGCCTACTTCTCTGCGGCGGTTTTTTCCGAATACTTCGGCGGCGTTCCCGAGTTCAATCCCAAAAACAAATGAAAGACACCTCTCCCCGGCCACCGAGGAATATTGGAACCAATGAACTGATCAAGGCGGCCAGTTGAGGGGACTGCTGGAAAAGGACAATCTCTCGATCCTGGCCAAGGCCCTGATTGTTCACACCAATGACAATCTGTGGCACGATTTCAGAAGCGGAAAACCGGCCAGCGGCTGGTAATCCCAGATTGAGGCCGGCCGGAGCATGCGCATCCGGATGGCTCGTTGTCTGCCGGTTCATCCAAGATCACCACTCCGCCGGGCTGGCCTTCAAAGCCGCCCCAAGCTCCGCAGTTTCAACGCCGCGATCTCGCAACCACGCGGATTTACGGGGATTTTCAGGCAATTTTGTCTTACAAAACTTTGATGCGGCCGCATCAAAGTTTTGTAAACGGGACCAGCCGGGCATGGACGGACCGGGGGGGATATCCAAAATCTCCGCATGCTTCGCCTCGAACATCCAACCCGCCGGTGAGCCGGAATGGAGGCATTCGGAGCGCATAATTTCCCATCATTTTCGCGGACAACTTCTCCGGGCTGATGTAACAAATTGCCATTCATGGCCGCGCTTCAAAATCTGCTGATCGTCCAAGGCGACCACACGGTTCTCCTGGAGGTCGAGCACCCACTCCACGAAGAAGCGCGGTTACCACATCGTGACACCCGCACAGCTGGAAGGGGACTATTGAGGTGAGAACCGCCGGCGCCTGCTTGGTCTTCGTTGCCGCAACCGTGACTTCTGCCGTTGCCCTCGCGTTTCCGCTGGAAGGTCTTTCGCAGCATCTGGCATGGGTGGCATTTGCCATCGGATTTGCGGCGGCATTTTTTGCATGGCAGGGAATCCGAGCCGGGAGGGAGCCGTCCCCGAACGCCTGGGACGTCCTGATGCTCGTCCTGTTCGCCCTGGTTTCGATGCGGGCATTTCTCTGGTTGCTCTACCCGGTCGGTGACGAGTGGCGGGTCCTCTCCCCCAATAATCTCGGGGACATTTCGCTGCATCTCCACATGATCCGCTACCTTGCTGGCGGGGTGGACTTCTGGCCTGCAAGTCCCATCCTTGCCGGGGTCCCGTTGACCTATCCGCTCGGGATGGATTTGTTCAACTCGCTCCTTCTTTGCATCGGGGTGCCGGTGGAACGGGGGCTTATCTGGGTCGGGCTGCTGGGAGCGATGCTTTCGGGGTGGGCACTCTGGCGGTGGGGCGGGGCGTTTGCGATTGCGGCGTTGCTGTTCAACGGGGGGCTGGCTGGCTTCCTGATTTTCAAAACAGGGATTATCCAGGATTTTCAGGCCGAACTGCCGTGGAAAAACTTTTTTCTCACGATGCTGGTCACTCAGCGCGGCCTTCTCTACGCCCTTCCAAGCGGGCTCTTTCTCCTCTGCGCATGGAGAGAGGATCTTTTCGGAAGCGGGTCCGGCGTGCCGCGATGGATCATGTTTTTGCTCTACGCAACGATGCCTCTCTTCAACGCGCACGCCTTCGTGTTTCTCAGCCTGGTTCTGGCCTGTGCGTTCCTCGTGAATCCTGCTCAGCGCAAATTTCTTGCGATCTTCGTGGCCTGCGCGTTCGTGCCTGCAACGGTTGGCATATTTTTTGTCACCGGCCATTTTTCTGCGGCGTCCGGATTGCGCTGGATGCCGGGCTGGATGCAGGAAAGCGATATGTGGCTCGCCTACGTGAGAACTCCGGATACCACGTGGCTTGCAGGCAGGGTCTGGTTGTTCTGGATTTGGAATTTCGGGATTTCGCTTCTTCTTCTTTGCCTTCTCGGCTTGAAGATCGGCAGGGCCCAGGACAAGGAAGCAATGTGCTTTGCAGGCACCGGGCTCTTTGTTTTTTTGATCTGCTGCTTCGTGAGTTTCGCCCCGTGGGAGTGGGACAATACCAAGCTCTTTCTCTGGGCCTGGCTGGCCTGTGCCCCGTTTCTCTGGAACATGATCCAAAATTGGCCGGTCCCGCTGCGGGGGCTCCTCTGCTTCCTGCTCTTCTTCTCGGGTGCCATCTCGTTGGTGGGCGGACTGGACGGACGGCACGGATACAAGCTTACGACGCGCTCGGAGCTTGCCGAGACAGCCAAGTTACTGGAAGACGTTCCATTCGAGGATCGCATCGCGATCCAGCCGGATTACAATAGTCCTGTGATGCTCCTCGGACGGCCGGTGTTTTGCGGGTATGTCGGGCATCTGTGGAGCCACGGCCTCGACTACCATAAAAAGTGGGACGCGCTCGAGAAAGTGCTGGGACAGAGGCCTGGGTGGCAGGACACGCTGAAGGAAATCGATGCAAAGTGGTTGTTTCTGAGCACACCGCGGCCCGTCATCGTTCCCATCCCACAGGCGGCAAACTAAATGCGCAAACCGCTTTTGCGAAACGGGTTCCCCGTTCCGCTGCAGGAAAAGATGTTTCCGGGTTCAATCAGGAAGGCCCTCAATTCTTAGCCCCGCTCGTCGCGATTCCCTCGATGAACGACTTTTGCGTGAAGAAAAAGAGAACGATGACCGGCAGGACTACGAGCGTGGAGGCGGCCATAAGGTGGTGCCACGCGGTCCCGCCCTGCTGGCTCTGAAAACTCTGCAGGCCGAGCGCAAGCGTGAAATCCTTTTGCTCGGTGAGGTAGATCAGAGGTCCCAAAAAGTCGTTCCAGGTGAAGAGAAACTGGAACAGCCCGACCACGAGGAGAGCAGGCTTGCAGAGCGGGAGGATCACGCGGAAGAAAATCCCAATCTCCGAGCACCCATCGATCCGCGCGGCTTCAGAGATATCCTTCGGCAGGCCGAGAAAAAACTGCCGGAGGAGGAAGACGTTGAACGCCCCTGCAAAAAATGCCGGCACCCACAGGGGTTTGAATGTCCCGATCCAGCCCAGCTCTTTGAAGAGTCCGTAGATGGGCACCATGACCACGGGAAAGGGCACCATCATGGTCGCAAGCAGAATCATGAAGACGGTGTCACGTCCCTTCCACTCGATCCGGGAAAACCCATAGGCGGCGAGCGCGCTGCTGGTAACTGTCCCGACCACGCTCAGCAGGCAAAGAAGGAGCGAGTTTCCCGCGTAGCGCCAGAAATACCGCATCTCGCGAATCGCATCAGGATAATTCTCCCAGTGGATTTCACCCGGGATCCAGCGCGGGGGCAGCGACATCGTTTCGTTGAGCGGTTTGAGCGAGGTGGAAACCATCCATGCGAATGGTGCCAGAAAAGCGATCGCCGCAAGCACGAGGGCTCCGTAGATCAGGATGCGCGCGAGCAGATTAGTCCGGTGGAGGGCCATGGCTATTTTCCGGCGTAGTAGACGTGGCGTTCGGAAATCCTGCTGGAGACGAAGGTAAGCAGGAGAATGATTCCGAAGAGGATGACCCCGATCGCGCAAGCGTAGCCCATGTTCCAATAATCAAAAGCGTTCTGGTAGAGATAGGTCGCCAGAAAGAGGAGCGAGCGCCCGGGGCCGTCCCCTCCGCCGGTCATCACGTAAGGCACGGCGAAGACCTGAAAAGAACCGATCAAGCCCATGATCATGTTGAAATAGATAACAGGGGAGATGATTGGCAGGGTGATGTGGAGGGTTTTCTGCCAGAAGCTCGCGCCGTCGATGTCGGCGGATTCATACAGATGACGGGGAACATCCTGCAAGCCGGCAAGGAAGATCACAACCGCATTGCCCACGCCCCAGAGGACGGTGAATATGATTCCCCATTTGGCGAACCTGGCCTCGGCCAGCCAGTTCGGTGCCTGCCAATGCGTGCCTAGCGCACGATTGAAGACATCCAGCACCGGATTGATCGTGCTGTTAACGAGGCCGAGTTCCCCGTTGAGCATCCACTGCCAGAGCACTGCGAGGCAGACCATCGGCACAAGGGACGGGAGAAAAAAGATCGTGCGGAAGATTCCCCGGCCGCAGGCCTCGAAGTTGAGCAGAACCGCCAGGCCGATCGAAACGATGAGCCCGAGCGGAATCGCAAACGCGGCAAAGAAAAATGTATTGTAGAGCGCCGTCCAGAAAACCTCATCGCCCGCAAGGTCCCGGTAATTCTGTGTACCGATATACACGGCTGGCGACAAAACGGAATAGTCGCACAGAGAGAAATAGATCGAGCTGACAAGCGGGTAGGCGCAGAGCGCAAGAAATCCCAGGATCCAAGGGCTGATGAAGAGCAACCCGGCCTTCAGATTATGGCGTTCCTGGCCGGTCATTGTTCGTTCCAGAGCTTGGTGAGCCCGGCCTCATTCCGGTGCCAGCGCTCCATGCGCCGGTCGAGATTCTTTTGCTGGCGTTTCTGAACATCTGCCAGCGCCACTTCCGCCGTGGCTTCGCCCGTCCAGATCCGGGTGACGGCATTTTTCATGTCAGCGGCATACTCGGCCCAGGTGGTCACCGGAGGAATGGTGCGGGCATTCGGGCTTTTTGCCAGCTCGAGAAACGTCCTGATGAAAGGATTCGGGTGGGATTTGAAAAATTCCGGGCTGCATTCCACGAACGGGCTGAATTTCCGCTGGCCGAGGCACAGCTTTTCCATCGGTCCCTGCGAGTTGACATAGCGAATGAATTCGAAAGCCTCCTTCGGGTGCTTTGCTCCGGCCGGAATCACGAGAAGGTCGCATTCGACAATCGTCACGTCCTTGAGTTTAGACGGATCGGCCGTTGGAAATGGAGCCACGCCCCACTCGAAATCCGGCGGCGCATAGTTTTTGATAAAGTTGTAGATCCAGGTTCCCTGGAGGACCATGGCGACACGTCCGGTAAAGAAGGGGTTTTGTGGAGAGGCAAAATTCCCGAACCCATCGCGCAATGCCAGGAGCCGATCGGCCCCGAAACGTTCCGGATACGATTGCACCCACCTGTAGGCAGCGAGGTTTTCCGGCGAGGTGGCAGTGACTTTCGAACCCTCCACCATGCTGCCCCCGAACCAGTATCCCCAGAGTCCATTCCACCAGCCGGGTTCTTCAGGGCTGTGGCCGATCGTCTCCAACCTTCCGGTTGCCGAACGCCGGGTGAGCGTTTCGTTGAAGGCCTCGAGCTCGGTAATCGATTTTGGCGGTTTTTCCGGATCCAATCCCGCCTCGCGGAACATTTTTTTGTTGTAGATTAGCGCGGTGCTGCTGGGCGTTGACGGGAGCGCCCAGAGGTGGTTGCGATAATGGCACAAATTCCAAAAAACCGGAATGTAGTCGCTCCCCTTTATCCCGGCACTTTCCGCGAGCCTGTCGAGAGGAGTGAGGGCATTATTTTCCGCATAGACCGGGAGATTCACCACCCAGATTCCTGCAACGTCCGGCGGAACTCCCCCGGCTGTAGCAAGCATGAGCCGCCGGTCGATCTGGCTTACCGAGTTATACTCGACAAGGATGCGCTCCTGGCTGGCATTGAAATCATCAACCACCCGCCGCATGGCATCCGCTTCAAAACCGGTCCACTTGTCCCAGTATTTTACATGGACGCGCCTGTCGTCAGCTCCAGGCAAATTCTGGATCCCCAGCCCGGATAGAACCAGGCAGAGCGCGAAGTATATCCGTGCATGGGGAAAAACGGGCATTCGCAATGCTTGTTCAGCGGGCACGGGCGCACCGTGCGTGTGTGCTAATCCAGAAAACAGCTTTTACGAAACACGTTCCGTGTTCCGCTACAGGAAAAACCGCAATGCGGAATCTCATGTTGCGGGGGGGGCAACCGGCTGCTTACTCTCCCAGATCCTCACCCACCATGTAGCGGGTGAACCGGCGGATGATCATGTTCTCGCCGAGTTCGGCAATCTTGCTGGTGAGGAGATCCTTGATCGTCTGGTCGGGGTTCTTGATGAACGGCTGCTCAAGCAGGCAGATCGTGCTGAAAAACTTGTCGACCTTACCGTCCACGATTTTTTCAATGATGTTTGCGGGTTTGCCCATCACCTGAGCCGCATAGATCTCGCGTTCGGCGAGGATCAGTTTTTCAGGCACCTGGTCCCGGCTGACGTAGAGCGGATTTGAAGCGGCGATGTGAAGCGTCACATCCTTGACAAAGTCGCGGAAGATGTCGTTTTTCGCCACGAAGTCGGTCTCACAGTTGATCTCGACCAGAACGCCCACTTTGCCCTGAAGGTGGATATATGATGCGATGGCACCCTCCTTGGCGACGCGGGAGGATTTTTTACCGGCGCTGGCGATCCCCTTCTTGCGGAGAATGTCTTCAGCGGCTGCCAGATCCCCGTTGGCTTCGGTGAGGGCACGTTTGCAATCCATCATTCCCGCGTTTGTTTTTTCGCGGAGCTCTTTGACAACTGAGGCGGATATTTCGGACATAAAAGTATTAAGTATTAAGCCTTAGGTATTAAGGGAAGAAAGCGTCCGGACGTGCGTGCGCTTAATACTTCACACTTAAAACTTAAGACTCGTTTTTATTCGGAGACGGCAGCCAACTCGGAAGGGGCGGTCTTGACGGCGCCCTTGGCCTCGATGATCGACTGCACGAGCTTCTGGAGGATGACGCGGATCGAGCGGATCGCATCGTCGTTGCCGGCGATCGGGTATTCGATTTTTTCCGGGTCGCAGTTCGTGTCAACGATGGCGATGATCGGGATCTTCAACCGGTTGGCCTCGGCGACGGCAATCTCCTCGCGGAGGGTGTCGATGACCACGAGGGCATCCGGAAGCTTCTCCATGTTAACGATTCCTTCGAGATTATGGAGGAGCTTGGCGCCTTCACGGCGGATGGCCGCCGCTTCAGCTTTGTTGATCTTCGCGAAAGCCGGGGTCTTCTCCGATGCCTGGATTTCCTTCAGGCGGGCGACGCTCTTCCGGATGGTGGTCAGGTTGGTGAGCGTTCCGCCGAGCCAGCGCTGGTTGACGAAGAGCTGCCCTGTGGCGGTTGCTGCTTCGCGGACTGCTTCCTGCGCCTGCTTCTTCGTTCCGACGAAGAGGATTTTTCCTCCGCCACGGGCGAGGTTTGTCAGGTATTCCGTGGCACGCGAGAGCTGGTCCACTGTCTGGGCCAGATCGATGATGTAAATGGAATTTTTTTCTTCGAGGATGTAGGAGCGCATCTTCGGATTCCAGCGCTTGGTCTGGTGTCCATAGTGCACGCCGGCTTCGAGCAGTTCGGTCATGAGTTCGACGTTTGGATATTGGGATGTTTCTTCGGACATGGGATCTCTTAGCTGGCGGCTTTTTCGGGTTCAGGATTCGGCTCAGCCTCAAGCGCATCGCCCAGGAGAACAATCTCGGTCTCGCGGTGGGACTGGAAACCAGTGCCGGCCGGAATGAGATGCCCCATGATGACGTTTTCTTTGAAGCCCCGCAGCCTGTCCACTTTGCCAAGTGTTGCAGCCTCGGTCAATACACGTGTGGTGTCTTGGAATGATGCGGCGGAAATAAAGCTATCGGTCTCGAGCGAAGCCTTGGTGATGCCCAGGAGGACCGGGCTGGCTTCGGCGGGCTTGCCGCCCTTCTCGATGACGCGTTCGTTTTCCGCTTCGAAGGCCAGGCGGTCCACTTGGTCGCCCCACAGGAGACCGGTGTCACCGGGCTCTGTGATTTTAACCTTGCGGAGCATCTGGCGGACGATGATTTCGATGTGCTTGTCGTTGATTTCAACGCCCTGGAGGCGGTAGACCTCCTGCACTTCGTTGAGCAGGTGCTCCTGGAGCTCCTGTGGTCCGCAGACCTCCAGGATTTCGTGTGGCACGACGGGCCCTTCTGTAAGCTGCTGCCCCTTCTTCACAGTATCGCCTTTGAAAACGATAATGTGTTTGTTGAGCGGAATGAGATGCTCTTCCTCGGCCTTGGTTTCCGGATCGGTGACGATGAGGCGGCGCTTGGCGCGGACGGTGCCTCCGATATCGACGATGCCATCAATCTTTGCGATCTCCGCGGCATCCTTCGGACGGCGGGCTTCAAAGAGTTCGGCAACACGCGGCAGACCGCCGGTGATATCCTTGGTCTTTGCGATCTTGCGGGGAGTTCTCGCGAGACGCTGACCGGCCGGGACTTTCGAGCCTTCCTTGACCTCGATGTGAGCCCCAGCGGGAATCGAGTAGCTGGCGAGGACGTTCTTCTTCGCTTCGTCCATGATGACGATCTGCGGGTGAAGATCCTCCTTGTGCTCGATGACGACCGTTCCCATGACTCCGGTGGCCTCATCGACTTCCTTGCGGATCGTGACGCCCGGGATCATGTCGCGGAATTCAATCCGGCCGACTTTCTCGGTGATGATCGGAACGTTGTAAGGATCCCACTGGATGAAGGTCTCGCCTTTCTTGACGCTGGCCCCGTCGGCAACCGAGATGACCGAACCCACCACGATGTTGTGGCTTTCGAGTTCGCGCCCATCGGGAGCATGGAGGCTGACCGTGCCGTTCTTATTGAGAACAACGAATGTGCCCTCGCTGGTTTCGACGACTTTGAGCTCGTTGAACCGGACGACGCCTTCGTTTTTGGCTTTGACAACCGGCTGCTTGAAGGTCTGGCTGGCCGTTCCACCGACGTGGAAGGTACGCATGGTGAGCTGGGTGCCGGGCTCGCCGATCGACTGCGCGGCGATGATGCCGACCGCTTCGCCGAGCTTGATCATGTTGCCGGTGGAAAGATTCCGGCCGT